>JALJPB010000022.1 GCA_022969175.1 Colwellia sp. | reverse complement strand
ACTCCAATTCAAGTGGGAATTTTAATTATTGCACCTGTTACTTTATTCTTATTGTCGTTGCATCTCGCTCAAAAAGAAAAAAGTGCCTACTTCTCTAAAATTGCAGCATTGGTGAGCTTGTCATGCTTTGTATTGAACCTTTCCATGCTTGGACAAATCTTTAATATTACCCCATCACCCAATGCTTTTGCTGTATGGGCAGCTTTTGCTTTCTTACTCGCTTACGCCTGTAATGCTCGGTTGTTGTTATTTTTCGGCATAGTGAGTATCAGTAGCTTTATTGCCATGAAAATTGGTACTTGGAGTGGTATGTATTGGATCAGCTTTGGCGAAAGGCCAGAACACTTTTTCATCCCTAGTCTGGTCATATTTATGATGCCTCAATTAGTTAATCACAAACGATTCAGCGGCTTTGACGTCATCTACCGAGTTATGGCAATGATAATGGTATTCCTGCCAATTCTGATATTGTCGAATTGGGGAAAAATAAGTTATTTAAGCTGGTCTTCTGATTCCATTGAAGGCTTTTATCAGCTTATAGGTTTTGTACTGTCGGCAACGGCAATTGGGCAAGGTATTAAGCGCCACTGGAAGGAGGTTACCAATACCGGTAATGTATTTTTTATCTTATTCCTCTATACAAAACTCTTCGATTGGTGGTGGGATTGGATGCCCAAATATATCTTCTTCTTCGTCTTAGGTTTATCTGCATTGCTTGCATTAATTGTGTTTAAACGAATTCGTCTAAATAATTTAAGCGAAGGAGTCGCATCATGAAAAAACACTTATTAATCGGCTTAACGATTCTTATTGGCACTAATTTAGCTGCTTTAGGTGGGGTTGCTTATAACCGAATGGGCGATGCAACAGCACAATTAACACTGACCGAAAGAGAGCTTTCTCTTCCGTACAATAGTGGTGCCCAAAAAGAGAACTCTGGTATGTCACTTTCCATTAACTGGCGAACGCCTACTGGGAAAAACGAAACTTATTATCCTTATAACTCAAGAGACATAAGGATGACCAAAGATGAATTATTAGCCCTTGGCTTTGCTCAAACTGATGTTAAAGACAATTACTGGGTTGAGTCGCGAGAACTGTATTGGGCCTTTGAGTTTGACGGCGCTCTGCATAAAGGAGAAATCATAAAAGCGGAAGATAAATATCAAACCGCTTCTATGGCTTTTAAGGAAAACCCAAATGACACAAGTAGTCGCAAGAAAAACGAATATAGTGAAAGCTTAGAAAGAGAAAAAACAACTAAGAGTCGTTTGTTTTTTATTGAAGCATCTGCCGATTATGAGTCATTGGCCAATAAGTTCTCTGGTCAAAAAAATATACTTATTGTTAAAGGTTTAGCTAAACCTTATTACAACAACAATGACAAAACTTATAGCCTGCTGTTAAAGCACCTATCAGTAAGAAATATTATGGTTCCCTTAGAATACGTTGAAGCTCTGTCTAATTTAAAAAGAGATGATAGACGAGATATTACGCCACCTCGTTATGCTGTTGATATCAGCTGGGGAAGTCGCTTAGAACCATGGATTATGAATACTAATAAGATTGAAGAGTAATTAGAAATATGAGTGAATTAATAAAGTGCTCTTGTTGTGACAAGATGTTACCCGCGAACCAAATGGAATTAACCTTTGGCTTACCGGATGAAATATTCTCCTTATCAAAAAAAGATATGGAAGAAAGAGCTGAGGGAAGTACAGACCTTTATATCCTAGATGACAATCGTTTTTTTGTCAGAGGATTATTGCCTTTACCTATTGAAAACCAGAACGATTATTGTCTAGGTGCTTGGGCTGAGGTTTCAGAAAAAGATTTCGAAAGAATAGAAGACCTATGGGATACAGACGTGGGAGCTGATGAACCTCGAATCAAAGCTATACTTTCTAACAGCATGCCCTATACATTATCTAATGGGCTAACTGAGTTAGAAATCCAACTACAAGATAGTAAGTCTCGTCCATTATTTTATGTTACTTCCAAGAGTTGTACTTTGTATGATGAACAATCAAATGGGATATCATCTCACCGAGCTTATGAATATACCACTTATACAAAAAAGGATAAGTTCTCGGTATTTGAGGAAGAGGAACTAGAGTCTTCGTCATGTGACTGCTGTGAGACTGAAATCAAACTTTTCTGTGGACGAGTTGAAAATCAACTTGGCGATGTGGAAGCTGATTATTGGTTACGTATACCAACTGGTCACCCAAATAAATTTACAGTTGCCATTTCTATCTCTAAAAATGATTCACCTCGTGTTGCTGTTTTATATGGTGAAAACAATGAAGAAAACTTGACCTATTGGATACAAGATCTCGATAACTCTCCATGGGAAGACTTTGGTGATTATGGAAAAGTGATTGGTCGAAATGATGTTTTAGTTGACCAGTACAAGGCATTTTACTTTGATGTGATTGATAAAATTTCTGCTACTGATTCAAGGTTGAAAGCTCAAATTTCCTAGGAGAAAATAATGAGGTTTCTTTATAAATATCAATTTGCAATGTCTCTTACAAGTTCATTGTAACTATTGCGTGTTACTGATAACGTATTAATATAGTTAAAAAATATAACTATATATAATTCAGTCATTTATACTTTTTATATCACCTATAGCTTTAGAAGTACGTCATTTAAATTTAACCACGTTAATATAATATTTAATGCAAGGAGTGCAAAATGATAAAAAATATTCTAACTCTTAAGAACTTTGGAATATTCCAAAATCATTCAAATAAAGGCATCAATGATTTCTCTAAGTACAATCTTTTTTATGGTTGGAATGGGAGTGGAAAATCCACGCTTTCATCTCTATTTCGTTGCATCGAAAACAATACTTCTTCAGAAAGATTTCCTTCAGCAGAATTCTCTATAAAACTTAACGATGGTTCAACTATAACTCAAGCCAATATCAACGAACCTAAGCTAAATATTTGCACTTTCAACCATGACTTCATTGAAGAAAATATTTCGTGGAATAACGTTGTAAAAAGCATTCTTCTTGTCGATAAAGAGAAGATTGCTGAACGTGAAAAATTAGAACAATTAAAGAGCCAACAGCAAAGCGATACCGATGCATATAATGAGGAAATACAAAGCATTAAGAAATTGGAGAGCGAAATGTCAAAGTTTGGCACTGCAAGTGCTAAGCGAATGAAAACAAGTCTTCAATCCATAGATACCACTGATAGTTATTACCTAAACTACAATAAGACAAAGTTTGAACAATGTATTTCGCAAAATATTGAGAAAACCAAATCAGATATTCCACTTCTTAATGAGAAGAAAATAATTGAACTGACCAACGCAGCAAAGCCAGATCAAAAGTCGCCTATAACTTTCTATCAACAAACAATCAACGAACAAACTTTCACTAAAGCAAAAGAACGACTTAACGATTTATTAAAAACAAGCGTCGTCAGCCAAACTATACAACGACTTGTTGAGCATGGTGATATAAAAACATGGGTTGAATCCGGACTTGACCTTCATAAGTGCAATGAAACAAAGCAGTGTGAATTTTGTGGAAACGAAATCACTATAGATCGTATTAATATGCTTGAGGCGCATTTTAATGATGATTATAAGGCCTTTCAAGATCGCCTAACAAAAGCTGACCTATGGCTTTCTGGTCAGTATATTCAACAACCGATACTACCTTTAGAAAGTGAATTCTACAACGAGTTCAAGACGGAGCATGTACAAGCCTGCTCAAAACTAGGACAAGCAATCACCAATTTAAATAATGAAGTCACTGTATGGCACGAAATCTTAAAACAAAAGATCAAAAATCCTCTTGAGACTGGTTTAGAAGTTAATCCTATCAGTAAAGTGTCCATAATAGCTTTCAATGATGACATGATAGATATTGGTACGGCAGTTGACAAAAACAATCACAAATCTAGCAACTTTAAGACAGAAACGACAAAAGCAAAGAAACGGCTTGAACTTCACTTTGCAACGGCTGAAGTGATAGACTTTAGCTACCACGATAAGCAGCATCAAGTTGTCGATCGAACATCTAAAAATAACAAGCTTAATGTTACAAGAAACAATCGAGAGACAGAAATACGTACTCTTGAAAACTCTCTATCAAACGAGGGGTTAGGTGCCGATCAGTTTAATGAGTCTCTTCATAAATTTATTGGGCGTAGTGAATTAACACTTCGCTTCAACTCTCAGAAGAAAGGATATGAAATCCTTCGCAATAATTCAGAGTCCGTTCAGGGGAATTTAAGTGAAGGTGAAAAGACCGCAATTGCCTTTGTTTACTTCATTACCAAACTTAAGGAAAAGGACAACAATATTGAAGACACAATTGTTGTAATAGATGATCCTATATCAAGTTTTGACTCTAACCATCTTTTCCATGCCTATTCATTTCTGAGAACAAGCTGTGATTTAGCAAAACAGGTTTTTATTCTTACTCATAATTTCACTTATTTTAAACTAGTCCGAGATTGGTTTGATGGAAAAAATAGAAATAGATCAAGGAAAGGCAAAAGTGCAAATGCTTTCTTTTTCACTATTGAGTCTTCTACAAGCTTACCGCGATGTTCAACAATAAAAAATGCAGATACCAGTTTAGTCAATTACAACTCCGAATATCACTATATATTTTCAAAGCTACATTCCTATAAGGATAGTGAAAAGTTATCTCGTGATGATGCCTTTTTGACAGCAAACTTGTCCAGAAAGCTGCTTGAATCATTTTTCAGTTTCAAATTCCCAAGACACAGAACTGACATTGCTCAACTCATGGATTGTGGCCTTAAAGGCTGTCAAATTACAGATCAAATTAAGAAGGAAAAAATCTATCGATTTATAAATAAATATTCGCATAGTGCTGTAATAGAGGTGAATGAAGACTCATCAGAAAACTTGCTTGGAGAAAGCCACAATGTAATAGGTGATATTTTTACGTGGATTAAAGAGGTTGATGAGGTGCACTTTGATGAAATGCTGCAAGTCATCAGCAGCTAACGGAAAATTGTTAATTTTCATAGATGAGAATCTGCCCCTAAATGAGAATACCGAGAATATTCTCATTCCCGACGAGATTAACCAATACATCAGAATGATTAATCTGAAACAATAAATTAGAGTAAAAACTCTTTACTTTGTAGAGCAGTTACTCTACACTGCATTTGTTCCCTTAACGAACACTTGTTGTAATATTTATATTCTAGCTTTCCCCATAAGCTTATACGCCGATGATATTTATCTCATCGGTTTTTTTATGCCTATTTTTTAACTCTTCCTTGAACATCATGACATATTATGTCAAGTTACCACTTAATACTTAAAGCTGAAGTTACGTAGTTGTACGATATAACAAGGGTAGTCCATTGATAAATAAAATATTAGCAAAATTAAAAAGCATGTCTTGGTATACCGTCGCCCTGCTGATTATTTTTATTGTTGCCGGCCCTGAAGCTTATATCGGCATGGAATTGTTTTCGTTAATGGAGCTATTAGGCGCATCTACTTTTGCCTTTGCCTATTTAGTGATGTTTAAAATGTTTTTTGAACGGGTAGCTGATGAAATAAAGAAAGTGATTATGCTAGCTGTGATTATTGCCGCCTTACCCTTTGCTTTTGAATTGCTAATTTTTGTTGAAGTGGCGGGTATAGAAACAGCGTATGCTTGTTTAATGATAATGATAGCGCCATTCACTCAGTTAATTTTACGAACGGCTGAACGTGTAAAGTGTGTATTGACTAAAATTTACACTCGTGGGCAAAATCATCCCATGTTTAAAACTAACATATTCGCGAGCCATGTTTTAGCTGGTTCATTAGTTATTTTATTTACCGGCTCACTGTTTCTTTCTACGATTGTTTGGCTGCCGGTAATGATGTTTGGTGGGCTAATCGCTTAATTCGTCAAAGTTAATCGCTTAATTCGTCAAAGTTAATCGCTTAATTCGTCAACAGTCGTTGGCTGTGCTTGTGCTAACCAGTTACAAATAACTTCATCGGCTTGTTCAACGCCGGTTTTCTTTAGAGAAGAAAACGCTTGTACTTTAATGTCGGCTTCAAGTGATTTTAAGGCTTTAGTCACTTTCATCACTTCAGCACTTATTTTGCCATGGGATAACTTGTCTGACTTAGTAAGTAGTGCTAAAACAGGTAAGTCGCCATCAGCAGCCCATTGAATTAAATCCATATCTAAATCTTTTAATGGATGGCGAATATCCATCAAAATCACTAATCCCTTTAAGCTTTCTCGTTTTTCTAAATATTCACCCAATGCTTTTTGCCATTTCTTTTTCATCGCTAAGGGGACTTTAGCAAAGCCGTAACCGGGTAAATCAACTAAGCGCTGATTTTCGCCAACCTCAAAAACGTTAATCAATTGAGTACGCCCTGGCGTTTTACTTATTCTTGCTAAGCCTCTTTGATTGGTTAGGGTATTCAGTGCACTTGATTTACCCGCATTAGAACGGCCAGCAAAAGCAACTTCAATACCACTGTCTTCACCTAAATGGCGAATATCTGGCGCACTAATAGTGAAAGTGGCTTTACTTAAGTGAATAGCAGGTGATGACAAGGTGTTCTCCAAAGGGCTTTTAAGTTCAATTTTCTATAAAACAGCCTTCACGCTTGATGATGAAAACTACAAAGGAACATTATAACGTGTTTTTTTGTCGAAATAGTTAAATCTGTTGCTTTTTCAGGGATTATTTTCTCTATGCTGTTACACATTGTTCATAATCGTGTAAAATGCTGACACTTTTTCATAATATTTTTAATAAAGCTCTATAATTAATTGAGCTAATTAACGGCAAGTAGAGAGCAACTCCATGAAAAAAATTATCTTATCTGTATTATTCGGATTAAGCCTAGGTTCAATGCAAACTGCAGTAGCGCAAGGCGATGCTGATGCAGGTAAAGCTAAATCAGCTGTTTGTGCAGCTTGTCATGGTTCAACTGGTACTAGTGCAATACCAATGTACCCTGATTTAGCCGGTCAAAAAGAAGCTTACATTGTAAAACAATTAAAAGCCTTCAAAGACGGCTCTCGTACAGACCCAACTATGGCGCCAATGGCAGCAGGTTTGTCTGAAGCAGACATGAATGACCTCGCCGCTTATTTCTCAAGCTTTCCTTGGGGTGGTGTAAAAGAAGCTGCTGCAGCAACGGGTGATACCAGCGCACCAGCAGCGGCAACAGCTGCAGTAAAAGTAGAAATTAATACCAACATTATATTTCATAACGGCGGTAATCCAACGGTAGGCCAAACAAAAGCAGCAACATGTGCAGCTTGTCATGGTGCAGACGGTAACTCGTTAGTTACTATCTATCCTAAATTATCAGGTCAAGGGGCGGGTTATATTGCTAAGCAATTAGCTGACTTTAAAGCAGGCGCTTCAAGTGAAAGCGGTCGTGTTGATCCTGTTATGGCCGGTATGGTTGCCGGTTTGTCTGAACAAGACATGGCTGATTTAGGTGCCTTTTTTGCCTCACAAAAAATATCCAAAGGTAATGGCAAAACCAACGAACTTGGTAAAAAACTTTATTTTAGTGGTGATAGCGAACGTGGTATTAGCGCTTGTGTAGCTTGTCATACCGCAAATGGTAAAGGGGTATCTCAAGCGAAATTCCCTGCAGTTGCCAGTCAAAACGTTGAATACTTAACAGCACAATTACAAAAATTCCGCTCTGGTGATCGTACCAACGATAACAACAGCATTATGCGTAAAACTGCGGTTAAATTAACTGATACCGACATTGAAGCATTAGCTCAATTTATGTCTTCACTATAACAAGCAATGGCTAATCTTCTTGATTAGCTTTTGAGTTATTTATTATAAAGCAGCGTTTATCGCTGCTTTTTTCTTGGTTAAATTTAGCTTTATGGGTAGAATAAATTCATGACTAATAAGGCAAGGAAAACAGATTGGTAGATCAAGCATGCACCAGTGAATTAATCGCTTGTCAGCAATGTGATGCCTTATATAAGCAGCCATGTTTAAACGAAGGTCAAAAAGCCGAATGTGGACGTTGTGGTGCAACCCTGTTTGAGCGAAAAAACAATTCAATTGAACGTACATTTTCATTATCTATCGCAGGTTTACTCTTCCTTACCCCTGCCATTATTCTCCCTATTATCGGCGTTACCTTAGCAGGCCAATTTCATAATGCCTCGTTATTAGATTGCATTACCCAGCTCATCGGTAAGGGTTTTTACATGATCGCCATTTTAGTGTTTATGTTTGCCATTGCAGTTCCTACGGTTAGACTTATTGGTGCACTTTATATTTCTTATTGTTTTAAGTTTAATAAAATAAAACCTTTTTTATTGCACTTTTTCCGTGCCTATCATCAACTTGATAGCTGGTCGATGTTAAATGTTTTTTTGTTAGCCATTATCGTATCGATGTACAAGTTATTAGATGATACTGAGCTATCTGTCGATTATGGTTTGCTCGCTTTTGTTTTATTATTATTATGCTCGACCTTGGTATCTGTCACTTTAGATCAAGATTATGTTTGGCAAACCCTTGAAAAAGAATGTCTTGATGAAAACAGCTAAAGAAATGGGCTTAGGGCTTTGTCCCGAATGTCGAAAAGTTAATGAAATGCTTTCAACTCAACAGCGCTGTAGCCGTTGCGGCAGTTTGTTTTTTCAAAGAAAAGTCAATAGCTTGCAATATACACTCGCTTGGAACATTGCCGCACTCATTGCCTTTATCCCAGCAAATCTTTATCCGATAATGATTATCTATTCATTAGGCGTTCCTGAAGCATCAACGATATTATCAGGCATTGGCCTCTTGATTGATCATAATTTATACCCCATTGCAGTGGTTATTTTTACTGCCAGTATTATTGTACCTTTGATTAAAATTGTCGGTTTATTTTTTTTAGTCTTAAAAGTACATCTGGGACAAAGACTAAAGCCAAAAAAACATAGTAAACTCTACCACGTACTTGAATTTTTAGGCCCTTGGTCAATGTTAGATGTTTTTGTTGTTGCCCTGCTAGTAGCCGTTGTTGAGTTAGGTTTTGTCAGTACAGTGGAAGCTGGCCCCGCCATAAACTATTTTACTTTAACAGTAATTTTTACCATGATAGCCGCCACTAGTTTTGATCCTCGCCTGTTGTGGGATGAAGATGATACTATTGAAATAGACAAACCTAAGGAAGAATTTTAGCATGACCGCTAATGAGTCAAAAAATGAATTAAATGAAGAGGCTGCTGTTAACGTTGTTGATCAACAAGGCCTTTCTATAGTTTGGTTAGTGCCAATCATTGCACTTATATTTGGCGCATGGTTAGCGGTTAAAGCAATTAGTGAACGGGGTGAGTACATTACCATTAAATTTGAAAATGGTCGTGGCATTGTCCCCAATAAAACAGAAGTTCGTTATAAAGGTTTAGTAGCCGGTATGGTTAAAAGTGTTGAACCTTCAGCAAATTTAGACCACGTTATTGTTGATGTAGAAATGTCAGCAAAGTTAGCTCCTTACTTAACCACATCAACCCAGTTTTGGTTAGTGACCGCCGATATATCACTGCAAGGAGTTTCTGGTTTAGACACCTTATTGTCTGGCGATTATATTAATTTCCAGCCCGATATTACCAAAGAAGGCTATTCAACCAACGAATTTACCGCTTTACAAGCAGAGCCGCCATTAGATGTAACCACACCAGGCTTACACCTTACTTTGCAATCTGATGTTCTAGGGTCGATCAGTAAAAACTCGCCAATAACGTTTAAACAGTTACCCATAGGTTATGTCTCAAGCTACCACTATGTTGAAGAAACCAAGAAAATTGATATCAGCGTTTTTATTGAAGAAAAGCATGCCCATTTGATTAAACAAAACTCTCAGTTTTGGAATGTCAGTGGTGTACAAATTGTTGCTTCTTTGTCTTCTGGTATTAAAGTCAATACTGACTCTTTAGCTTCAATAATTTCTGGCGGTATCGCTGTAGGTACTCAGTCCTATCAAACCATAGAAGGGGTAGCGAAAAGTGGGGATATTTATAACTTACATGAAGATTTTCAAGCGGCAGAGATGGGCCATGAAATTGAGTTAACCTTGGCTTGGAATTCAGGAATCGATCGCGGTGCAGCGATTCTATATCAAGGTGTCACCGTGGGCGTAGTTGACTCTTTCAGCTCTATTGATCCTGAAGTAAGACAAATTATCGCTTTAGCCAAAGTTAACCCCAGAATTGTGCCCTACCTAACCAACGAGTCACAATTTTATGTTGTTGCGCCTACTATTGATTTATCTGGTGTTTCAAATGCTCATAGCTTATTAAAAGGAACCCATTTAAGTATTCGCCCCTCTTTAGTCGGTGAGCCTACTAATAAGTTTTCAGTGTATAACTTCAAACCTGCCTACAAATATACTGAACCCGGTTTACATTTAGTATTACAAACAAATGACAGAGCATCGTTACAATCGGGCAGCCATATTTATTATAAACAACAACCGGTTGGCACCATTCAAGCGGTTGAAACTATTGGAGCTGATCGACACCTTATTCATATTCACATAGAAGAAGCTTTTCAAAATTATGTCGTTGCAGATAGTCATTTTTGGAATACCAGTGGTATTAGTATCTCAGGCAATATGCAAGGTTTTGAAGTTAAAGCACAATCATTAGAAGCGGTACTGACAGGCGGTATTGCATTTGATAATGGTATTGAAGTTGATAAAAAAATGACCGCTAACGGCGATAAATTCCTTTTGTACGCTAACGATAATTTAGCAAAACAACGGGTAATGCTCACGTTAAAAGTACCTTCAGGCCAACGCATTGCTAACAAAACTAGAATAATGCATCGCGGCGCTGAAGTTGGCGCTATTCACCAAATTGCAGACAATGGTAAAAACAGTACCTTAAGTGTTGGCCTATTGCCTGAGTATGAATATATATTAACGGCAACTACGCAGTTTTGGCTGGTTGAAGCACAAATCAGCCTTTCCGGCTTAGCAGATACCGAAGCACTTATCGGCGGCTCGTATATCACCTTTGATGCCAGCGGCTCAGACAACAACATGGCAAATTCCCAACAAACAATATTCTCTTTAGCCAGTAAATCCCCTGAAAAAAACGCCAGTGCCCAAGGATTGCAACTAAAACTAATCGCTAAACATGCCAATACCGCATCAGCAGGAAGCCCGATAAGTTATCGTGGCATTACCGTTGGCCAAGTAGATAATATGTCTTTAAATACCGATGAAGATCATATTGATATTCATCTGACAGTTGAAGAACAATATCAGCATTTGATTACCGCAAAAACGCGTTTTTACAATGCAGGTGGCATTAATATCAGCGGCCGTCTAAATAAGTTTGTTATTAAAACCGAGTCGTTAGACGCGATATTAAGAGGCGGTATCAGCTTCTATACACCAACTGAAGAACACCAATCAATTGCTGCTCAAGAAAAAGATATCTTCAAATTGTTTTCAGACGAACAGACAGCAAAAGATGCAGGCTTAGCTATTACCGTGCACTTTTCCGATGCAAGAGGTCTTAAAGAAGCGATGAAAGTTAGCCATCAAGAGCAAACTGTTGGCATAATTACGCGTTTAATTTATAACAATGATGAAAGTGGTGTTAATGCTCTTATTCTTCTCAACGACAAAGGTGCAAAATTAGCAGTACAAGGCAGCAAATTTTGGTTGGCTCAAACAGAGATTGGTTTAGTAGGGACAAAAAACATTGCCTCACTTATTGATGGCGGTTTTATTGCCAGCATGCAAGGCCGAGGCAAACTTACCACCAGCTTTGCCGCACAAAACATTCCACCACCACTTGAAAGCTTACCTTTTGGTTTAAATTTAAAAATTGTTACCCCACGATTAGGTTCGGTAAGAGTGGGGAATCCTGTACTTTATCGCCAAGTTAAAGTTGGCGAAGTTATCGGTGTCGGCTTATCTGACCATGCTGACAAGGTAAATATATATATCAATATTGCCGAGGCTTACACCGCCTTGGTTAATCAACAAAGTCAATTTTGGAATACTAGTGGCTTTAATGTCGAGGCAGGGCTTTTCTCCGGCGTAGCTATTCAGTCTGAATCAATTGAAACACTTATTGCAGGGGGTATTGCCTTTGCCACACCTGAAAATGATAATTCTATAGACAATAATGTCACACAAGGACACAGCTTTAAATTAAACGATAGTGTCGATAATGACTGGTTAAATTGGCAACCAAAAATTGACATTAGCCATTAAGGATTTAATGTGGCTACCCAATTAAAAAGCTGTAATCGAGTTATTCATGTTCATCAACAATTGATGATTTATAACGATGTTTCGATAAAAATCAGGCCAAAAACCTTTTCTTTGTTAATACTTTTTTTACAACATCCCTTTGAGGTACTCAGCAAACAAACCTTGCTTGATACCATTTGGGATGATGTTGAAGTTAATGAACAAGTGCTTTTTCAAACCATTCGTGAATTAAGACAGCTATTTGATGCCGATGATGTCATTAAAACTCACCCACGAAAAGGTTATGCCTGGGTGGTTGACGTTGAAGATGTTTCTATAGTGACTCAACAAAAAAGCATGCCAAACGACAGCCACATTGCGACGAAAAAGATAAAAGCTTTTCCGTGGCAGCAATTGATCATTATGTTGATATTACTCGTGGTAACGGGTTATTACACCTTTAAGAGCAGTTCAACTGCTAACGACTTATCGGGTACTTTAGTTATTTTGCCGATGAAAACCCTCATTGATGATAATGATCATCAATGGGTCTATTTAGGCGCAATGAATCAATTAATATCTCGGTTAGTCTCAAACGATACCTTAGTAGTATTAAGTACCAATTTCGTTTTAACGATTATGGATGAGGCTGAACTTAACAAGGATTATCAAACTAAAAATGTTAGGCGAATTTTTGATGTTTCAGGCGCCAGTTTAATTGTAGAAACCCAGCTTTCTGGTTCAACACAAAACTATCAACTTAACTATCAGCTTCACTTTAAACACGACATTAAACGCGGTGTCATTTTTGAGCGTAATATTAACAATGCCATTATCAAGCTAGCAAAAATAGTTAGCAGCTATAGTGGGCACTCACTTATTGAACTTGGTGATAACTTTAATTCAGAGTTCAGTAATGAACTATTAGTAAGAGCGCTTGAACTCAAGGAACAAGATAAACATTTAGCTGCCAGTCAATTACTGGAAAGTTTAATACTGGTTGAGCCTAATAATATTGTTGCGAGAGATATATTGGCCAATAGTTATTTGAGATTAAGTAAAGTTGAACAAGCTAAAGAAGTGTTATTGACGGCGATCAAACTTGCAGAAGACATCGACTCAAACGAGTTGCCTATTGTTTATCACCATTTAGCTGTTGCAGAGTTTATTTCAGGGGATCTTCCTCAAGCCCTAAAACTACTAGAAACTGCCGATAAACATGCAATCACCAAACATGATTGGCTTTTTCGAGCGTACAACGCCCAACTTAAAAGCCGCATTAATATTAGACAAAATAACCTAGAGCAAGCCCACAACTCTCTTAATAACGCGCTCAAATATCATGGTGTTATTCAATGCCCTGTTGGTACAAGTATTACACTTTTACAGCTCAGCGATTTAGCTGAAATGCGAGATGAGTCAAAACAATCAATAGAATATTTCAACCGTGCAAGCAAGATTATTAATGACAGAAACTTAAGCTTTCTTAAAAATAGGTTGACAAAGAATTCAAGAAAACTCATTTAAAATCAGCGATTTTATAAAATTTTAGATTTCTTTATTAGTAAGTATTGAGATAAATGAGTCACACTCATGGCTTAAATTACTTAAAGGAAATGTTATGAGTTTTATTAATAAGTTGCTGCTGCCTACCTGCCTTGTTTGTCTGTTTTTTACCATCAACGTTCAAGCTAGTGACAAAGCTAATTCAAAAGGTAATTCACAAGATATCACAAATATTGAAGCGGTTATCGAAGCCTTTAGAGTGTCGCTCATCAATAAAGATAAACCGCTATTTATGGATTTGTTTTATAATGATGCCTCACCTTGGCTTGGCACTGCTAGTGATGAAACTATGGCCAATACACCACCGCCACCTAAAGAAGGTGGCCGAAAACGTGGTAAAGTTAACGCTGGGGACTATCTCTCTTTCATTGATTGGATTGTTAAAACACCGAAGAAAATCGAAGAGAAATTTTGGGATATTGAAATAATTAACGATGCAGACATTGCTTCCGTACATTTTAAGTACAGCTTTCATCAAGATGATAAAAAAACAAATTGGGGCGATGAAGCTTGGCACTTAGTACGCACTGAGCAAGGTTGGAAAATCGCTTCAGTAATATATTCGATAAATATTAAAGGCAAATAATCTCCATAACGCCAGTTAATTAGCGTGAACTAGGATAATAACATAGTATTATAATAGTCATCCCCGAGGTGTTTTTGTCGGGGATCTCGCGCTTAAATGACATAGATTCCGGCCTAAAATATTACCGGAATGACGAATAATAGAATAAATACCTTAATCCGAGTTGGGGTTAATTAATAAAACACAACAATAATAGGTGCATAACGCACCTATTATTTTGTCTGCAATTCACCATTAACTTACTGTTATAAGATAAAAAATCAATAGTATTGTCATTTTTTATTAACTAAATTTAAAAAAATATTTTTCAGGGTGTAATATTATTGAAAGAGTTGCCACTAATCTATTCAAATAATTAATTCAGTCTTTGGTTAGGGTTAATTCATCATTCAATAAGGATTAAAAAACAGTATGGGTAGTGATTTTTATATTTTTTCAATATTGCCTCATGCAGGGATCATCATCAAAATTTGTCGGGCTTATACCAATAACCAACAAGATTTTGAAGATTATTACCAAGAGGTCTGTTTGCAAATTTGGCGTAGTAAAGACAGCTTTAAACAACAGTCTCAATGGTCAACGTGGATTTATCGTTTGTCGCTCAATGTTTGTTTAACTTATTTAAAGAAAAAAAAGAATAATGACAAACAATTTGCCTCAGACAGTTTACCGCCTGAAGCCATTGATGACAGCCATGCCTTTGTCGACGAATCAATAAACCAGCTCTACATGGCGATTAGGCAACTAACAGAAATTGATCGAGCGGTAATTTTACTTTATTTAGAAGAAAAATCTTACCAAGAGATAGCAGAAATTATAGGCACCAATCAAAACAATATTGGTGTTCGAGTTAAGCGCATTAAAGAGCGATTAAATAAATTATTAAATATAACAAATGATGAAGAGGGTGGTTAAATGAGTCAATCAATAGAGCAAATTTGGAAAAAAGGTTTTGTCGACAATAAAGCACTAATCGCACCTAAGATTAATGATTTGTACAATAAGAAGTCACAAAATATTGTCGATAAATTACATCGACTGTTTAAATACAACCTTATTGGTATTGTTATCGGTGCACTCATTCTTTTAGTTGTACTCAGTTATAAAGGTGCGCCCATCTTAGGCGGTTTTCTTTGTTTTTTATTGATGTCGTTAGTCGTTATTGGAAAAAAACAACTGAATACTTTGTCCGATATAAATAAAAATGTCAGTAGTTATCAATATATAAAGGCTTTTGATAGTTGGCTAAAGGGATTAATGGACGAATACATTAAAATTTATACCTACCTTTACCCACTCGCCTTTGTTGCTGTAATGGTTAGGTTAGCTGTTTCTGAAGACGGTGCAAAAATAATCACTGACACCGCTAACCATTTTTCTGAGTCATTATTAATAATGGGCACACCTTGGTTTATTGTCTTAGCTGTTACTGTATTAGCCGGTTTGTTAGCCTACTTTGCTGGACCCATTTACCGTGCAGATATGTACTCTTTATATGGTGGCGCAATGAAAAAACTCGATGAGGTTATTGCAGATATGGAAGAGTTACGTAAGTAAATTTATTCAGGTAAGAAAAAGCACAAGTTGCGAAATGAGTAATCGCAATTTGTGCTAATTAACGTTTAGCTTTTAGCTGAGTGTTCAACCAAATTAAAACGGGTATTGTCGTCGCCATAAATATAAATACTACAGTTTTTCCAACTAGCGGGAAGTGTCCAAGTATTGTTGTTTTCAACACTATAAATATGATGTTTATTAGCGCACCTTACATCAAGCTTATTTAAAGACCCTTCAATGTTAGTTAATGAAAACTCGTTTCGTACTAAAGAAGCATGCCAGTAATCATTCTCAGCGATATCGGCACGCCGAACGATATCTTGTTCACCATCAACAAAACGTTCGACCTTTGCTAGAATTTGTTGATATTGGGCTAAATGGGGTTTAGCTAATGCTAATTTAATTAACCTATTATAAGTTCTTTGAACTGATTGCAGGTTATTTAGTGCAATTTCAAGCATGAACATTGAGTTTAGGGTACTAAAAGCCCGCTCTTCAGATAACAAAACAATTGTTACTCTATTCAAGTGATATAGCTGTTTCTCTTTATCATCCGTTAGTTCGGCGTAATTAGCGGCGAGCAAGTGCATATAGTTATTTTCAGATAAATGCCGATTTTTCATATGTGACATATCGTCAAGCAACTCTTCTAACAGAGCATAGTCTTTATCTTCCATTGCTTTCACTGCTGATTGATATTTTCTTCTAAAGCGCTTGGTTACTCCTTTGGTGCGATTATCCGCCATTTTAAAACTCATCTGAACCGAGTTAGCACATTGCTCAATAGCTTCGCCATTCTCAAATGCCGGCTGGTACTTCCATTTTAATACCGCTTTTTTAGCTTCTTTGGCAAAATCAGCACTGCCGGAAGTTTCAGTAACGATGACATTGGAAACGTCACCTTCTTTACTGATAACAAAACTTAGCTTTGCCCAGCCTTCACGGCCACTGCGAGCCGCGTTAATAGGATATTTAGGTTGAACACGTTTAATCGGTGTAGGATCAATAATTGTGGTTAAATGCTTCGATAACTCTTCACCGACAGCATTATTTGTCATCAAGAAAAATGGGGCAAGAGCAGAAATTAGCAGCAGCTTTTTCATATTAAAATCCTTTTTATCAACCGATGTTTTTATTAAAAATCCACAGTACCATAACGGTAATGATTAATCTTAGTAGCAATCCCATTTGCTTATATTTGTTTATCATCTGTTATAAGGCACTGAAAGTCTTCAACTGCTTGTTCAGGCTGCTGTGCTTCAGTAATAGCCGTAACCACCGCAATACTATCAACACCGGTTTGCCAAACAGAAGCAGCTCTTGCTAAATTAATACCACCAATGGCGACCACAGGAATGTCTGTCGCTAAGCTCAGAATTTGACTCAAATTATCAATGCCTTGAATTTGCCCGGTCATGTCTTTGGTTTTGGTTGGAAAAATTGCTCCTATGGCTAAATAGGAAGGCTTGAGTTGCTGTGCTAATAAAAACTCATAACAGCCGTGGGTGCTAATACCTAAACGCAAACCCGCTTCGTTGATAGCGTTTATGTCGGTATCCACTAAATCTTCTTGGCCAATGTGTACGCCATAAGCGCCATGTTCTATTGCTAGTTGCCAATAGTCATTAATAAATAATCGGGTTTTGTAGTGTTGACTTAATGCGACGGCTTGTTGAATAATTAATGCAAGTTGCTCATCGGTTCTGTTTTTTACTCTTAGCTGAATAATCTCCAGCCCTAAAGGCAATAAACGTTTTAACCACTCAATGGAGTCAACCACAGGGTAGAGTCCAAGTTTTTTATCTTGGCCACGTAGCAAACCTAAGGTTTTGAACGCTTGAATGGGTTGGAAATTAAGTGAACTAGCAACTTTCGGGAAATTAATGGCCTGGGTAGGCACGCCAAGTTGCTCAAAAGCACTATAGCCGCTCTCTTGTTCAAGTTTATTAGCAGAGTAGTTTAGCCCTTGATTGATAAAGGCTTTACTAAAGGTAAAAGCATCTCGTAATAAGTAGCCCCGTGCAAGAAAACAGGTTAATGCCGTAGCAAAACTGCAACCGCCGCCATGACTTGCATTGGTGTTAATACGATTAGAAGCAAGTTGATAGTGCTGGTTATTCTCACGCGTTAAACAATAATCGATGCATTGCGTAGTATGATTAGCGCCATGCCCACCCTTTACAATAACAGCGCCAACACCTAAGGCTAAAATACTTTTGGCTAATTGAGCTGAATGATTACTTTTCGATTGCGAAAGTTGCTGGGCTTCCATTAAATTTGGCGTTATTACATCAATAAGTGGCAACAGCTCAGATAAATCGTTAGTGGTTAATGTTGATAATGAGCCACCAACACTGGCTTGCCCGACGGGATCATAAATCACCTTAAGCTCAGGCAAGTCATTTTTTAGCTCAGCTAGTACTTGGCAAAGCCAACTGATTTGCTCAACATTAACCAATAAGCCAATTTTTATACAGCTAGGCGGTTTGTCGGTAATTAAACAGTCGACTTGCTGCTGTAATATAGCCACCTCTGTTGGATTTACTGCCAGTACCTGCTTCGAGTTTTGTACGGTATTTGCGGTAATTAAACTGCAAATTTCTAACCCTAAACCATGGGCCGTTTTTATATCCGCAGCAATGCCCGCGCCGCCCGAGCAGTCACTACCCGAGATTGTCCAAATAATTTTTTTATTCATTTTTTCACTCTTGTCTAGCATTGCTGGTATTGCTTGCATAATTAGGGTTGATGCCAAAAAGGTGTATCTAGAGTTGGTGTACTTGGGTGTGCCGTTTGACGTTGCTGCATAATACCGGCAACATAGCCCTGCTCGCCAGCACTCAGTGCATTGGCAAAAGCTTTTGCCATTAATACCGGATTATCGGCAAGGGCCACGGCACTGTTAAGCAGAATACCGTCGTAGCCCATTTCCATTGCTAAACACGCATCTGAAGGTTTACCGATACCGGCATCTAAAATTAATGTCGCATCGGGTAAGCGCAAGCGTATGGTTTCAAGGTTATAAGGATTCATTAAGCCTTTACCTGTACCAATGGGTGATGCCCATGGCATGATAACTTCGCAGCCTAAATCATATAACCGCTGACAAATAACCAAATCGTCGGTGCAATAAGGCAGTACTTTAAAGCCGAGCGCAATTAACTGTTCTGTCGCGGCTAATAATTCTATAACGTCAGGTTGTAAGTTATAGTCATCACCAATGACTTCCAGTTTAATCCAATCGGTTTGAAATATTTCTCGACTCATTTGAGCCAGTGTTACTGCTTCTTTTGCTGTTTTACAACCTGCGGTATTTGGCAATAAAAAGCCTTTGTTTTGTTTAACGGTTTGTTGAATATACTGCCAAATTTGTTGTCCTGATTGCTGCTGAGGGTTTTGCCTTTTTAACGATAAGGTGACAACCTGTGAGCCACTGGCAAGTATGGCATCCTGCATTATTTTTGGTGAGGGATACAGCGCACTGCCAATTAACAGCCGACTATCAAGTGATTGTCCGTAAATGGTTAACGACATAATTTAGCCTCCTTGAATGGGAAACAGTACATCAACACTGTCGTTGGCGCTAAGCTGAGTATTTTGATAACTTTCTTTACCAATAAACTCACCATTGAGCGCTACCGCAAAAGTACCTTGATGTTGGTTATTATTTAAAAATAACTGTAATGCTTGCTGTAAATTTTGCTCAGTTGGTAGAGCAAGTTCATAGCCTTGACCATTAACTAGTACTTTCATTTTAGACTCTTTATTTATGTATTTTCATTTAAGTAACTTCATTTAACTAACTTCATTCATGTAACTTAATTAATGCTTTGTACGCATTATCAGCAAACCGCTGCAATTGAACCCTTAACCCATTGTCTAACTGACTGTTTAACTTGCTCAAGCATTACCGGGGCAATTAGAAAGCCATGTCGATATAAGCCATTGATTTGTATTAAGTCATTACTTACTTTAACTTTAGGTTGGTTATCATTAAAAGCGGGCCTTAGCTGACAAACGTGTTGCCGAATATTGGCTTCAGCAAAACCTGGGTGTACGCTATAAGCCGCAGATAATAATTCCATCGCAGAACGTACGGTCATGGGTGAGTTATCTTCACTTTCAATTTCAGTAGCTCCAACAACATAAAAACCTTTACCTTTAGGAGCAATGTAGAGTTGGTAACGTGGATGCATTAATCGAATTGGCCGAGTTATATGCACATCGGGTGCATATAACTGCATCAGCTCACCTCGTACTGCTCGTAAATCAACAAGTTTACTAGGATCGTTTACACTGCTATTACCACTGATATTAGTGCTGAAATTAGCGCTGTTAATAGCACTTTTTTTTGCGCCAATACCACGGCAATCAATCACTAAATCAAAGTTAGCTTGCTGGCTTTTATCTTGGAATTGATAAGTTAGCTGACAACCCTTTGTTTGCTGATTAATGCTTAGTACATGGTGTTGGCTAAGCCAATTAACTTGCTCTTTTTCTAACTGATGGCGCAGGGCAATTAATAATTTGCGATTACCAATTTGACCTTCTTCTGGCAAATACAATGCTTGATTAAAACTGCGACCAATTTCAGGTTCAAGTTGTAGCAGTTGCTGACGGTTAAGCTGCTGAACAGGATATTGAGGGTAATGCTTTTCGAGATAGCGTTTAACCCTTAAATAATCTCCTTTGTCTTGCTCATGACTGACCATAATTGCACCTTCTTGTTGAAAGAAGGTGTATTCATCCAAGCTTGCTAAAATGGCTGGCCAAAGTTTGAGTGACTCAAAACCCATTTCAACAATATTTGCCTCGCTGTGCATAGATTCACCCAAAGGGGTTAACAGCCCTGCCGCCGCATAAGCAGCACTTTGATGACCAGACTTATCGTCTTTATCAAACAAAGTGACTTGATAGCCATGTTTTGCACGTTCACGGTGCAAAGACAAAGCGATCAATCTGCCCATTAATCCTGCGCCAACAACAGCGATGCAGGTCATTAGTTACTTGGCTACGTGGTAGATTTCACTACCTGTGGCTTTAAACTCTGCTGACTTTTCTGCCATACCTTTTTCTGCCGCACTGCTTAGGGTAACGGTTTCATCAAGTAACTTAATTTCAATGGTACCGGCATCTAGCTTAGCGGCATAATCTCGAACATCTTGTGAAATTTTCATTGAACAAAACTTAGGTCCACACATTGAACAAAAATGGGCAATTTTTCCAGACTCTTGTGGTAGCGACTCATCATGAAACTCACGCGCGCGCTCTGGGTCTAAACCAATGTTGAATTGATCGTACCAGCGAAACTCAAAACGAGCCTTACTCATGGCATTATCGCGAATTTGAGCACCGGGATGGCCTTTGGCTAAATCGCCGGCATGCGCCGCAATTTTATAGGTCATCATGCCTTCTTTAACATCTTCTTTGTTTGGCAAACCTAAATGCTCTTTAGGTGTGACATAACACAGCATCGCACAACCGTACCAACCAATGTTAGCCGCACCAATACCCGACGTAATATGATCATAACCTGGAGCAATATCTGTGGTTAGTGGCCCTAAGGTATAAAAAGGTGCTTCACCACAATGCTTAAGTTGTTCGTCCATATTTTCTTTGATCATATGTAAAGGTACATGACCTGGGCCTTCGATAATCACTTGAACATCATGCTGCCATGCAATCTTGGTGAGCTCGCCAAGGGTATGTAATTCAGCAAATTGGGCTTCATCGTTAGCATCAGCAACTGAACCTGGGCGTAGGCCATCACCTAATGAAAATGAAACGTCATAAGCTTTTAAAATTTCACAAATATCTTCAAAATGGGTATAGAGGAAGTTTTCTTTATGGTGAGACAAACACCATTTAGCCATTATTGAACCACCACGAGAAACAATGCCCGTTAAACGTTTTGCCGTCATTGGCACGTAACGTAATAGTACGCCAGCATGTATTGTAAAGTAATCAACACCTTGTTCGGCTTGTTCAATTAAAGTATCGCGAAAAATTTCCCAGGTTAAGTCTTCTGCTACACCATTTACTTTTTCTAGGGCTTGATAAATTGGCACTGTGCCAATAGGTACAGGTGAGTTACGGATGATCCATTCACGGGTTTCGTGAATATTTCTGCCAGTAGACAAATCCATTACGGTGTCGGCGCCCCATTTGGTTGACCAAACAAGTTTTTCTACTTCTTCTTCAATCGAAGAGGTCACCGCAGAGTTACCAATATTGGCATTAACTTTAATCAAGAAATTGCGACCGATGATCATAGGTTCAACTTCTGGGTGATTAATATTTACCGGAATAATTGCGCGGCCACGAGCAACTTCGTCTCGGACAAATTCAGGAGTGATTTGCTCAGGAATACTGGCACCAAAACTTTGTCCTGCGTGCTGCTGCGTTAAAATTTCATCTTTAACTTCTTCGCGTTTCAAGTTTTCACGAATGGCAATATATTCCATTTCAGGGGTAATTATACCTTGGCGAGCATAATGCATTTGAGTGACATTTTTACCTGCTTTAGCTCTACGAACTTTAGGCAAGTGCTCAAAACGAATATGGTCAAATCCCTCATCAGCAAGGCGTTGTTGGCTAAACTTAGAACTTAGTCCTGCGAGTTCTTCAACATCGTTACGGGCTGTTATCCAACTCTCTCTTAACCGTGGAATACCTTTATGAACATCAATATCAACCGAATCATCAGTATAAAAACCTGAGGTATCGTACACACATAGTGGCTCATTTTTTTCATAGGTCGGTTGATCTTTGCTGCCACCGACTAAGGTATCGCTAAGGGTGATTTCACGCATACCGACTTGAATATCGTGAATTTTACCTTGAACATAAACTTTGTTCGAATTGGGAAACGATTGATCTGAAACATTTTTCAGAAAGGCAGCGGCTTGTTCACGCTTTTCACGTCGGCTTGGTTTGGTCTTTTTTGTATTATTGTTTGGGCTAGTCATTACTCTCTCACCTGTTTTTAAAAGTAAAAACGAGGCGGAGCTCTAAGGCAGAATTAACGAGGAGAAATTGACTATGGATAAGTTTTATTCTCGCCTGTTCCCTACGCTGATGTTAATCAGATCAGGTTCTACGGATCCCGCATAATGCGATCTCAGCCTTTTGGCACTCCGACAAGTTGCTTCTTGATATACATTTACACCATATCAAGACGCAAGGATTCTACCTTGAGGCTTTATTTACTAGCAAGAAGTTTATTTATAATCTTTTAGTAGATGTTAGTTGTAAACATTCCAGTGCAACAGATAAAAGCGATATTTGGTGATTATTCAAGGGACTGATATTATCAAATTATCTTTTTTTAACTTTATTAATTTCGCGCTTATTATGATCAAGACCTTTGCAAAATATTTTACCGTAGCCGCTTTATTAGCGTTAAGTTCAACGGCGATATCCTCCGACTTATTCAAACAAACCGACGAAATAACTCATCAAGATATGCTAAGAGGCACCAATACCGAACAAAGAGCATGGTGGGATTTAAAGCATTATCACTTATCGGTAAATGTAGACCCCGCAACTAAAAGCTTACGTGGTACTAATGTGATGACCTATCAGGTTTTATCTGACCAAAAAGCGCTGCAAATTGAGTTACAAGCGCCAATGATTTTAGAAAAAGTTGAACAAGAAGGTAAAAAACTAAAGGTAGTACAAGACGGTTATAGCTATTTTATTGAGCTTGAAAAACCGCAAACTATAGGTAAAGAATATCAAATAACCATGTATTTTTCTGGTCAACCTAAAGAGGCGGTAAATCCGCCTTGGGATGGCGGTATCGCTTGGAAAAAAGATGACAACGGCATCGACTTTATAGCTTCAGCTTGCCAAGGGGTAGGGGCAAGTATTTGGTGGCCCAATAAAGATCAAGCCTTTGATGAACCTGACAACGGTGTATTACTCAGTATTGAAGTGCCGATGCACTTAACTAATGTCTCTAATGGCCGCTTGGTTAAAGTTGAAGATAATAAAGAACGAAAAACCAAAACCTTTCATTGGCAAGTCACTAACCCGATCAATAATTATGGCGTAAATATTAATATTGGCGACTATGTACATTTTGGCGAACAATACCAAGGTGAAAATGGCGTTTTAGATATGGACTATTATGTCTTGCGTGACAATTTAGCCAAGGCTAAAAAACAATTCAAAGACGCCCCTCGTACCATGGAAGCGTTAGAACATTGGTTTGGGCCATACCCTTTTTATCAAGACAGCTTTAAACTAGTTGAAGTGCCTTATTTAGGCATGGAGCATCAAAGTTCAGTTACCTATGGCAATAAGTACCAAAATGGTTATTTAGGTCGAGATAGAAGCTCTACTGGCTGGGGACTTAAATTTGACTTCATTATCGTTCACGAGTCTGGCCACGAATGGTTTGCCAATAACATCACCAATAAAGATGTTGCTGACATGTGGATTCATGAAGGTTTTACCAGTTATTCAGAAGCACTATTTGTTGAGTATTTTTATGGTAAAGATGCGGGCGCACAATATGTCCGAGGTACACGATTAGGTATTCAAAATGATAGCCCGCTCATTGGTACTTACGGTGTTAACCGTGAAGGCTCTTCGGATATGTATAATAAAGGCAGTAATATGCTGCACACTATTCGTCAAGTGGTTGATAATGATGAAAAATGGCGTGAAATTATCCGAGGCCTTAATAAAGAATTTTATCATCAAACCGTCACCACCAAGCAAGTTGAAGATTACATGTCGAAGCATTCAGGTAAAGATTTGAGCAAAATTTTTGATCAATACCTTAGAGATGTTCGAATTCCTGTTTTAGAGTATTTTGTGCTCGATGAAGTGATGAAAGTACGTTGGGGAAATAGTATTAAAGGTTTTAACATGCCGATAAAAGCCAGTATTAATGGCAAAACCCAGTGGCTTACACCAACAACAAAATGGAGTAAGGTAAAAATCGACCAAGCGGATGTGAAAGTGACTCTTGATGCTGATTTTTATGTCAGTGTAATGAATATCATGGGTAACTAACTCAGCTAATTAATTCCAGATTATTAGCCGGTACTTTTTAATAAAGTACCGGCTTTAATAATTGAAATAGACCATAAGCTATCAGTAAAAAACCTAAATACTTACCAAATAATTCACCTTTGGGCATAAGCTTTTCAATTAAAACCAATACCGTCAATATCAGTATCCATTGTAAATTCATCACCCCAGTGACAAATAACAAAGCCATTAACAGCCAGCAACACGCCAAACAATATTGCCCATGAAGCATGCCCATTTTTACCGCACCTCTAATACCTTCACGCCATTGTGTGGTAATAAAACTTAACGGAGAGCGACAATAGTTTAAGCATTTCTTTTTCACTGAGCTATTTTGATATAGCCCTGCAGCAATTAATAATAGTGCACTAAAAGTAGCATTAGCACTTACCATCATTGGGCTGAGCAACGTCAGGTGATGTAAACCATATTGCAAAAAAGTAATGACTAGACTGTAAAAAGTCCAAATTAATAAATAACCAAAGACAAAAAATAAACTGTGAGCATAGCTAGCTTGTCGAGATTTTCGCTGCTGATTCAATTTATCAATTAATAATATCACCGGCATTGCCGAGGGCAACATCATACCGACCATCATAATTGACCACATTATAAATAGCATAGCGATATCGATGAACTGCCAATGTGACACTGGCTGCATATTCATTTCCATCGCAAATAACATGTAAGCCCAACTCAACAGTATCGCGACGATCAAACTAAAAATAAGTAGCCATCGAGACCAATTTTGTTTTGAAGGTAAACTCGCTAGCAAAAGTTTAGTTGCTCCAATCCACTATTGCTTTAGCCGCAAATTGCCCAGTATGTTCAAAAGATAAATCACCGTATTTTAACGACATTTTTGAGGTGGTACCAACAATGCCATCATTCCAGAAAAAACCACCATCAGGGTAAGTTATATGAACATTATGTGGTTGATTAGTCATCGGGTTAATCAATGGTGTTTGTTGCACTGTAACAATATCTTTAATGGCAAAAAATGAGTTTTTATCATCAACTTCCATGGTGATACTTTTAAGGATTGGCCCTTCAAATTCACTGAATGTTGTAGCGAGCGCTTCAACTGGCATACCTCCGGCTTGACCTGACATTATCGTTGCCAATGCCGTAACTTGTTGCTCAGAAGCTGAGCTATCAATAAACAAAGCCCCTTTACCGTTACCTTGATGAATAGCTTGTGGCCACATAGCGGCAAAAACCATTTTTACACCCGCTAAATCAATAGCATCTAAATGCCCTTCAATAACAAAAAAGCCTAACAAAGCTTCACAACCACCACTTTCACTGTCGGGAAAACCTGAAAATTGACACCCACAGCCATGACTACAATTACAACATTCTATATGGTGCATTTTTAGCACCCAGTTATTATCGTTTGACATCTTGCTATCACTCTATTGAAAAATAGGTATCTAAGTATAGTTGACAATATTGCATTTGATCGCATTGATGCTGTGAAGAAATCGCCTGAAGCTGGAGTTATTGAAGGTAAAACTAAGTGACGAAAATATTAGCCGCCACAGTGTAAGAATGAACAAACGGTGTTGAACAATTACGTGCGACTATTTCAATTCAGTTTCAAGGGTAACAATCTGCTTGGCTTGGCTTAGGTAGATAGGTAGGAAAAAACTAAAATGAAAGATAATAATGGTTACCATACACTTAGTATCAAAAGGATGTAATAAACATCCTCAAGCTTGCCAATGCAAACTTGAGGAAACAAGGCATCAACAAATGTTGTTACCTTGCTTTGTTAAAATTCTATTACTGCAAAATTACCCGTGCATTAATCGGTTGAACAGGACGATTGGTATCTGTACCCATAACCGTGCGGAATTTATTAATTTGAGCTTTAGACGCTTTAATGGTGTCTTTTAAAACAAACCAACGCACTCCTTCGGTACAAGGTGGTGTTGTTAAAGAGCCGTTAAAGCGATAATAACTCTTTTCCTTCGGCATTAGATTTAACGCACTTAGCTCTTTAAGTAGTGTTGCTTGGCTATGAGAGTCTTCTGGCATATTTTTCCATAACTTTGCTAGTTCGCTATTTTCTTCGCCTAGTTCAAACATCACACCAATAACCGCTAAACGGCCATCTTGATCGGCATGAACAAAATGAGCTTCTAACGGGAAAGACTTGCCTTCAATGGTATTCTCACTTGGCGCATGAAAATGGAACTGCAGTAAATCAAAGGTTCCGGCATCGTTGGTAAAGGTATTATTGCCGGTGATATTAGCTTGCACCGTATGGCCATTGTTTATTTCTGAGACTTGGCTTTTATGATAATTCATTGTTAAAGGTGGTAAATTTGCTTCAATAACTGAGGTAATATTAATAGGAGACTGATTAACACCTGTTGAACATAAACCAAACTTTTCTGACAACTCCCCCCAATGAGCACTTCCTTGTTTACCCTCATATTTCCAAGCTGTTTCACTGGCAATTGTCGATGTTGCGGTTAATGATAATAAGCTTGTCAGTAATAATGGCGTTATAAATTTCTTCATGAATTTTCCTCAGTCAATTAATTTAGACATATTATGTCGGACAAATAATACGTGAGTTAGACATAATATGTCAATTACTGAGGTGACTAATAATCTTCACTTGTATAGAATAACTTACATCGACTCGCACTAGGGCGTGTCAATTATTTTAAGACAAATTTTATGGCTATAAATATTATTTCCCCTGAACACTATAAAACTATTCCATGGAAAAATGGCTTAGGTGAGACTACCGAGTTAGCAATTAGTGAAGATGGAAACCTTGAAAATTTTGATTGGCGTTTGAGTATTGCGACGGTTAGCCAAGATGGCATTTTTTCTGACTTCTCCGGTTATTCACGTAACTTAGTGCTTATTGCTGGCCATGGCATACGGCTAGAGCATGACGGTAAAAAAGTTGACCAGCTCGATAAACTCTTGGATATGGCTTCATTTAATGGCGGTTGTAAAACTTTTGGTAAGTTAACCTCTGGAACCATCATAGATTTTAATATAATGACCAAAACATCCGTTTACCAAGCACAAGTTGATCGTTATATTAATGAGCAGGTAATTAATTTAAATGCTAATGTTCAATATTTTGTTTATGGTCTAAGCGACATGACACTTGTCTCAGTTAACGATAACACCATCAAACTACCTAGCTGCCACTTATTGGCTATTTCAAAAAACAACAAAGATAAAGTAACGGTCAACGGCACTAACCTCATCGTTATTCAACTGATTAAACATTGATATTATGATCACTAAAAACCAGACAATACTATTTTTTTTCACTTCATTAATCTTTATTTTATCAATATTGATTAAGCCTTATCCGCTAAGCTGGTTGGTTAAGCTCTTGCCGATGATTTTATTAATTTTTGTTGCAATAAACCATCTTAAAGGCAAAGCGGGTAAGGTCTTTATTGCCGGTTTAGTTTTTTCAACATTTGGTGATTTTTTTCTAGACTATGATGGTATTAATTGGTTTATTTTTGGTCTTGGTTCATTTTTTATTGCTCATCTTTGTTATTTATTTGCTTTAAAACCGATAGAAAAGAAAAAACTGACATTAGTCGCTTTATATGGGGTTTATGGTATTGCTATGTTCAGCTTAATCGCTGGTGGTTTAGGTGAGCTATTTATTCCTGTACTCGCTTATATGAGTATTTTGTTAATCATGGCGATTGTGACCTTGGTATCAAAGCGTTCGAATGTTTGGTTAGTATTTGGCGGCTTGAGCTTTGTTTTTTCTGACTCGCTTATCGGCATAGATAAGTTTTATCAACCAATACCTTTCGCGTCGATACTGATTATGATCAGCTACTATTTTGCTCAATATGCTTTGTTAAAAGGCTTTATTTTGAGTAGTAAAAATAGGAACATATAAAAACAAAAAGCAGCTTAGTTAGCTGCTTTCAATTTTTAAAAAGTGTTTAAAAATTGTCTGAAAACTGATTTACTAATCTTCATTTGATTCAGTTGTTTCTTGTTCTTGCTGATTTTCTTTTTTGTCTCGTGACCTTCGCCACCACATCCGCCACAACAAGCCCTAAAATAAATAACTAAATTACCTAAATAACTCCGAATAAAGAGTAGTTGATTAATTTAGTCGGGCATTTGATCGAGATCAGTAAAGTCAGATAAAAAAACCCGTTAAAAACGGGTTTCTTGGTCTAAATAACAATTAATGTTATCAGTTAACTTAGTTAAGGCTGAATTGATCGTTAATTAGGTAGCTGTTCAAAACCCATATTGAATAAGATAAAGCCATAAATATCAGCATATTGTTCAATGGTTTTTGACGCTGGTGTTCCTGCTCCATGGCCAGCATTGGTTTCAATACGAATTAATGTTGGTGCATCACCTGCTTGTTTCGCTTGTAGCTGTGCAGCAAATTTAAATGAATGTGCAGGTACCACACGATCATCATGATCGCCTGTGGTAATTAATGTTGCCGGGTACTTAACTCCAGCTTTAACATTATGAACAGGCGAGTAACCCTTTAAATAATCAAACATTTCTTTGTTTTGCTCTGAAGTGCCATAATCATAAGCCCAACCAGCGCCTGAAGTGAATGTATGGTATCGCAACATATCAAGTACACCAACCGCAGGAATGGCAACCTGCATTAAATCTGGGCGTTGCAACATTACTGCTCCTACTAATAAACCACCGTTTGAACCACCATTAATGGCTAAATAATCACTTGAGGTGTAGTTTTTGTCAATTAAGTATTCGGCTGCGGCAATAAAGTCATCAAATACATTTTGCTTTTGAAGTTTTGTACCTGCGTCGTGCCATGTTTTACCGTATTCACCACCACCACGAAGGTTAGCCACGGCATAAACACCACCTTGCTCTAACCATACGGCTTTAGTAATACTAAATGATGGTGTTAAGCTGACATTAAAGCCACCATAACCATAGAGAATAGTTGGATTTTTACCATTAAGCTTAGTACCTTTTTTATAGGTAATAATCATGGGTACTTTAGTACCGTCTTTTGAAGGGTAAAAAACTTGTTTTGATTCATAGTCATCACCATTAAACTGCGCACCCGATTTTTTATAAACAGACGTCTTCCCTTGGTTGACATCAAAGCTATAAATAGTTTGTGGTGTTTTATAGTTGGTGAAAGAATAATAAAGTAAAGAATCTTCTTTTTTACCTGAAAGCGCACTAGAGCTACCAACGCCTGGTAAAATAATTTCTCTGACTTGCTTGCCTTGATAATCGTATTGGTAAACTTTTGAAATAGCATCGACCATATATTCTGTGAAGAAATAACCACCGCCTGTTGAAGCACTCAATACATTGTCGGTTTCAGCAATAAAGTCTACCCAGTTATCTTCACTTGGTTTGCTTGCATCAACGGTGACAATTTTTTTATTATCCGCGTTTAAGTTAGTCACTAAAAATAATTTACTGCCTTCATTCTCAATAACATAGGTATCTGAATTGGTATGATCTAAAATAGTCACTAATGGGCTATTAGGCTTAGTTAAATCTTTAATATATAAATCGTTACCAGAAGTTGATACCGAACCAGAGATAATTAAGTAGTGATCATCTTCGGTAACATTACCACCAACATATCGACGTTTTTCCTCAGCTGTAGCACCAAAGATTACTTCATCTGATTTTTGTGATGTGCCTAATTTATGGTAATAAAGTTTATGTTGATCCGTTTTTGCTGATAACTCACTACCTTCAGGTTTATCGTAGCTAGAATAGTAAAAGCCTTGATTACCAAACCATGAAATACCTGAGAATTTAACATCAATAAGTGGCTCCTCTATTACTTCTTTAGTTTCTGCGTCAATAATAATAATTTTACGCCAATCACTACCACCTTCTGAGATAGAATAGGCGGCAATGGAACCATCTTTTGAAAAGCTAAGTTGTGCCAATGATGTTGTTGCATCTTCACTGAAAGTATTAGGGTCTAAAAACACCTCGGCTTCACCACCCTCTTTTTGGCGATAAACAACATATTGATTTTGCAGGCCATCATTTTTATAAAAATATTGATAGTTGCCTTCCGTAAAAGGAGCACCTACTTTTTCATAATCCCACAACGTTGTTAAGCGCTTTTGTATTGCTTCGCGATAAGGAATATTTGCTAAGTAGTCGAAGGTCACTTTATTTTGTGATTTTACCCAGTCGCCAGTTTCAGTACTGCGATCATCTTCCAACCAACGATAAGGATCGGCAACTTGTTGGCCAAAATAACTATCAACAACACTACCTTTTTTAGTACTAGGGTAATTCACTTTATAAGTCGTTTGAACCTTGTTATCCATTGAATGAGCTTCTTGAGTTGCTTGTTTTGTAGATTTTTCAGCACATGCCATTAATAAACAACTAATAACACCACTGAGTAGTATTGATGATTTGAAATTCATGATCTTCCTGAGTTCTAATTATTATTTAAAAGCAGTCTAACAGGATATTATTCAGAGTCGAATTCAGTGAAAATACATAAAAGAACTTTTGGTAGGATTTATTTACGTTTAGCGGAAACTATTGCAGCTCTGCTTCTAATTTCAACCACAAATTGGCATTATTTAAAGGCGTTTTTTGTGATAATAGTGGGTTAAATAAGTAAAAATATTGTTTATGTTGCCATTGAGATAACGGGAACAAGTGATGGGTCGCTGGGTGGTTTTCCATTAACTCTAGCAAGCTACCATCAGCCACCGCTCTACTTAACCCTAAAGTTAATAAATTGGCTATCTCTTTATTTTCTTTACTGGTAAAAAAATAAAAAGGAAATTTATATTTCAAAATAATATCATCAAAAACCATTAACTCGTCATTATTTGTCATTGCTGAAAAAGCTTTAATTTCAGAGTAGCCTTCGGTAATCGCTCTGGGAAAATAATCACACCGCCCATTAATGACCATAGTAAACATACTTTCAAATTTTAATACCCGCATAACTCGATATTCATTGGCTTCTAATATGTCAGAATCTGGCCAGTGGATTGCTTGGCAAGCGATTAGCTTTTTTAATTGTTCTGGTGTTCTAATATCTGCAAACTCTTGATAGCGATCTTTTCGAATAACAAGCACACGATAGCCAAGTAATCCCATATAAAGTGGAATTCTTATTGCATGGTAAAGCGCTTCTCTATCTTTTGTTGGTCCGACAGCAATTAAGTCTAAGTCACCCTGATTTAACAATCGCATGCCTCGTCCTTGGCTGGCAAATTCGTCGGTAAATTTCAGTTTAAAATTAGCGTTGTTACTTTTTTCCATTGCCAGGTTAAGCATTTTCACTTGATAGTCATGAGTGGTGTTTACCGGTGATTGTTTTGGCAACAAAGTAATGGTAAGTGGAAATTTAATGTTTTTCACATCATTGGTTGGCTTAGCGATTAAAAAAAAGCATGGCTGAATAATAACTAATATTAAAAAAACTAGGTGTTTTATAGATAACATAGTATGAAAAACGACTTATTTAACGCTTATCGTTTAAGTTTAGTACATTGTGGAATAAATTCGAATCACTGACTATTTTACAAAAATAATATTGCCACTTAGCGGCTGTCGTATTGATTTTTTTATCACTGCTAGGTATATTGCATGCGAAAATGTTCGTAGATTATTTGGCTGAGAGTAATTTTTAGCTATTTTATTCAACTTTTGGCGTATTAAATGCAATTTTATATTTTAAAACCTTTTATCCTACTCTTCATTATTAGCTCATTTTCGGCTTGTATTTCAGAAGAACACTCACAAGAAAAAGCCCTATACAAAAAAGCAAAAAAAAGTAGAGAGCTTAGTGCGCAAACCCAGTCGCTAAAAATACTAGCCAAGCTCGAACCTCAAGTTTATCAACAACAATTTTTGCAAGCCGAACAAGCCTCTTTATTTCTGCAACAAGCAAGAGAATTTGAAAAACAACAATACTGGTATCAAAGTTATCAATTAGCACACAATTCTTACCGAACACTGACCAGCAAAGAAGCAAAAGCACTGCTTGTTATCTCAGGAAAACACTTTAGAGACTTGGTTAAAATTCATAGTTCGCTGGAAAAATCTTATCGGTTATTACCTAAGAATATATTTAAGCAACTTAGCCACTACGACCAACAGCCAGTGGCTGAGTGGAATATTGTTGAATTTAATGAACTATTAAAACAATTAACACAAAGCTCTATCGAGTTGTCTCGGGTGCATAGTTTGATGAACAATACCAATTACCCTCAAGATATAATCCTTTGGCTAAACTATGTCCAAAAACAAGCGCATGCTGTTGCTCAATACCGAAATTATTTGGTCAGCAAAGCAATAAATGCCAGCGCTAAAGCATTACTGTCACATAACAAAGCTCTAACAAAAGAAGCTATTGAGCTACTCGCCTATGTAAAACCTGACATAGCAATGAATGGCTTACAACCTAAATTCAATGAGGCTTTTTTACAATATCATCCCTATCAAGAATTAATGCAAAATATTTATTTATCTATTTCATCTGCAGGTAATAAACAGGCTGTTGAATGGTATAACGAGTGGCAACAAACTGAAAAAGCGGTATTAATGCTAGAAGGTGAATTTAGCCAATATAGAGAGACATCTAAATACCGCCGCTATATCATCACTAAAATTTCTTTAGAAAATACGACAAATTGGCCCAACAATAAAGAGTCATTATCTTCAGTACAAAGCTTTATTGGCGCAAGTGCCACGGTACAAAGCTTTTTAGATAAACTACTACAAGACAAGGCACTTTTACTGTAAGTAATTTAGTGATGCCTTAACAATTAAATTTACAATACTTGAGCTAATAATTGTAAATTACTAGCGAGTTCAACTTGACTATTTTACGCTTCTGCTACTTATTTTTCTCCTGACTAACATCAACTGCCTTTGTATCTATATCACTAATACGCCACTTAATGTTGGGCTAAACGTCCTAATTCATCAGTAGTAACTCATCCGTACCAAAGGCTCTTGGTCTCGATGTTAAACCTTATTATCCCTCACTGTATTCAGCGTCTTAATTAGTTTATACGCGCCGTAGATTGGGTAAAACTATTTACATAAAAAGCTATATTTCGTAAATTTACGAAATATAGCTTGCTTTTATTTCGTTATTTCGCTAAATTACGAAATAGAGGTTTTATTATACAATAAGGAGATGTTTATGGCGGATGTTTTCCAAGCACTGTCCAGCCCTGTTCGACGAAAAATATTGGCTATTTTAAAAGAAAAGGATTGTTCTGCAGGTGATATTGCCGAACAAATAGATGTAGCAAAATCGACACTTTCTGGTCATTTTAATGTGTTAAAAGCAGCTGACTTAGTTGTTACCCTTAAAAAAGGAACAACCATTACTTACTCATTGAACATTAGCGTGGTTGAAAATTTAATGAGTGGTTTATTTGATATTTTTGGTAAGCAACAAGATGTTGAAGATAAAAAAAACACAAGCGGTAAGGAGTTAATATGAATATGTTAAAATTAAGTTGGATAATTTCAATAATCCTTTTAGGTATTTCTATTTATATTATTCAAGGTATACCTAGTGATACTCAACTGCCGGTTCATTGGAACATTGACGGAGCAGTAGACAGGTACGGTGATGCTTCCACGGTTTTATTTATGCTACCGGCAGTATTAATGATAATACTGGCGCTATTCTCAGCATTAAAATACATCGATCCGAGAAAAGAAAACATTGCCATGTCACATAAATCAATTGGCGCATTTAGCTTAGCGTTTAGTGTTTTTGTTGCTGTGATGGAGGCAGGTTATATCGCCGTTATTAACGATAAAGATGTACAAATAATGCTTATTATTACGTTTTCCATGGGCATGTTATTTATGATGATTGGTAATTACCTTAGCAAAACCAGAAGTAACTTTTTTATCGGTATTAGAACGCCTTGGACACTTTCAAGTGATGTGGTTTGGAAAAAAACTCATGATTTTGCTGGAAAATTATTTATGCTGGCCGGCTTAGTTATTGCTGGCGGCTGTTGGTTTATAGATACTAGCACTTTAATGACTTTAGTTATCTTTACGGTAGTACCAGCAGCCCTTGTTCCTGTTGTTTATAGCTGGTGGCTTTGGCAACAAGAACAAGCAGGACAAAGTAAACCAAGTTAACAACTAAAATGATAAAACCACTTATGTTCAGGATGAACGGTATGTCGCGATGTCATGGATGACAAGAAGCGTGTATGTTCAGGCCTTTCTCAGACATCCTGTCTTTCAAGGCATTAGTGCATCCATGCACGTCGATCAACGGTCATGACAGCTATTAGGCATCCATGCCTTCGCTGCATTAGTGCATCCCTGCACGTCATTTTTGTTCCCGACAAATCATAAGTACCTCCATCCATGGAGGCAATATCGCGGTGTCATGGATGACAAGAAGCTTTTATCTTTAGCTTCAAGTACTTTTCTAACAAGATTTAAAATAGCAATACTGTCATCTGCTAATAAGTCATTAAAATATAAATTTGTTAGCGACTGTTATTGTATCGCCTCTAGTAAGAGTTACTAGCAAGAATCACCAGAAATAATTACTAGAAAATCAATTATTGATGACAAAAAATTAGTAAACTACCAGTAATACTTTCATACAAAACCTTACGGACAAATTGTGATTCGAGTGATACAAAATAAAGACTTAGCTGCTATTACTGATATTTATAATTATTATATTTCAAGCACGACCGCTACCTTTGAAGAAGAAAATGTCACTACACTGACAATGCAGGGTCGAGTTGATAAAGTGCATACCGCTAACTTGCCTTGGTTAGTGGCAGAAAATGAGTCTGGTATTGTGGTTGGTTATGCTTATGCAACAAAATGGCGAGAGCGATTTGCTTATCGTTTTTCTGTAGAGGTCACCGTGTATTTATCTCCTGAACACGAAAAACAAGGATATGGCAGCCTGTTATATGACGCTTTATTTACTGAGTTAAAAACTCGTTCTGTTCATACTGTTATTGGTGGTATCACATTGCCCAATCCTGCAAGCATTGCTTTGCATGAAAAATTTGGCATGAAACAAGTGGCGCACTTTAAAGAAGTTGGTTTTAAATTCGATAACTGGCAAGATACCGGTTATTGGCAAGGAGTATTATAGTGATTGTTGGCAAGTGTCTGTGTGGTGAGATTAACATTCAGATAAAGGGTGAAATAAGCGATATTATTCATTGCCATTGCTCTTTATGTCGTAAAAACAGTGGTAGTGCTTATGCAACTAATGGCTTTATTAAAACTGACGAATTCGAAATTACCACCGGTGAAAATAGTTTGACTATTTTTTCCTTTAAGCCAGGGCGAAAACGACATTTTTGCCAAAAATGTGGCTCGCCAGTGTTCAGCTCAAATGATCAAGACCCAACTCGACTACGTATTCGGTTAGGTTTAATAGATTCCGATATAATACAAAGGCCAATTTCCCATAACTTTGTTAGTTCAAAAGCAAATTGGGAAGATCTCGATGAACAATTACCGAGGTACAATGCATTTGAACCCAATAGGACATAGAAATAGCCTTTATGAGTATTAAATTAATGGCAGAGAATGATTAACGATAATGAGAAAAATGATTTTGCACAATAGCATCGCAATATCTTTCTGACTTGGTATGTTTAAAATTAAGTGGGTTATCAAGATCACCAAACAAAGTAGAGCCCATTAATGACTTAATTAACGGGCATAACAAATTTAATCAAAATTGCTTTAAAGATATAACTTAGTGAATTACTTTGTCAATTGGCTATTTAACCAAGCCACCATATAACTTGCTAGTTGTGTATCAGTATCTAATAAAGGGTAACCATGAGCGCTGCCCTTATATGCGATAAACTTACTATTGAAATTAGTGGTTGTGGTAAATAGTTTTTGCGCACTCTCATACGTACCTCGATCTTCTTCTGAGGCAATAATCAATGTCGGTTTGTCTGCTAATATTTTTTTATAGCGGGCGACATTTTCATCACGCTGACCTGATGAGAAAAAACCAATAAGGCTAATAGGATTATTTTCAGCTAAGGTAATAGCTTGAGAACCTCCACAGCTAGCACCAACAACACCAACGATACCGTTATCAGACATTTTAGTTTTTAAATGGTTATAAGCTAATTGCACATCGTTTGGCCAATACGCTGACATTTCGCCCCATGCTTTACGTCTTTGCTCTCTTGGTAGTTTTTGCAATTTTTCAGCACTAAACTCATCGGTTGCACTTTCACCAAAGCCACGAAAATCTAAGCTCAAGGCGTGAATACCCTTATCAGCCAGTTGCTGGCCAATATCGTTATACATGGTTCTATTGTAATTACATTGGTGTAATAACAGTACTGCGCGATCACTCACTTTATTGCTTGGATAGTAACTGGCTTTTAACTCGAAACCTTTTGGCGTTGTTAAAGTCAGATCACCAGCATGACTTGCTGATGAAAATGTTAATAATGATGCCGTTAATACCGCTGAGAGTGATGTTAATAATAACTTCATAATTTATCCGTTTAGTTATGTTAGTTGTGTGGGTTATGTAACTGTGTTCGGGATTCTTACCTTTAAAACTATCGAATTAGTAGGGTTAATAAAACAACAAAGCGTTAAGTTGTCGATTTATTAAGCTTAAATAACGAGAGGTTGTATACCTAAATAATAGAAAAATTAGCAATAATTCTATAAAGAGCAACATCGCATCAATTTTCTTTCACTCAAAGTTTAAATTAGTTAAATTTTTGTATTAAAAAAATTTGAATTCATTTTTAAGCCTGTCTTCTCTTTTACTTAAAATGAATAGTCTCGCTTTTATACCAGTTAATAAGGTCTTGTTTAGTATCAATATCTATTGCAGCATTTGGCAATGAAACGCCTTGAAGGTTTTTTTTATTTTGGTGTAAAAGAGCTTTTGCCCCTTTATCCCCAGTTAACTGCAGTAATTGAGTAAAATACTTTTGCGGAAAAATGGCCGGTGGCATGATGTCATGATCTGCTTTTGCACAAATCAATTTATCAGGCATTAAGAGTGATTGTTCAATTAGCCGAGTATAATCGCCGACAGTCAAGGCAACTTGATCAGCCAAAGTGATCATTATATGACTTGGCTTAGTTGTTTCGTCATTACTACCAAGGCAAAGAATTTTCTCTACCGACTGCGCTATGGTATGACCTAAACCTAAGTGTGCATCTGGACAATGAATAATTGAACATTCTTCGCCGATGACCTCAGATATTTGCTGATGATAACCTCCCGTTGCAACATGAAAATTACTTTTATCTATATCTAGTATCGCTAACGCCGAAGTGATTTGTTGTAAAACATGTTGAATAAGTGCAACAGAATGCAGATGTTCTTCTACTCTAGCTATTAATTTAATGCCTTCAAAACGTTCACTTTTGCCTGCCGAAAGAAGAATTATTTTCAATTTATAAGAGCTGTTGATCATAAAACCTGGCTCATCGAGTGAGCATTCTTGCCAAATAAACTTGCATGACATTCGCTGAGAATTGACAGCGCAATACTCTCCGGTAACGTGCCACCAATATCTAAACCTGAGGGACCTGCAAATTTAAAAGGTAGGGCATTTTCTTGAACCTTTGCTTGAGCAATAACTTGCTGCCGTCTGTGCTCAGGGCCAAGCAAGGCGAGGTATTGAAGTTTACCTGTCGAAAGCGCCTGCAGTGCTTGAGCATCAATAACAACATTATGACTCATTAACACCGCGGCATTAACGTCTTTTTCTAATGCAAAAGCTGTCAAGATCTCAGCCTCGCCTTTAATAATATGGTTAACGTTGGCAAAGAATTCTTTTCGTGCATTGGCTGGACGTGGATCCCACAATGAGACTTGCCACCCTAGTTGTTGGGCCATATTCACCAAAGGACGAGCGTCAATGCCACCACCAATAATAAGCAAGTGTGGCTCAGGTACAATAGGGCTTACTAGCCATTTATCATTGTTATTAACACCGTCGTTTATTTTATTTTGAGATCGTTTAATTATGGTAGCTGTCTCAGCAAGATCGCTAATATCATCAGTTTCAAAATAGGCCTGTATAGCTGTGTTATTGCCCTTAGCTTTTTCATCGACATTTCTTTGATTAGCACTTTTTTGTTCAACACTTTTCTGAACAACAATAGGCTGGTAATAATAGCCCGATGTCCGTTGTTTCAATGCATCATAGACTTGAGTTAACGATAAATAGTCATTCTGAACATTAATTGATTGCAGCATGATATAAACAGTACCACCACAACCAATGCCTAAATGAAATGATAAGTCATCTTCGTCAGAGCCGTCGTAACACAGCGCTATAGATTGGCCTGTTTGCATCACCTTTCGAGCATTAGTGCCAATATCTGACTCTAAACATCCACCACTTAACATACCAAGTTGATCGCCTTGACTGCTAAATAGCATCATCGCCCCTGATTTTCGATAACAAGGACCTTGAGTGTCATAAATTGTTGCTAAAACCCAATCAAATTTATCACGATTGGGGTACCACTTAGCTAATAAGTGTGACAGATGATTACTGGTGCTCATGGTCCTGCTCATGCTTATCGACAACTACTTAAACAGATAACGGTTTAAAAGGTAAGTCTCTATAACGTTTACCTGACGCGGCAAAAATCGCATTACTTAATGCTGGCGCAAAAGGAGCAACACCCGGTTCACCTAAGCCTGTTGGATTTTCGTCAGAATCCGGTATATGTACTCTAACATTAGGCATATCGGTAATACGCATAACCTGGTAGTCATGAAAGTTTGAGTTAACAACAGCACCATTTTTAAAGGTGATTTCTGTACTCAATGCTAGCGACATCCCCATAACCACTGCACCTTCCATTTGTGCCGTTGCGCCATCAAGGTTAAGCACTTGGCCACAATCTATTGCACAGTCAACATTTAATACTTTAATGTCATCACCATTAACTTCAACATGCACCGCCATCGCAACATAACTTTGAAAACTGTAATGCACCGCTAAACCAATTCCCTGATTTTTTGGCAGCTTTGCACGGTTATGCCAGTCTGATTTGTTAGCGGCGACAGCTAATATCTCTTTGGCACGTTTAACTTGTTCTTGCTGTTCTTCATTTTTATTATTGTCAAAAAGTTGATTAACAAAAGATAAAGAATCTTTACCCGCTTTATGGGCAAGTTCATCGGCAAAAGTACTAAAGGCAAAGCCATAAAAAATGGCGTAAACCGCACGATACCAACCAATACGGGTATGTGCTTTGGCATCACCTGATTCGACGCGAAAATTTTCAACGCCAAATAAATGATTAGTAACATCTGCTAAATTTCTATCTGTAGCCCTTTCAAGCGAAGGATTAAATAAGCTGGTAATTGATGGAAATGCAGCACGATGTAACCAACCAGTAACCTTACCGTTTTCATCCATTGATGCTTCAATATGTTGGGCACTAATAGAGTGATAATACCCCGTTCTCATATCTTCTTCACGAGACCAAATTAGCTGAATAGGCACACCGGTTTTTTCAGAAATAACGGCGGCTTCATGAACATAATCACATTTGAATTTACGACCAAAAGCGCCACCCGCCATTGCCACATGAACAACAATGTCTTTAGGCTCACGTTTTAAATATTGACCTAATACCTTTTGAATATCAGCAGGGCTTTGTGTTGATGCCCAAACCTCGCATGAATCTTTTTGAACCCATACTACACTGGCATTAGGCTCCATAGGTGCATGTGAAAGATGGCCGCCGGTATAAGTCGCCGAAATTTTACTTTTGGCTGTTTTAAAGGCTGTTTCGAGATCGCCACGTTCAGCGGCTAAAGTAGCTGGTTTTTCAACATTGGCAACTAGTTGCTGCTTGTATTCTTTGGTATTGTAAACCGCATTTTCACCTAAATTCCATTCGACCTTTAGCTTTTTAACCGCTTGTTGTGCCGTCCAGCTATTATCAGCAACAACGGCAATACCACCAATGGAACCAAAGGGAATGTCAAAGCGTGGAATTTCAATAACATCACTAACACCCTTAACTTTCATCGCTTCGGTTTTATCTAGACTTTTCAAACTGCCACCGAGTACTGGACAATGGACAATCGCGGCATACTTTAAACCCGGAAGTTTGGTATCTACACCGTAAGTGCGTTTACCAACAACCACCGCACCTTGATCATGGCGAGGCAGCTTTTTACCAATATAATTAAAGTCACTTTTCTTTTTAAGCACTGGCTTTTCAGGAATCGGCATATTTGCCGCAATACTTGCCAATTCGCCAAAACCAAGTTTTTGTTGATTGATTTTATTAATGACAAAATGAGACTGGGCAAAACAATTATCCGCAGAGGTTTTCCAAACTTTAGCGGCCGCGGCAATTAACATCGCTTTTGCAGTAGCGCCCGCTTCACGCATAGGTTGATACATCACACGGATACTGGCAGAGCCACCTGTCGCTTGAGGGCCAAATTTTTCGTCAGCATCCCCTTGTTTAACAGTAACACGTTGCCAATCAGCTTCCATTTCATCAGCAACGGCAGAAGGTAGTGCTGTACTTATACCTTGGCCCATTTCACATCGGCCACAATAAATAACAGTATCACCATTTTCTTCAAGGTGAATAAAGGCATTAAGGGTACTCGCACTGCTTTCAGGTAATATCCCTTTCTCAGCAAGTGCGTTAGCAGGTAAGGCAACAGCAATCACTAAACCACCGGTAGCAACACCGGCACCTTTTAAAAAGTTTCGACGACTAACATTTGAAATACTCATATTAAGCCTCCTTAGCTAAGGTATCAGCAGCTTCTGATATCGCTTTTTTAATGCGTTGATAAGTGCCACATCGGCAAATATTGCCTTGCATCGCGGTATCGATTTCGTCATCTGTTGGCGCGGCATTTACTGCGAGTAAACTAGCAGCATTCATTATTTGACCGGCTTGACAATAACCACACTGCGGCACATTATTATTCAGCCATGCTTGTTGTAAAGGGTGATCCCCATTTTCAGATAAACCTTCAATGGTAGTGATTTTTTGATCAACTAAACTGCTAACAGGGGTGACACATGAACGTATGGCTTGACCATTAACATGAACAGTACAGGCGCCACATAAACCACTACCACAACCAAATTTGGTACCAGTAAACTCTAACCTATCGCGAAGAAACCACAGTAGTGGCATATCACCATCTACATCAATCTCATGCTCTTTTCCGTTGATAATTATTGATTGTTTCATACGTTGCTCCCCTATTATTGTGTCCATAGATTAGCTGCTTATCTTTCATTACACAAAAACAAATACGACCAACAAGCTGCTAACTGCATTTAACTGACATTTTTTTGAATAAAATAAGCGAAGTTAGTAAGAATGGCGCTTTGTGAGCCAGATAAAATAACGACAATAAGGTAATTGTTTTTTGAAGCTATTAACTATTCTTATAAAATTCAGTGAACAATAAAATGTAACAAAAAAAGTAATGGTTAAGTAAAACTTAAAATTTATGATCAGGACATCAATAAATTTATTCTACTAACAATAAATCGATAGTGATTTATCAAGCTTTTGAAGTCTTGCTTTAATACTTTAGCGATAATACCCCTTCAATAACCAAAGTAGTGTTCGATCTGATTATAGCTTTCGTTATCTGTGCACTGTTACCTATAAGGGAGGCATAAAGTCTCGCGAATGTTTATCGCTTATGCACAGTACGCCTAATTCTTAGCAACCCCACAAGAAATAAAGATAATGTCAGCCAAGCACTCAGTGAGCCGCTGTGTCGATGGATTATGTTTACGGCGGCTATATGATAATCTTTAAAATCATTAATGTTTAAGTTTGAACTATAATTCATCTCAATATCCACTTGCATACTAAATTGCTGTCTACTTAATAAACGCGCGAATTCCAGCAAGATTAACTGTGTTGAATGTCCTGAAAATTCACTCAATTCGCAGTTTAACTCACCTACACTGATCTGATGACAATAATCAGGGAAACCCGTAAGTAAAGCACCTTGTGAATAGGTTATCAGGGCAATAACTTGTTCAGGTGCATAACTACTTTCATTGCTAAACTTGATTGGCACCTGCACTTGGCTTAGATTTCTGCTATAAACTAATGGCTTTAATTCCACCCCAAGGGATATTTCCTGAGGGCCAAGTATTTGTTCACTGCCCTGATCACTCAGATACCATAGTAATAATTCAGTGTCTGTCCATGCGTACACATCTAAATCACCATCAAGATCCAAGTCAATATAACCCACTTGTAATACTGCATTACCACTGGCTAATCCCTCTTTTAATGTCCAGGTTATTTGATTTTCTTCGGTGCTTTCTTCAACAAGCAATACTCCCTCATCCATTGCGACTAGTGTGTGTAAGTCTGTCTCATCAAAAAGAGCAACTTGATTAATCTGTAAATGTGAGATCAATGTCAGGGGGAAATCTGCTAGTTGATTCTGCTGCTTTATGGACTCTGTTAAATACAGGGGAGCATCCGGTGACCGGAGAACCTTATTACGATCTTGGTTAATGTCAGTAAAATTCAGTAGCGGTAAACAATCAAAGCTATAGACTCCTGAACCATCCCAAAACACACAGGGTTGAGTCATGTCAAAACCTGTAATAGCTTGCTCTTTTATCTTTATTTGCTCATATAATTCGCTCTGATTATTCCACAAGGAAAAACGTAAATCTTGCGTGGTTTGTATGATAAAGCCCTGAGTTTGCTCGTCAGTTAAAATGAGTTCAAACGCCAAGATATCTGGTACCAATGTTAGTACCTGTTCAAGTCTTTGCTGCGACCAGTTAATCGCTAAGATTTGATTCTCAATACTTAGATATTCATTAGCTGAAGAGCTCACCAGTTTGATCTTGCTATCGAGTAATGGCATTGACGCTGCTAAAACGAGACTATTGTCAGTGACATCATATTTGCTCAGCGTATTCGTTTGTGTCAACAGAACAAGTTTGTCCGCGTTTTTATCAAATACTGCTTGTTCAATATTTTTAATATTAGGAGAAAACTCGAGCCAATCAGTCAAATAACCATCATCAGCTAAAGCAAGCCGCCACAAAGCTCCGCCACTCAATTTTATCATTTCATCTATGCCATCATCATTAATATCAAATCGAAGCAGTGTATCCTCCAATTCCATGGCTATTTTCTGACCTGATATCATCCCCGGATGTTCAGTAACGATACCTGCTAGCTTGGCGTAATTATTTTGCTCATTTTCATCATTAAGATCAGTTTCAAGCCAGGCCTCAATATGCCATTGTGCTTGCAATGAGTTTGATTGCAGTTCAAAGGGCAAGGTGATTGACTGCTGAGGCGCTAATGACTCACCAATCAAGCATTGCCATTCAATGGCTGAAACTAAAGTACAAGATTCGCTAAAGGCATTAACGGTAATATCACCGTTTAGCCTAACTCTGAGCTGATCAATATAGGTTTGTTTATCGCTTAAATTATCAGCTGTTAGTTGAATTGACTCGCTTTGATTTTGTATAAGCCATCTTCTACCCTGCCAGCTAAGCGCGACATCTGTGTTTGCGGTGGATATTGCTAAGTTAAATAATTGCTCTGCAATTAGTTCTCCATCGGAGACTTCAATTTCAATAATAAATTCCTCAGCAGAAGCTCCTCTGGGGATGAAGCCATGTAAATTATTATCTATAAAACTCAACCATTGAGGCCCTGTCTTTAACGTAAAAGTTAACGAGTCATTATCTTTATCAGCTGCATCAACTTGGTAGGAATAATTTTCTTCGATCATTCCCTGGGTTATGGGAAGACTAAAAATTTCAGGTGCATCATTTATATTTTCAACGTTAATTGAAAATTCAGCTAGGCAAGTTTGGAGCATGCCATCAGATACGCATAATTTGATCTCTTCAAACAGGCCAACATCAATATTATCTGGGATTCCAGAAATACTGCCATTGTCATTTTCTAGTATTAACCAGCCAGGTAGGTTATCAGCCGTGAATGTTAACTGACTATTTTCATCGATATCATTAGCCTCGACGATGAAACTATACAATTGTCTTTCATTAACGCTAACTGGTGGACTACCGCTGATACTGGGTGCATCATTTACATTTTCAACGGTAATTGAAAACTTAGGCAAGCAAGTTTGGAGCATGCCATCAGATACACATAATTTGATCTCTTCAAACAGGCCTATATCCACACTATCTGGGATGCCAGAAATACTGCCATTGTCATTTTTTAGTATTAACCAGGCAGGTAGGTTATCAGCCGTGAATGTTAGCTGACTATTTTCATCGATATCATTAGCCTCGGGGGTGAAACTAAATAATTGCCTTTCATTAACACTAACAGGCGGGCTACCGCTAATACTTGGAGCATCGTTTATATTAGCAACGTTAATGGAAAAACTTGCCAAGCAAGTACTTACTAATGTATCTGACACACAGATGACAATATCGGTATAAAGGCCGACATCAGCATTGTTAGGCGTACTGGTTAAGCTACCTGTACTGGTGGAAAAGCTTGCCCAGCTAGGTTTGTTAATAATACTAAACGAAAGTGACTGCCCCGTATCATCATTGGCAGTAGGTAAAAAATTATAAAGGCTATTTTCCTGAATATTAGTTGGCGCAGTGCCGGTAATTATCGGAGCATTGTTAAAAACCGTTAAGCTTCCCTGTTGATAAGTAATATTATAATTACTTGAGGTTAAACCTGAAATGCTGATGGTGTAGATACCGGGCACACTATTAGCATTAGCGGTTGTGCTTAGGTTTAACGATCCAGTGAGTGCAGTAGGACCATCACCGTTGACAAAACCCGCATAAGAAGCCAAAAGTGCTGGCAGGCTTTGCAGATATACCATGCTTTGATTATCGGCGGAGATGGTTAAATTCGTCTGACTGATAGTAACTGTTGCGATGACATCTGTTGACTTTCCTCCAGTATCCGTCGCTTTAACGGTGAATAAACTGCTGCCCACCTTATGTATGGTAACTGTCAGTAAACCATCAACAGAGTTGATAGCCGAGCCAGTAGCAACATTGGTGTCTGAATTATTGCTCAGGGTATAAGTCAGCTGCTGATCTGTATCGCTATCATCACTAAAAACATCATGAAAGTTAATGGTAAACTGACTATCACCGAATGTTTTATTTAAGCTTGGCGTGCTTTGAACAGCAGGGGCAAAGTTAACCGCTTGAAATTCAACTCTTTGAATTTCAAAACTGCTTAAAGGTGATAAGCTCATCATATCGCTTTTCCAGCGCAAATCACTGCCTGTTGTTGGAAAAACAAACTCTTGATTGGGTGAAACGCTATACCAACGAATACCACCATTGTTGGTAACCCAATATTGGCTTGAGCTGTTGGTCGGACTATTTTGTAATGCAATAAAGTGAGTGTTTAAAATATCAGCGGGATCTGTGTCCATGGTGAGAGACTGCACTTTACTCATTCCGGCATAATGAGAGTTACTGCCTGAACTTAAAAACCCATAACTTATGATGTTATCTGAGCTTGTATTAGCTTGTACTAGATCAATCTTACCATCACCATTTAAATCTGCCACGGCCAAGCCGTCAGTAGTGTTTTTATCTCTGCCGATAATGACACCCTGTGAATTTTCCGTAATAAATTCGTTTGAACCTCGGTTTAGAAATACTCGGGCAAGATTTCCCCAACTACTCAGTACTAAGTCAAAATCGCCATCATTATCAATATCTACCGCGCTAATATCCGTAGCATCCAACTCATCACCAAAACCTACAGGGGGGGCACCTGAAAAAGGGGTCGCTGTAGTATTGTTAATATAGTAAAGATGCGCCTGCCCAGAATTTGCAAAAACCAGATCAGGGTTACCATCGAGGTTAAGGTCGGTTAGCACCACACCAATAGTGTTATTTGTCGTGCTGCCAATAGCAACAGGAACCACCCCAGAATATGGACTGGCGGTAGTATTATGTAGATAATATTGATTAAGTGCCCCATCAATAGCCAAAATAACATCAGGAAATGTATCGTTATTTATGTCTGCGACAGCAATACCCTCTGCTGCTGATAACTCAGCGCCAATGGCCTGCATTGCCACGGCATTGAAAGGCGTAGCTGTACCGTTATTTAACATATACCAGGAGGTCTGTCCGTCATCGGTAGCAAATAGTACGTCTAAATCACCATCCTTGTTAACATCAATTACTTCAATACGTTCCAACCGTATAAAGGATGGGTTGATATCAATACCGGTAGTTACACCATTAAAAGGATCGGCAGTGTCATTATTTAAATAATATTTACTTGTACCCCAATTGCCGGCAATCACATCCAAGTCGCCATCTTTATCAATATCTGCAATGGCGATATCAGTGGTTAAATCACTGTCTGTGCCTATGTTTATAGGTGTTACGCCACTAAAAGCATCACTGGTGCCGTTATTTATATACAACTGGTTTATTCCGCCATCAATACCAACCACGATATCTAAAAAACCGTCTTGATTAACATCACCTATGGCTACACCTGAAGAGGATAGATTGGAGTTAGTTAAAATGAACTCAGTGGTATTACCCGTTAAGGGGTTCAGATTTTGTTTATTTAATAATAATAGGCTGGCGCTATCATCGGAAGCGATAACAAAGTCAGGCAGTCCATCATCATTGAAATCAGCACTAAACAAGGCATTTGAAGTGGTTTCAACCATGGTTAAACTATTGGCGGATGCATTATTAAACGGCACGGCAGTACCAGAATTTATATAAAACTTATTTATTCTGCTTGGATCGGAGACCGCGATGTCTAAATGACCATCGGTATCAACGTCTACTAGGATGATTGCGTTTGTTACTTCATTGTCTGAGCTGATAGCAGTGCCCGCAGCTGCTGTAAAATAAGGGGGGCTTAAGGTATTAAGGTAGTAGCGATTTTCATCACGACCGGCAAAGACGACATCAAGCCAACCGTCACTATTAAGATCCCCTGCGATAATATCATTACAATCTTCAACTTCATTACCAATTGTTAGCCCTAAAACGCCATCAAAAGCAGTGATACTTTGATTATGCAGGTAGAGCTTTTTAACCTGATTGCTACTACAGGCAACATAATCCGGATAGCCGTCATTATTAATGTCGGCAACAAACCCCGTGGTACTGATATCCGTAGCATCGGCAAAAGCAATCGAAGTGGCGCTATTAAATAAACTATTATCGCCATTATGAAAATAAATAACGTCCGTTTCGCTGGTATTAACCAGTAATACATCCATATAACCATCGCCGTTAAAGTCAGCTATTTCAATATCACGTGTAGCATGAAAGCCTGGGTTAATGGCTACTGATATGTCAGTTGACGAAAAAGGCACACTGGTGCCATTATTTAAAAAAATAACACTTCGGCTCCAATTACCTTCTATTAGGTCAAGATCACCATCGTTATCAATATCAATCGCTTTAAGTTCATCGGTGTCTGCTATAGCTGAGCCAAGCTCAATGGCGGCAACTCCTGAAAAAGGCGTGCTGCTGGTATTATTTAAATATACTTTGGTCAGGTTAGACCTAAGACCAATAGCAACATCTAAAAAACCATCGCCATTAAAGTCGGCAGCAATAATGGCATTGGTATTTTCGACACTGGAGCCGATATTTTGTTCGCTAAAGTCACCACCACGAATACTTTGGTGAAAGGATTGCAAAATACTCTGCTGAGCATTAGACCATTGACTAGTGCTATTGGCACTATCAATAAGGTCATCATTGATAAAATCATCAATGATGCTGGCATTAATGCCACAACAGATAAAAAATAAAGCTAGTAAACCGAATTTCATAAAACATACCAATGAAGTCGACAATTCCGTTTGAATTTTTATCCTGAACTTTAAAGCTACGGTGAGAGTTCAATAAACTAAATATAGTTTATCCTGTAAAACAAACAACCTATCCCTTTAAAACTAAGAGTTTTATACCATTTTCATTAAGTTTGTTATTGTTTTATCAATGCTTTTATTGTCAGCTAAAATACTCATACTAGATGTGAAACTGGCTCTTAAAGTCCCTTTTATAACACTGCAGTTTTCTTGGTAAATAGAGAGTCGACAATAGGGCAATCATCTATTGAATTATTACTCTCTTTACATTGATTAACCATTTCATTTAATGCGGAATGAAGACGCTGTAAATCGTCTATCTTTTCTTGTACAGCTCTAGCTTGTTGCATTGCCATAGCCCTAACTTCGCCACAATAGTGGTTTGGCTCATCAATAAATTTGAGCAGGTCTTTAATTTGCTCAATCTTAAAACCTAGTTCTCTGCTGCGCCTGATAAAAGTTAATCGCTTAACATGAGTCAAGGAAAATACTCTATGTCCGCCTTCGGTTCTCGGCGGTGCAGGCATTAGTCCTATTTTTTCATAGTAATGCACAGTCTCAACTTTACAGCCTGACTTTTTGGCAAGCTGACCAATAGAATATTTCACGTGATTCATACAAAACCTCTTGAACCTATAGTTACTACAGGTTCTATACTAACATAAACATATTAAGGACTGTTTATGACCGAAATTATCACTAACTCAGAATTAACATGCCCTGAGTGCAAACATAAAGAATTACTTGAAATGCCAACAAATGCTTGTCTGTGGTTTCATGAATGTGCTGCCTGTAAAACACTACTAAAACCTATTAAAGGGGATTGTTGCGTTTTTTGTTCCTATGGATCAATGCCATGCCCACCAATACAAGAAAGTGGTTCATGTTCAGGATGTGGGGGCTAGGATGTTTGAAAAAAGATCAGGAGAAAACCCTTACCTTAAATGGCTAACGCTGTTTGTGGCTAGTGGCACATTAGTATGTTGTGCTTTGCCTATTTTATTAGTGACATTAGGCTTTGGCGCTGTAGTAGCTAGTTTAAACTACAACATTCCAGGACTTATTTTTCTTGCTGAACATAAGATTTGGACACTAACAATGGCAGCTCTAATTTTGATGTTTTTAGCTTGGGTTATCTGGCGACCTAATCAACATTGTCCTGCTGAACCTGAGCTAGCAAGCCTTTGCAAAAAATCAAAACGATTGAATAAAAGAATATTTTGGATAAGTTCAATGATCTGGTTTATTGGCTTTTTCACCAGCTACCTTTTATTACCCCTAAGAAATTTACTCAATCTATAAAGGAGAATGAAACAATGAAAAAAATTTTATTATTACCATTACTTGTCGCTCTAGCATTGTTAATTCCAGCCAATGCCAAAACAATAGAAGTTGAAGTACACGGTATGACCTGTGCTTTATGTGTTGATACTTTAAATCGAACGTTCAATAAAATGCGCGGTGTCTTAAAAGTGGAGGTAAGCATGAAAATGAAGAAAGTACGATTAGAAACTAATTCAGCACAACCCACCATTGAAATGATCAAACAAGCAATATTAGATGCTGGATTTATGCCGACCAAAGTAACAATAATTTCTGATGAAGAAGTCAAAGACTAGCCTTTCAACAATAGTTTGCGTCACACTATTATCATTAGTTAATATGCAAACTGCCAATACTATGGGCTTAAGGTCATTGGTAGCTTTACCCATTGATAAACACGGCTATATTGTAAGGTTTTCATATCTGCACCTTATCAGTGACGATAGTGCTAACTTTATTACCAGTGTCGCCTATGGCCTTAGCAATAAACAAGCTTTGCTCTTTGGCATGCCCTATAACGTAAGAACTAGTGAAGACGCTAGTTTCGGCGATTTGTCTGCTTTGTATCGTCACACGGTAATACAGCATGATTTTTTCTCCGGCACTTCAAGGTTGGCATTATTAGCGGGTGCCATTGTTCCTAGTAACAATGATCGAAACCCAGCGATACAAACAGGTTTGGTTTATACCTTGTTTAAAGACAGGTATGAAATTGATATTGATGTACTTTATCAAGTGGGTTTAGATAACCGAGCTGATAGTGGTAGATATGATATTTCTTGGCAATATCGTTTATCACCGTCACTTTATCCAGACTGGGGAATAGCCTCTGAATTACACCTTGTCACCGAACTTAATGGCCGGTGGCAACAAGAAAATAAAATTACCCACCAAGTAACCATCGGCTTTCAATGGGTAAACCCCACATGGGTAATTGAAGGCGGGATAGTTAAAGATTTAAACCACAATAATGATTTAAGTTACCTATTAAGTACTCGGTTTCATTTTTAATTCTCGCTAAATGAGCAATTAATTAGCTCTATGGGTATTAATTGCTTTAAATCGAATAGCCGTACCGCCACTGGTAGCTAAAGGTAAAAAAATGCTATCGATTGATTGAACATTTCTCTTTTCAATAATGAAATCGTTCGGGTTATTAACCGATTCTGCCTAGGTATCCCAGCTGAAAAAACATCTTCACTCTTCGATTCTTTCAGTCAAGTTGATTCCTCAACTACACGTAAATTTGGTGGTACAGGTTTAGGCTTAGCGATTGTAAAAAAACTCTGCAACTTAATGGGCGGTGACATCAGCGTCACCAGTGAATTAGGCCGAGGGAGTACTTTTAACTTCCATATAAACTTAGATAAAAGTAAAAGTTCACAACAGGTTATGCCTAAAGTCGACATGAAAGATTTGAAAATTCTTATTGTCGATGACAATAAGACCAACAGAGAAGTAATACGTGGACAACTAAAGCGTTGGGGTGCCAAGGTTTTTGAAGCCGAAAGTGGCCAACATGCGCTGTTAATTTGCGCGCAGAAATATCAAAACAAAGAAAGTCCACCTTTTGACGTAGCATTTCTTGATATGCAAATGCCTAATATCGATGGTGCTGAGTTAGGTAAAACGATTAAAAGTGATAGTCGGTTTTCAAAAATCAAATTGATTATGATGACGTCTATGGGACATTTAGGAGAAGTAAATATAACTATTCCCATTATTGCTATGACAGCTAATGCCATGGCTGATGATAGAAAAAAATGTCTCGATGCCGGTATGAATGACTATTTATCTAAACCCATAGAAGCTAATTTATTAATAATGAAGCTGTTACATTGGCTTAAAAATAAAACAGTATAGTATAACAATTTAAAATATATTCTCATCTTTACTGTTCTTAAAAAAAAGGCCATTGTTACCGTGAGTTTATTGCCCACTTTAACAACAACCTTTATTATCCTTTAAGAAATTTTAAACTAGGGTGTTAAAATTCATAGGAAACGCTCACTCCGTAAGTACTTGGTTGGCTTGGATAGGCAGTATAACTTCCGCCTTGAATCGGTGTCGGGAAAGCGGAAGTAAAATATTCATCGTTATTTAAATTTCGTGCCCAAAGTTGTAAATTAACACCGTTTTCTAAGCTAAGACCGGCACTGGCATTAAAGGTACTTACAGTGCGGGTCATAGATTCTGGCACATTTTCAATAATGTGAACCTCACTTTCGTAGCGATAATCGGTACGGAGATAACCGTGCATACCATTGCCAAATTCGAAGTTGTAGGTGATTCCAGCAACGATAGTTTGTTCAGCGATGCCGGCAGGTTTTTTTCCAGATAAATCTATCGGACCGTCAATACCCGATGCGCCCTCAAATGAATCATAAATAGGGTCAAGGAAGGTACCCGCAAGCGTTAATGCCCAATTATCTGTTGGGGTATAGACAGAATCGAATTCGATACCTTGAGTACTTTGTTTTCCGGCATTAGCCAATATAAAACCTGTACCGATAAATATTGCAGATTGAAAACCTTCGATGGTTTGATCAAATAGAGTGACATTGATTGCCCCTTTTTCAAACCGCGCTTTCATACCAATTTCATAAACAGTAGAGTCTTCTGGGCTGGCATAACGGCCACCGTAGGTTTGATTCTTTTGTGCTAAACCAGCGGCTTCAATTGCCTGTTGATCGGCTTGAAATGGACGGGTATCACGAGACAAGTTCCATGACGACGCTTTGAAACCGGTAGCCGCCGTGGCAAATAAATTAATATTGTCATTTAGCTCATAGGCCAAGCGCAATGACCATGTGGTTTGGCTGTCAGAAGATTCATTATTTTCAACCGAGTTAGGCAATTCAAGCATAGGCGGCATAAACTGCATACCTTTTAAAGCTGGAATAGCAGGCGCATATGGTGTAAGCGGCAGTGGTACCCCAAAGAGGGTTAAATCGTTGTCCAAATCAATGGCAGAAAGCGTAGAGTTATTTTGTTGCTTTAACCAAATATCTTTATCATCTTGAGTATAGCTGATACCAAAGGTCGCGGTAAAATCGTCAGTAAGACGATAATCAAAATTAGCAAACAACGAATAAGCATCATTCTCTTGCTCAAATTCAGTAGTGACTACCGTGTCTGCTGAAATATATGAACCAGGTGCATCACCATAAATGGCTTCTATTTGTCCTAACAAACCGGGTAAGCTTGCAGCTGCCAATACATCAAAGTAGCTCCTCATATCTTGGCCATAAAACAAAGCGTCTTCAGAATCCACTGTTTCTTGAAAGATAAAAGCGCCTACCATCCAATCAAATCGGTTGTCGCCAGTAGACGTCAATCGGAATTCTTGAGTAAAGGTATCAATTTTGATGTCACCGGTTTCTCGAATAATATCCAAAGAGGTGTAATCAATATCGTGAATCCAGGTAGATTCATTATTACGCAGCGCAGTAATAGAGGTAAAAGAAAAACTATCAAAATCAATATCGAGCTGCAAAGAAAAACCGCCGTCTTCCACGGTATTGTTTGGGTCGATATTGAGGGCTGATTGATAAGCAAAAGGGTCTGCATCACTAAGCACAGTACCGCCTAAAAATTGAACTGCACCCGTTGTTGGTCCATTTATAGCCCTGGAAACAGTACAGCATGTTTCATCAATCTCACTGTAGTCAGCAATAAAGCGCAAAGTTACATCGCTGGTTGGCTCATATAAAGCCTGCCCACGTATGTTCCAGCGGTCACGGTCATTCAACTCACTCAATCCGGAAACACTGTCGGTATAACCATCACGGGCATTATAGCCGCCAGATAAGCTAACGGCTAAAGTGTCGGTTATGCCATTAGTGATATAAGCTTTCATCAGTTGTTGATTATAGTTACCAACACCGAATTCCACTTTACCTTCTAAATCATGTGAAGGAGCCAAAGTGCGGACATTAATAACACCAGCAGAAGCATTCTTACCAAATAAAGTACTTTGTGGACCACTCAGCACTTCTATTTGTTGAAGTCTTGGCAAGTCACCAATTTGGGCGGCCGCACGCGAGCGATAAACACCATCAATAAATACGCCTACTGAAGGTTCAATGCCGATATTATTGGCACCATTAGCAAAACCACGAATAGAAAAGCTAGCGTTAGTAGAGCGTTGCAATGGTGATACCCGCAATGTCGGCACAAGTGTTTGTAGATCACTAACATCTAAAACTTTTGTTTGTTCAACAGCAAGACTGCTGACCACGGTTATTGCAATAGGAGACTCCTGTAACCCTTTAAGACGTTTAGAGGCGGTTACCATTATCCGTTCTATACCGTCTTCATCACTTTTAGCGTTAGCATTTTCTTGCTGCGCACTTGCTGTAGAACCCAGTGCGCCTACAACAGACAGCGCCAGTAAAGAATGCTTAAAAAATTGCAATTTGTTGTTATTATTCATTAAAATCCCCAGTACATACTAATATTGATTAATTTTTTTTATTGTTTATTTGGCACTTTATGCGCTCTTTTTGATCAAGTTCATTGTAGTGATTATTTAATCACCAAATTTGGCCGACTTAACGATGCTAAATGCAGTTTAAAAATTAAGCAAATGAATAATACTTATGATTAACTATTCAAATAAAGAATAGTTCTATTTTATTAATATGGGGTAAATAAAAGATAAAAAACAAAGGCAACAAAGCTAAGTTTAGCTTTTAGTAAAAAAACTAGCATGATTAAAATCTACAACCAGCAAGCTGACTGTAGATTTAATGAGCAGCCCCCATTGACGAAGTTAACTTGAGGATAAAATCAACAGCTGTTGGTTGGCCATAATGACCAATAATTTAAAAAACAAAATCTTCACTGTTATGTGCCATCATTGAAGATACACCATTCTCAATACAAGCGGCATGCCCTTTGGCACGAGGGAGTATACGTTGAATATAGAACTGAGCCGTTTTAATTTTGGCCTGATAAAAAGCACTGTCTGTTGTTCCTGCAGCGAGTTTATCTTGAGCGACTTTTGCCATTTTCGCCCAGAAAAATGCCAAAGTTACGTAACCAGAATACATTAAGTAATCAACAGATGCACCACCAATCTCATCAAGATTTTTCTGTGCTTTTTCGCCAATAACAAGCGTAATATCATGCCATTCTTTTGCATAAGCCATTATCGGTTTTATAAATTCTGCCATTTTAGGTTCATCAAAGTTTTCCTGACAGAAGGTTGTTATGTCATTGGCAAAGGGTTTTAATATCTTTCCTTGGCTGCCGATGACCTTACGCGCTAATAAATCCAAAGCTTGGATGCCCGTTGTGCCTTCATATAAACAGCTAATTTTAGCATCGCGCATCAACTGTTCCATGCCCCATTCTTTGATAAAGCCATGGCCGCCAAATATTTGCACACCGTGACTTGTACACTCAAAACCTAATTCCGAAAGAAAGGCTTTAGCGATTGGTGTTAATAACGCAAGTTTGGTTTCTGCGTCAGCTTTTATCGCTTCATCTTGTTCCGCATGGCCAATATCAACTAATTGCGCTAAATAGGTAGTTAACGCTCGACCCCCTTCAGCAATAGATTTTTGTGTTAATAACATTCTCCGGACATCGGGGTGAACAATAATAGGGTCTGCTGGCCCCTCAGGATTTTTAATTCCACTAATAGAGCGCATTTGTAAACGATCTTTAGCGTAAGCTAAAGCGCCTTGAAAAGATGCTTCCGCTGCGGCGGTGCCTTCATTTGCCACTCCAATGCGTGCAACATTCATAAAAGTAAACATACATTTAAGGCCACGATTTTCTTCACCGATGAGATAACCTTTAGCATTGTCAAAATTAATCACACAAGTGGCATTAGCATTAATACCCATTTTATGCTCAATTGAGCCACAACTAACGCCGTTTCTGTCGCTAATTCCCCCGGTCTCATTGACATTAAACTTAGGCACAATAAATAACGAAATACCTTTATTGCCTTGTGGTGCCCCTGGAATACGGGCAATGACGATATGAACAATATTGTCAGATAAGTCGTGTTCACCTGCAGAAATAAATATTTTTGTGCCACTTATTGAATAACTACCATCTTCATTTATTTCAGCTTTAGTACGCAGCATACCCAAATCAGTACCACAATGAGGCTCTGTTAAACACATGGTTCCGGTCCATGTGCCTTCAACAAGTTTAGGCATAAATTGTTGTTTCTGAATATCGCTACCATGAGCTTCTATGGTGGCTAATGCGCCATGACTCAAACCAGGATACATAGCAAAACTATGGTTTGCCGCTGAAAATAATTCGGCAATAGCAATATTGAGTGAATGAGGCAAACCTTGACCACCAAACTCTACTGATTGAGATAACGTTGGCCAACCACCATCAACATATTGTTGATATGCCGCTTTAAATCCATCGGGTGTAGTCACGACGCCGTCTTTCCAAGTACAGCCTTGTTGATCACCTATTTGGTTTAAAGGAGCAATTACTTGCTCGGTTAATTTTGCGGCTTCACCAATAATGGCGTCAACCATATCAATGCTTGCATCTTGATAACCCAAATGTTGGTAATGACTTTCACAATCAAGTAGCTCTTGCATAACAAACTTAATATCACGAACAGGGGCTTTATATTCAAGCATTTATATTTCTCCAAACCAATAATAGTTATTAATTTTCACATGCTAATTTAATTAGAGTTATTATCCTAATGAATCATTCTTATGACCCATTATTCTAATAAGTTATAGTTTGATTGATGGCAAGGGCAGCATCAGGTGCTACTACTATTTAAATTGTGCATAGTTACCTATAAGCAATATTCATTGGTTAAATGTGAAATGTCGAGATAGCATCAATAATATACGGCTAATAAATTACCTATATGCTGTTTATAATATATGGAACATGTGTTCAACAGCGCTCAAGTTAAATAATAAGGAACAATAATGTCGGTCGAAAAATTGCTTAAAAATCGTGTTTCTATTCGTGCATTTTTAGATAAATCTATCCCTGAAGGTACCCTTGAAAATATTTTTTTTAACGCGCAACTCTCACCTTCAAATTGTAATGTACAGCCTTGGCAAATTTGTGTGGTTTCAGGAGAAAGCCAAGAGGCACTTAAAGCACAATTTATGCAGACTTTAATGAGTGGTGGTAAACCTAATCCTGATTTTAATTGGTTACCCAAATATGAAGGTCTTCACCGCGAACGACAGTTCGGCTCAGCTAACGCGTTATATAGTTCAATAGGTGTAGCCAGAGAAGACAAGAAAGCACGCCAAATGGCGATGGTGCGTAACTGGCAATTTTTTGATGCACCGTATGCGGTATTTTTCACCATGGATAAATACTTAGACATTATGGGCGCTGTTGATTTAGGCATTTACGCTCAAACCTTGTCTTTACTGCTAACTGAGCAGGGCATCGGTAGCTGTATGCAAGGTGCATTAGGGCAATTCCCTGATCCGGTAAGAAAAATATTAAAATTACCTGACGATCGCGGCATTTTATTTGGTATGTCATTTGGTTATGCCGATGAAAATGCAGCAATCAATGAAACAAAAACAGACAGAGCAACACTAGACAGTGCCGTCGCATTTTTTAATTGAAAATGCCACTAAATATTAATCTAGAGCTTAGCGATAAGATTCATTATAAAAACAAGACCAAATAATCGAGATTTACATGACAAATATTGAATTGGTAACGTTAGTAAATACACAAGTCATTCCTATTTGCATCTTTTTAATTATGATGGGCATGGGATTATCTCTGGCTATTGATGATTTTAAACGAGTAGTTACCTACCCTAAAGCCGTGGCAATTGGTTTAATTAATCAGTTATTATTTTTACCGATAATAGGCTTTATTTTGGCCAACATTATGCCATTAGAGCCTGAATATGCTGTTGGTGTGATGTTACTGGTACTTTGCCCAGGTGGTACTACGTCAAATATGTTCACTCATTTAGCAAAAGGCGATGTTGCCCTTTCGGTTACCATGACAGCGGTGGCAAGCCTGATCACTGTATTTAGTATTCCCATTGTGCTTAATTTATCCTTGGTTCATTTTATGGGTGAAGGCAATGAATTTAACTTACCCATTATTGCTACCATGTTTAGTTTGATGAAATTGACCATAGTGCCTATTGTTATCGGAATGATAATCAAAGCTTATTACCCTAAAGTTGCCAATGGTTGCCAAAAATATGTCTCTCGATTCGGGATATTATTTCTCACACTTTTAATGATTTTTCTTACCTATATTCAACAAGACATTGTTATTTCAGCTTTGATTGCAGCGGGTCCAGTATCCTTGTTACTCAACCTTTCAACAATGGCGCTTGGTTATTACTCCAGTAAATGGTTTGGTTTAACTATGGCACAAAGAACATCTATTACTATTGAAGTTGGTTTACAAAATAGCACGCTATCAATGTTCATGGCGTTAACCTTACTAGCAAATTATAAAATGTCGTTTACTCCCGCTATTTATACCCTGACGATGTTATTTACCGCGGGTGTATTAGTGAAATTTTTACGTTTGAAATTTCATGCTGTAACTAAAGACGACAACAATAACTTGCCAAATGTTGAGAGAATCAATCCATAACACTCAGCTAGATAATAAAATATAAGGAAATTAGTCATCATGATTACAGTTCATCATTTAAACAAATCGCGTTCCAGAAGAGTGATCTGGTTATTAGAAGAGCTAGGCATGCCATATAGGTTAATCAATCATCTACGTGATCCATTAACTCGTTTAGCGCCAAAAAGTTTACAAGCTATTCATCCATTAGCCAAAGCTCCTATCATGGTTGATGGAGACATGGTTATTTGTGAGTCAGGGGCAATTATCGAGTACATTCTTAATCAAAGCAGTGAACACCAATTAAGGCCTGCAATTAATAATTGTGACTATTACCGATATTTAGAATGGTTACACTTCGCTGAAGGTTCTTTAGCTTTACCGGTAATATCAAAAATGTTGATGCAAATGGAAACTCGTGAGGGAACACAACCTCTTGATGGTTACATTGCAAAAGAATTAGCGTTAGATTTTTCTTATATCG
>JALJPB010000021.1 GCA_022969175.1 Colwellia sp. | reverse complement strand
GATTTATTTGAAGAGTTAGAAACTCATTTACTGATGGCGGATGTCGGTGTTGATACCACGACTAAGATTATCGCCTCATTAACCGATTCGGCTAACAGAAAGCAATTAAAAGATGCTGAAGCACTTTATGAGTTACTCAAAATTGAGTTAAAGAAAATTATTGAGCCAGTTTCACAGCCATTGAATATTAACTCAGAAAATGGCCCCTATGTTATTTTGATGGTCGGGGTAAATGGTGTCGGTAAAACAACAACTATCGGTAAATTAGCTAAACAATTTCAGGCAGAGGGAAAATCGGTAATGTTAGCTGCAGGTGATACTTTTAGAGCGGCTGCTGTCGAGCAATTACAAGTCTGGGGTGAGCGTAACGAAATCCCGGTTATTGCTCAACATACCGGAGCCGATAGTGCATCTGTAATATTTGATGCAGTAAGTGCAGCGAAAGCACGTAATATCGATGTATTAATTGCAGATACCGCTGGCAGATTACAAAACAAAAGTCACTTGATGGAAGAGCTTAAAAAAGTAGTTCGAGTGATGAAGAAAATTGATGAAAATGCCCCACATGAAGTTATGCTAACTCTAGATGCTGGCACGGGACAAAACGCGTTAAGCCAAACAGATCTCTTTAATCAAGCGGTTAATGTAACCGGGTTAACTTTAACAAAACTTGATGGTACTGCTAAAGGTGGTGTTATCTTTGCTGTTGCAGATAAATTTTCTATCCCTATTCGTAATTTAGGTGTTGGTGAAGGAATAGATGATTTAAGGCCATTTAACGCGGATGATTTTATTGACGCATTATTTGAAAAATAATAACGTTGCCTTAACGTACTAGACTCTAGCTAATATAATAATAAAAATATGATTCGTTTTAATAATGTAAATAAAACATACCCTGGTGGCTTCTTAGCATTAAAGCAAGTTAGCTTTAATCTAGAGCAAGGGGAGATGGCTTTTTTAACGGGGCATTCTGGTGCAGGGAAAAGCACCTTATTAAAATTAATTAGCTTAATGGAAAAGCCAAGTTCCGGCAGTATTCAAATTAACAATACTGAGCTATCAAACATTAAATACAAAGACATCCCCTATGTGCGCCGTGGTATTGGGATGATCTTTCAAAATCATAATTTACTTACCGATAGAACTATTTTTGATAATGTCGCCTTACCGTTAATTATTGAAGGCTATAGCCATAAAGAAATCAAAAAACGTGTTGAAGTCGCTTTAGAAAAAGTCTATTTGACTAGTAAAATTCGTTGTTATCCTTATATGTTATCAGGCGGTGAACAACAGCGTGTCGGTATTGCTAGAGCCATAGTGAATAAACCTCCGGTGTTATTAGCCGATGAGCCTACGGGTAACTTAGATCCAAAACTGTCCATGGATATCATCCGTTTATTTGAAGAATTTAATGCCGTTGGTGTTACTGTACTTATTGCAACTCATGATCTTGGTTTAATTGCGCGCATGAAGTATCGAACCTTAACCATCAAGGAAGGGGCAATGATTACTGATGGACTTGTTGATGGTGTATTAACAAAAGAGCAAGGAGAGCGTTATCAATAACCCTCTGCCAAGTATGGAATCACCACAACGCTCTAGTTTCGTTCGTCGTTTATTATCCTTACCCATTCGACACGCTCAGCAAGCTATAGGCAGTTTAGGAGATTTATGGCGTACTCCATTTACCACAGTAATGACTGTTTTGGTGCTAGGGATAAGTTTAACGCTACCTGCAACATTACATTTATTTGTAAAAAATGCTCAGCAAGTTACTAAGCAATGGGATAGCGCATCTGAAATCAGCTTGTTTCTTAATTTGTCGGTAAGTGATAAAAGTGCCCAAAACCTGGTACAGCGGATAATGCTTTATCCTGAAGTATCGAAAGTAAAATATATTTCAGCAGAAGAGGCATTAAAGGAATTCAAAGTATTATCCGGTTTTGGACAAGCGCTTGATTATTTAGATGAAAATCCTTTACCAGCCACAGTATTAGTGACACCTACTAAAAGAGCTTCTCAAGCTCAAGCCGCGGGAGAGTTATTAATTAAATTGGAAAAAGAGCGGGAAGTTGAGCAAGGAAAATTGGATCTAGAATGGTTATCCCGTTTAGAGGCAATGGCTACCTTGATTGAAAATATAGTCACTAGTGTCGCATTTTTATTGTGTTTATCAGTGGTATTAATTATTGGTAATACTATTCGCTTAGCAATAATTAATCAAAAAGATGCCATTGCGGTCATGAAATTAGTGGGTGCAACAGACAGTTTTATTCAACGACCTTTTTTATATTCTGGTATTTGGTATGGTATTTTAGGCGGTGTTTTTGCTTGTCTTGCCATTGCGATATTGGCTTATTATCTATCAGGCGCTTTAACGGTATTAACGGATTTATACGGTAGTAACTTTGTATTACAGGGGCTAACTTTTGATGAAAGCCTATTACTCATTGGTTTTGCTATTGGCTTAGGATTATTGGGCAGTTATATTTCAGTACGTCAGCATATTCGAGCTATAGAGCCTAAAACCGATTAATGAGTAAATTATCCCTTTCTAGGGCAATGTATGATGTTTTATTATTGATCTTATTACAGTATTTTATTTAACAATTAATTTTGCATTTACCCACGGTTACAAATTCATACAAGTTTACTCTTAAATTTGAAATATAATATTGTTTTAACCTATCTTGTAGGTTAATGTGGTTCGCTTATCACTCGCTGGCACAAGTGAAATGTGTTATTATCGCGGGACTAGAACAGGAGATTTTTTATGAGTAAGACTACACAGTCAATGGCGCTAACTTTACCTAAAAGTGGCAGTATAGAATCTTATATGCAATCAGCATATAGCATTCCCGTGCTTACCGCTGAGCGTGAACATGAACTAGCTACTCGACTTTATTCAAACAACGATCTAACAGCGGCACAAGAATTGATTATGTCGCACCTTAGATTTGTTATTCATATTGCCAAAGGTTATTCAGGTTATGGCCTACCCCAAGCTGATTTAGTGCAAGAAGGTAATGTAGGTTTAATGAAAGCGGTAAAACGTTTCAACCCTGAGGTTGGTGTACGTTTAGTCTCGTTTGCTGTTCATTGGATTAAAGCTGAAATTCATGAATATGTATTGCGCAATTGGCGTATCGTTAAAGTAGCTACGACTAAAGCACAACGTAAATTATTTTTTAATTTACGTAAAAACAAAAAACGTTTAGGTTGGTTCAGTGATGCTGAAGTAAGCACGGTTGCTGATACCTTGGGTGTTACTAAGAAAGATGTTTGGGAAATGGAAACTCGTATGAGTAGCCAAGATCAAGCCTTTGAATTGTCTTCAGATGATGATGCTGGTATAGATGCCGGTACATTTTCACCGGCACAATTTTTAGAAGATAAATCATCAGAACTAGCAACAATTGTTGAAGATGATAATTTTGAAGCACACTCTAATAAGCGTTTATCTAATGCGTTAGTAACACTTGATGAACGTAGCCAAGATATTATTCGCACTCGCTGGTTACTTGATAGTAAATCAACATTACAAGAGCTAGCAAACAAATATCATATCTCTGCTGAACGAGTTAGGCAGTTAGAGAAAAATGCTTTAAATAAACTTAAAAATACCATGGCGTTTAATTAATTCTTTATTCAGCCTAATATTTAAGTTTAACAAAAACCGACGAAAGTCGGTTTTTTTATGGCTGAATTTTGAGTATTGAGTCAATGGAATAATTCGACAAATTTTACCCTTCCAATCCTAGTGAAATTTTTCCACCTCAATTGTTAAAAGTTATAGCCGCCACGTCGCTTTCAATGCGATTAGTTATTAGCCGATCAAGCACTTAGATTTCTTGGATTTAAGCGTTTAGATTTAGCCGTTTAGATTTAGTCGTGAATACGAAAGCTGTGCCGATAAAATTTTTCCTGTTTGATATCTGAGCACTTTGTTATTCCTAATACTACCAATGCTTAAAATTACATCAAATATCGACATTTATTACAATTTGGCAATAAACACAACAAGTTACTGACAAAAAACAACGTTATTTTCTCCCCGCATAAAGCAACATCATGGCCGTAAATAAGTTACCCCTAATAAAAAGTATTCCCCTTTATTCGTCTAGAAACACCGGAGAGATTTATGAATTCGACAACAAGAATTAGTCGCGCTGTGCGACAAGCATTAATGCTAGGTGCTGTTGCCGCCGCTAGTACCTCGTCATATGCATTTGCAGAAGAAGAAGTTGCACAAGAAATTGAACGTATCTCAGTGACTGGTTCACGTATTAATAGAACCGATATTGAAACGGCAAGTCCGGTTACTATAATATCTGCCGACTTTATTAGCCAAAGTGGATATACCTCAGTTCAAGAAATTTTATCAATGCAACCTGCCGCTGCAGGAATGAGTTTAGGCTCAACATCAAATAATGGTTCAGGTGGCTCTGCTACAGTGAATTTACGTGGTATGGGCGTGCAACGTACTTTAGTATTGTTAAATGGTCGCCGCATGGTAGCTTCAGGAACTGGGGCTGACTCATCAGTAGATTTAAATACCATTCCTGTCTCTATGATTCAATCAATTGAGATCTTAAAAGATGGTGCTTCAGCTGTTTATGGTTCAGATGCTATTGCTGGTGTAGTTAACATTATCACCAAAAAAGATTTTAGCGGAACAGAAGTCACTGCAGATGGCAGCATCACAGATAAAGGTGACGGCGAAAGTGGTAGTTTTAGTATTTTAAATGGCTCTGAAGTTGCCGGTGGTAATTTGGTACTGGGTTTACAGTATTCAAAACGTGGTGAAGTTATTCAAGCTGATCGTGACTTTGTTCCACCGGGCGAATCGTCTTATGTGCCAGAAGGATCCCTTGGTGGTCTGATTCCTGATGGTGAAGGTGGTTTTAAACCTCGTGATACTTCTTATGATTATACTCAAGACAGCTATGCACAAACGCCTAATGAGTTAGTAAGTTTGTTTGGTAGTTTTAATAAAGAAATAGCCTCAGATACTGAGCTAAGTATTGACTTAATGTATACCCGTCGTGAGTCAAATCAGCAAATGGCTCCACAGCCGGCCAGTATAGATTTAGCTGTTTGCCAACCAGGTGAGGCCACCATTGGTAACTGCATCGATATCGGCGAGGTATTAATTCCTGAATTAGAGAGTCTAGCATATAAACGCAGAATGACAGATGCTGGCCCTCGTATTTATGAGCAAGAAACCGATACCTATCGTGCTTCAATTGCGTTAATAGGCTACCTTGATAATGATGACCAGTGGGATATGTCAGCAACTTATGGTCGTAATGATTCAAAAGATAGTGTCGCTAACTCAATTCACGCTGGCAATATGGAACAAAGCATCTATACCCATCAAGATATGTGGTTTAGTGGAGATGAATTATCACAGGATTTTTTGACCGACCAAGGTATTATGTACACAGAAACTAATGAAGGTGGCAATGAGCAATTTACCTTAGCAGCAGGTTATAGTGGCATATCTGAAAATGATATTGGTTATGCCATTGGTATCGAGTCTCGTTTTGAAAGTGGTTTTTATACCCCTGATTTAATCACTCAAGCTGGCGAAAGTACTGCGGCTCAGCAAGACCCAACAGAAGGTAATTATTCGGTGCAATCAATCTATGGTGAAGTATCAGTTCCGGTTACTGATAAATTTACTGTAGAAGCGGCAACTCGATATGATAATTACTCAACGTTTGGTGGTGCGGCTACGTGGAAATTAGGGGCGACCTATAGTTTCACTGAAAATTTTATGCTGAGATCTGTTGCGGCAACTGGTTTTAGAGCGCCAAGTGTTAGTGAGCTTTATGGTGGTAATTCTGGTTCTTTTGATTATTTAACCGACCCTTGGGGTTTTGCTGAAGATACACAGATTTTGGTAAACTATACCAGTGATGAAGATCTCAACCCTGAAGAAAGTGAATCATTTACTTTTGGGGCAGTTTGGGAAGTAGCTGATGGTTTATCCACCACTGTCGATTATTGGAAGTTTGATATTACTAACGCAATAAGTCGTGTTAATGTGCAAAGTGAGTTAAATAAATGTAAGCAAGATGTCTTAGTTGCCTGTGAAACTATTAATATAAATCCTGCTGATGCAGCACAGGGTGACTTGTCGACACTAACCTCATCTTTAACTAACATAGGCTCGCAGAAAACTTCAGGTATTGATTGGAATATCAATTACACTCATGATTTATTCAAGGTATCGCTTGATACAACTTATTTAATTGAATTTGAAGAAGATGGTATTAATTATGAAGGTACCATTGATGGCAACATGGGCGGTTATTCGCAGTTGAAATCAAACCTGTCGGTTTTTGTTGATATCACAGAAGATGTGAGTGTTCTTTATAATGCTCAATTTATTCAGGGTATGGATGGCGAATGGGATCATGACTGGGATGAAACAACGCCTTTAGCTGCTTTCTCTACTGAAAGTGTTATTTATCACAATATTTCAGCTGCTTATCATGTAAATAATGACTGGCAGGTGACTGGCGGTATTAAAAATATTTTTGATACCGAGCCAGAAGAAGTGCCTAATGGTAATGATATGAATACAGTCCCAAATATTTATGATGTTGTTGGTCGAACGTTCTTTATTAGCACTTCTTATAAATTCTAATTTCGAAACAGGTTAAATCATGATTAAACGACAGGTATACCTGTCGTTTTTTTTAGCATTTAATAACTATAATCGCAGTAAGTGGATAAAATTTGTTTTATCTCACAAATTAGGCATTATATGGATGCTTTTTTGTATGAAAACTTTATAATAAAATGAATTGAATTAGAGGAGTATCTCATGGGTAATATGGGTGTTTGGCAATTATTGATTCTTGCCGTTATTGTAGTACTATTATTTGGTACAAAAAAATTACGCAATTTAGGTGGTGATTTAGGATCAGCAGTTAAGGGCTTTAAATCGGCAATCGGTGAAGACAAAGATAAAACTGCGGATACTTTAGCTGATAAATCAGAAAATAGTTCAGCAGAAAGTAGTGAAGAGAAAACTGAATCCAAAGAAAAAGATCAGGCATAATTCATGTTTGATATGGGTTTTTGGGAGCTAATGCTAATTGGTATTCTCAGTTTGCTTGTACTGGGGCCTGAGCGTTTACCTGTAGCTATTCGTACGGTTAGAGACTGGATTTCTAGTGCGAAAAAATTTAGTGAAGGTGTTAAAACCGAGCTAAAAGAAGAGCTGCGCATTAATGAACTCCATGAGAATTTAAAAAAAGCGGAACGCAGTGACTTAAAAAACCTAAGTCCAGAAGTTTCTGAGTCGTTAAAGTCATTAAAAGAAGCCGCTGACATGGTCACCCGACCTTATGAAAATTCACCAACAAAAAATACTTTGGCAGAGCCATTAGCTGACAGTATTAAAGAGCAACCTCCCGCCATTGAAGAGCAGAAGCCAAGTTCATGAGTGATAAAAGCCAAGCCAACTATACTTTGTTTGATCACCTATTAGAATTACGTACGCGTTTATTGCGTTCAGTGTTGGGCGTTTTAGTTGTTTTTTGCTCTTTGGCTTATTTTGCACAAGACATCTATCAATATTTAGCTCTACCTTTGTTATCAACTATGCCTGAGGGTACACAGATGATAGCAACAGATGTTGCTTCCCCATTTTTTGCGCCCTTTAAATTGACCATAGTTTTATCGATGTTTATCGCCATGCCCTATATTTTGTATCAAATTTGGTCGTTTATTGCTCCTGGTCTTTATCGCAACGAAAAACGTTTAGTTGTGCCATTAATGTTTGGTAGTACCGTATTGTTTTATGGTGGTATTGCCTTCGCATATTTTGTCGTTTTTCCTGTGGTCTTTTCATTTTTTAACTCAGTAGCCCCTGAAGGCGTGACCATTGCGACAGATATCAGTAGTTATTTAGACTTTGTTTTAAAACTGTTTTTTGCTTTTGGTGCTGCTTTTGAAATACCCATTGTCATCATTTTACTTTGTTGGACAGGTGTAACCGATGCTAAAAGCTTGAGGCAGAAGCGTCCGTATGTGATTGTTGGTGCATTTTTTATTGGCATGTTATTAACACCGCCGGACATTATTTCACAAACCATGTTAGCGGTTCCTATGTTGTTATTGTTTGAAGTCGGATTAATACTTGCTTCTTTTTATACTAAAAAAGAGAATGATATATCCCCTGCAGGCGAAAATGGAAAGTGAATAATTGATTGATATTGGCGTTAATTTCACCAATAAAAGATTTGATAAAGATCGATCAGATGTAATTCAGCGTGCAAAAAATAATGGCATAAGTTCTTTTTTGGTGACCGGAACTAATATTGATGAAAGTAAAAATGCCTTAGCGTTATGTCAACAATTTCCCGATTATCTAAGCTGTACCGCTGGTGTTCATCCACACGATGCTGACCATGTCAGTGCAAATTACCTTGAAGATATAGCCGAGCTTGCCAGTCACCACCATGTTAAAGCTATTGGTGAGTGTGGTTTAGATTTTAATCGTAATTTTTCTGCTCCAGCGCAACAACTTAAAATTTTTCAACAGCAAATCGATCTGGCGGTAGAGCTTGAATTACCATTGTTTTTACATCAAAGAGATGCTTTTGACCCCTGGTTTGAGTTGTTAACGCCAGCATTTGATAAAGTGCCAGCAATGGTGAGCCACTGCTTTACTGGCAACAGAATAGAGTTGGAACGTTGTTTAGCGGCTAATATGTATATTGGTATTACTGGTTGGCTTTGTGATGAAAGGCGTGGCCAAGAATTAAGAGATATAATTCACCATATCCCTCTTAATCGTTTAATGATTGAAACAGACGCCCCTTACCTTACGCCAAGAACTATTCGGCCTAAACCTAAAAGTAGCCGTAATGAGCCAGCCTACCTTTCTTATGTCGTAAAAGCCTATGCTGAAATAACAGGGATAGCCCCAGAAGAAATTATTCAACAAACTACTGCTAATGCTCAGCAAGTATTTAATTTGCCGATTTTTCGGGTGAATCAATAATATGATTAACATAACTCGATTAATCTCAGTTGTTTTGTTGCTTTTATTAATAGTCACCTCATTTAAAGCTAATGCCATTAGATCTGTTGTCGAGGTTGAGCAAATAAACATAGCAAAAACTCATCTTGTGGTAGATTATTTGTCAATCGCTTCAGCAAAATCATCATCAATTAAAAGTGCAGAAGTTCATCAACTGACAAATGAGCAATGGCAGGAAAAACAGAGTATAAGCAGTGGTTTTGAGGTCGTTAAAGGCACAAACTGGTTTGCCATAAATTTGAGCAATAGTTTTGGTGAGCCAAGGTCGGTATATTTAACCTTTAAAAATCGTTTTCAGCTTATCGATGTTCAACTCTATCAATTAACCAAAGAAAAAAAACTCAATTCATTAACATTCCACCTAAACAGCAGCAGCTTAAAATCAGTACTTATTAATTTACCTGCATTATCAACTAGTACCGTGTATTTGAAAGTTGAGAGTGATGCAAATTTAAAATTGCCAATACAGATGATTAGTGAAAGATTTTTTTATCAATATACCAGTGAAGCTCAATATGACTATGGCTTTGTAATTGGCGGTATGATGTTGATAGCCCTAGTGATGTTGCTGTTGTTTTTTGCTAGTGGTTTAAAAAGTATTTTATTAATATCAGGTTATTTTCTTACCAGAGCTCTATTACTTTCTGTCATTTTGGGTGGAAATTTACTTTATTTATTTCCTGAATTGCCAGAGCTAAGGGCGGTAGATTTACCTTTATTAACAGCGGCATCATTGATATTTTTGTTACTTTTTACCTTAGAGTTATTTAATTTAAAAGAAGCTTTATTTTCTTATTATCAAAGAATTAAGTATTTATGTTGGTTATTGTTTATTTCGATTTTTGTTAGTTTGTTTTTAGGCGTACATGCAACATTTATCATGAGTTTATCTTTCCAAGGTCTGGTGAGTTTTGCCTTGATAATTTTAGGGATTGTCTTGATAAAGAAATCTCAGCCCTTAGCTAAATTATTTACCCTTACAGCAGTCATTCAATGTCTGTTTTTAATGTTCAATGTCATAATTCTACAAATCAATGGTTTAGCTACTATTGAGTATCAGTCTGCTTATTTCGGCTTTTTCTTTTGGTTAAATGCCTTCTTAATTATTTTTATTTTAAGTCGTCAGTACGCCTATCAATTGCGAGGTAAGCAGCAAATACAAAGACAAGCGTTAGAAAGTGTTATTGCAGCAAAACAAGCCAATGAAGAGCTTCTCGCTTTACAAAAAGATAATCAAGAAGAGCTTGAGGTTCATGTTCAAGAGCGAACTTTGGAGCTTCATATCGCTTTACAAGAACTTGAAAGTTCCAATAGAGAGCTAGAATTAAAAAATACTCAAGATGATTTAACCGGTCTCAGTAACCGCAGGTTTTACGATAAAAAAATACTGGCGGAATATCGTCGAAGCAAGCGTAATCTTACCCCTTTAAGTTTGGTATTAATCGATATTGATCACTTTAAAAGGGTTAATGATACTCATGGCCATTTAGCTGGAGACCAGTGCTTGAAATGGTTTGGCCAGAAAATTAAGGCGAGCTTGAAGCGTAGTACCGATATGGGCTGTCGTTATGGTGGAGAAGAGTTTTGTCTTATTTTACCAGATACCGATGCTGAAGGTGCCCTTGCCTTGGCCGAAGCTTTGCGGTTATCTATCAGTGATGAGCCCTGTAACTATCAGGACTTAGCCATAAATTTAACTATAAGTTGTGGTATTAGCACCTATTTACAACAAGATAATGTACAGCCAGAACAAATTTTTTCAGGTGCAGATGAGGCACTTTATCGAGCTAAGAAAGATGGTCGTAATCAAACACTACAGCATGACTTTTCTGATCAATAATAATTTTAAACTTTATCTCTCAGGAGCAATTAAATGACTCACTCCACGGCTAATGCCTTTGGACAATATCCCGCTAGAAGAATGCGCCGTATGCGCAAAGATGATTTTACTCGCCGTTTAATGGCTGAGAATCAATTAACGGTGAATGATTTAATTTATCCTGTTTTTGTACTTGAAGGGGAAAATCAACGTGAAGCTATTGCTTCCATGCCTGGAATTGAACGAAAGAGTATTGATTTACTCTTAGAAGAAGCACAAGAGTTGGTTGATTTGCGAATCCCTGCTATAGCTATCTTCCCAGTTACCCCGAGTGATAAAAAGTCACTTATGGCTGAAGAGGCGTATAACCCTAATGGCTTAACACAAAGAACGGTTAGGGCATTAAAAGCAAAATTCCCTCAACTTGCGGTGATCACCGATGTTGCCCTTGATCCGTTCACTACTCATGGACAAGACGGGATTTTAAGTGAAAGTGATACTAATAAAGCCGGTCCAGAAGGTTATGTCGTTAATGATGTAACTAAAGATATTTTAGTCAAACAAGCTCTTTCTCATGCTCAAGCAGGTGCAGATATTGTCGCACCTTCTGATATGATGGATGGTCGAGTTGCAGCCATTAGAGAGGGCTTGGAAAGTAATGGCTTTGTTAATACTAAGATATTAGCTTACTCGGCAAAATATGCATCAAATTATTATGGCCCTTTTCGAGATGCGGTGGGCTCTGCAGGTAATATTAAAGGTGGTAATAAACATACTTACCAAATGGATCCTGCTAACAGTGATGAAGCGTTACACGAAGTAGCACAAGATATTGCTGAAGGTGCTGATATGGTGATGATTAAACCTGGAATGCCATATTTAGATATTGTTCGCCGGGTAAAAGATACTTTTAAAGTGCCAACATATGCTTATCAAGTTAGTGGTGAATATGCTATGCATATGGCGGCTATTCAAAACGGCTGGTTAGAAGAGAAACCTTGTGTAATGGAAGGATTGTTAGCATTTAAAAGAGCAGGGGCTGATGGCATATTGACTTATTTTGCTAAACAAGTAGCTCAGTGGATAAAAGAAGAACAAATTCAATAGAAATAAGATGGGTTAGTCAAATTGGCTACCCCATTGATTAACTTTTTCTTGAAACTTACCCTATACCTGCATCATCGAGGCTGTTTTAGGCTTAGCTAATAAGTCAGAGAATACCCGCCACAATTCATTTTTACTGTCGTTTTTTACCAATGTTGCTAAATACTCTCGAACCAAGTCTTGGCCGTAATTATAAGTAATAACGTATGAGCGGTTATGCTGGTAAAAAGCTAATCTTTGTTTAGAGCGTTCTTTACTGCTCAATGCATACTTCATTAATAGCTGAACGGCTTGAGACTCGTTGATTACACCATCAATGTAACGTTGAGCGACCATATTATCGACGTAAGATAATTGGTGCAATACGATTTGAATTTGATAATAAAGTTCACTTTTCTCTGGTGCTATACCGGCGAGAGGAAATAAAACATCACGTTCAAAAGCTATACGTTCCTGCCAAGGAAAAGCCACTTCAATACCATAGTTGGCGCTACCTTCGGCTAATAGTGATGTTGGGCTAAATAAGTTATAAATAGAGTATTCCATCCAGCCATTAGCATTAACTAGGTGTTTTTCCATTTGAGCATTAAAGATATGATGACCGGGATAACCTTCGTGTGCAGCTAAATCTATTACTCGTTCAATATAAATTGGAAAATCGGTATTGAGTTGAATAAGACTATAACTATCACCCTTATACCAATTATAAGCACTCCAGATTTGGTCATTGACTAACTCAACGGTGAAGTTCTCGTTATCTGGAATGTCTATAAACTGTAAAGTACGTCTTCTAGCCTCATTTATGGCTGCAGAAAAAACATCATCGAGTTTATTGATGGGAATAATAAAATCTTCACGGTAGTTAATAAACCTTTGGTTCAAATCGCCTTCACCCGGTATTAATTTATCGAGCCTAGTTAATATTTTATCAAAATGCTGCTCGTCAAATTTTGGTGGTTGTGCGTCATATAACGATTTGCATTCTTGGGCAAAGGTAATATTAAATCCTAATAATTGATTGATATAGGTCACAGACGATTTGAGGTGCAGCAAGAGAAAATCTAACCGTTCTTGCTGTTCAGCAATATCATTTTTATCAAGAGAAATTGCCAGTTTAACCAACTGTTCGGCATGACATTTTAAATCAGTTAATGGCGTTTTTTCATCAGTTGGCCGCCATTCTTTTGGGCCATAATAAGCATCAACATAATATTTAGCATGCTGGCCAATTTTCAAAGATAGTTTAACGTACTGTTCAGCAAGGTTATTAATTAATTTCATTTCTAATCCTAACAACTTTTAAATCGAATAATATCACCAGCAAGCTTACCTTCTAATTGTTGCTCAAGTTTTTGGGCGGTGGGTGTAATAGATAAACCTCCAAGAGCAGTGCAGCAAAGCTCGCGAGGAATGGCTTTACCAACTTGGGCCATTGCAATTATAACTTCATCTAATGGAATAACTTGTTGAAAATTAGCTAAGGCCATATTGGCGCAAGAAAGTGCATTACTCGCCGCCATGACATTTTTTCCTAAACAAGGAGCTTCAACGCGGTTAGCTATTGGATCACAGACCAAACCAAAAGAGTTCTGTAATGCCATAGAAGCTGCCGCTAAAGCTTGTTCAATACTGCCTTTGTGTAAACTTACTAATGCTGCTGCTGCCATTGCTGAGCCAGACCCACATTCAGCCATGCAACCTGCTTCTTCTGCAGCAAAAGTAGCATCATTAGCAATAAAAACACCGATAAGACCTGCAACAAATAATGCTTGGCAAGTTTCATTATTACTAACACCTAACGAGGTAGACGCAGCTATCACAGCACCAGCCATTGCGCCACAAGAGCCAGCAGTTGGCGCAGCAACTATGGTATTCATCGAACTTTTTGCTTCCATAATCGCAGTGACGTTCATGATAATATCATTAAGCATGCCTCCGCTGAGTAATTCTCCACGGGCATTTTTTTGTTGGAAATTGGGTGACTGTGCTGGTAATAATCGGTCGACAAAGGCTGTTCCCGCTAAGCCTGTCTTAGCTGCATTAGACATGATTGCCCTAATCCCTTCCATTTTCCCCATCAGAATTTCGCTAGTTAGTCCACTCCTGGTAACTTCATAATCAAGAGCACATTGCCAAAGTGAGCTGTTTGAATTCTTTGCGTATTTCAATAGATCGAAGCAGTTTTTGAAAGGCAATACTGTAGCGGGATTGTTTAAGATTGGCATTACTGGAGAAATAAAGCGATATTCATCAATTAGATTCTGCAAGAAGATTTTTTCAATTTCTTGTTGATCAAATGCATGGCAAGATTCAATAATGATAAAGTCTCTTGACCCTTTGCAGGATTTCCATGTGGTAAATTCATTTTGTGAGGATATTTGTTTCGCCACATCCTCAACAGTACTTATAGAGCAATACTTATTATCGTAGTCAATATAAATTAGCAAAACAAAGCTATCTCCTAGTAGAGAAACCGCAGCTTGGTCAATGCTAACGACTTCCATCATGCCGCCACCTGTTGAAATTGCGGTGATTTGATGTTCATTAGACTGGTTTATATTCAGCGTGAGTTTATAGGTATTGGGATGCTGTGCTTGATAAGAAATATAACGAATATCAACAATTATATTTGCTTGTTCAAGATGCTGTTGATAATCAATTAAACGACTATCGTCAGCATCCCAACCCAAAAATCCGCCAAATAGCCCCATGTCTGAGCCTTGGGACTTATGGGTTGTGACTAAAGAGCCATTAGGATCATATTCAATAATGGCTGTAGATAAATCGCCTTTCACTAAATCCAGAGCTATTCGACCAATACGCAGTGCACCAGCACTATGGGAGCTTGAAGGGCCACGCATTACTGGACCTAAAACATCATTGAAAATACTTGCTTGATTCATATCAGCGATCCTACATAAATTATTGCACCGTTGGTATATTATATACAATTAAATGGTGGTGTGAATTAATGTTTTATATCACTGTAGTCATAGCTAATGTTTTTAACAAAATAAAGCGTTATTATTAGGTCATTTAATTACATAAGGAAGGTTAATGAACGGCTTTTTTAAATTTATCATATTGTTAAGTCTACTAATGGCTAGTGACGTTTTTGCTCACCAACCCGAAGAAAACTTATCGTTGCAATACCTAAAGAAACTCGTACTACCTGATAATGGTATAGGGGTGAGAGAAGCAGGTTCAATTGGTGAGCAAAAGTCAGCAAAATTTATCTCAGATGAATTTAAAAAATTTGGTTATGAGGTTACTTTACAGTCATTTGACTTTAAAATTAAAGAGAAAACATTGAGTTCTGCCAATATAGTTATTGATACGGGTAATACCTTATTACCAACGATTATTGTTGGTGCTCATTATGATTCAACAGCAAAAAATAAAGGCTCTTTTGGTGCTATTGATAATGGTACAGGTGTGGCTGCTATGCTCGAAATTGCCAGTATTTTAGTTGAAAATTCACCTACTAATTTTAATATTAGATTTATTGCTTTTGGTGCAGAGGAAGTTGGGTTAGTTGGTTCAAAATACTATGTGAACAGTTTAAAACTAGAAGAAGTGGCCAATATTGTCGGTATGATAAATTTTGATACCATTGCTGGCGGTGATTTTGTTTATGTTCATAGTGCAAACTCAACGCCTTATCGTTGTACTAAATCTGATTTACCTTATTCTAACAGCACTATATTACGAAATGCTGTTGTTTTAGCGTCTCAAAATCAAGACGATGAGCAAAGCCAATTTATCGTCCATGCAGAGTCAAAGGGCTACCCCAAAGGTGAAACTGGTCCTTGGTCTGATCATTATGCCTTTGCCTGCGCGGGTATTCCAATCGCCTATGTCGAGTCGACCAATTTTACAATTAATGGTGAAGCGGGTTTTGATGGTTATTCTCAAACGATAAACCCACTACTTTGGGATTGTTTTGACGCTAAAACTCAAGGAGCCTGTCATCGTGAAAGCGAAAAGAAGTGGGGACAAATTTGGCATACAGAATATGACCAATTAACAATACTTGAAACTCAGTACCCTAATCGCATTAAAAAGCAATTATCAAATACGGTAGCAACGATAGCCAAGTTTTTATTAGCGCCAAATAATTACTTAGCTCACTAGGCTTAATAACGTTTGTTTTTTATTAAGCAGTTAAAATAGGCATTGAAAGTTATAGAGAATGAATAATTAAAGAAAAGCCTAATTTGTCTAGATGTTTATCTTCTTGTTTTAATTCATCAAGAATAAGTGGATGAGCATTTAGCCACGAATTGGGTAATGAAAGTTCTAGCTTTTGAGCAACTAGCTTGATCTGATAACAAGGTAGTACATCATCTTTACGTCGATGACATAATATTACCGCTAAGCGTAAAATAATTAACAAAAAACTTGCAGACTGTTGGTCTACAGCTGTTTGTTCAAGCAATAAGGGTAAATTAATATCACCTTTATACAGTTGAACTAATGTTGCTAAAAAATGCCGCTCTGCTTGATTAAAGCCCGGCAAGTCTGCATTTTTTATTATATAAGCACCGTGTCTTTGATGGTGTTTGTATTCAAGTAATAAACCTACTTCAAGTAATGCGCAGCTCGCGGTTAATAATTTATAACCGTTATTTTTTTCAAGACGGGTAGAGAATGATAACTGATCAAATAAGTTATGTACTTGAGTGCTGACACGCTTAGCCTGTTGCTGATCAATATGGAAACGCTCAACTAATGAAGCAACAGTCCTTTGTCTGATGCTGAACTGTCGCATATTTGGCAGCATTTCATACAATAAACCTTCACGTAATGCACCACTGGACAGTTGTAAGTTTTCAATGGAAAAGCTATCAAAAATAGCAATTAATATTGATAAACCACTGGCAAAGACAGGTTTGCGATCGCTAGTGAGTCCGTCGATATCAATGTCGTCAAAGTATTTAAATGTCAGTAGTTGCGTTTGCATTGACAATAAAAAATCAAGAGTAACTATTGCCGGTTTTTGCTGAGCATGAAGGATTTCAGCCAATGCTTGCATGGTGCCTGAACCACCAAGGACTGCTTGCCAACCAATTTGTTGATAGGAAGCGGCAAGGGGTTTTATTTGTCTTGTTGCCGCATTAATTGCTTGAGTAAAGTTGTTGGTCGAGAGTTTTTCATCGACAAAAAATTGTTTCTTGTAGGTGACACAGCCAATGTCTAAGCTGTTGACCAATTGAGCATCAAAACTGTTGCCAACAATGATTTCTGTACTTGCACCACCAATATCTATCACTAATCTGTGGTCAACACTACAAGAGGTATGGGCAACCCCTAAGTAAATTTGCTGAGCTTCTTGTTCGCCAGTTAACAGTGATATTTTTCTATTGAGTATCTTTTCAGCTTTGATTAGAAAGTCGTTGGCGTTAGTGGCAATTCGAAGGGTAGCTGTGGCAACAATGCGTATATTAGCTGCTGGAATATCTTGTAGGCGCTCTGCAAAAAAACTTAAACACTCTAAACCACGAGCAATTGCCGCTTCATTTAATTTATTGTCTTGATTTAAACCAGAGGCCAAACGCACTTTACGTTTGACCTTATCGACAACTTGCACACTATCTTCTAATAAACGAGTGATCAGCATATGAAAACTATTTGAGCCTAGGTCGATAACGGCAAATAGTGGTAATTCTGATACAACAGTTTTATTGTCGATAGTGCTTTTAGTCACAAAGCATTACCTTAAGGTTTACGACCGCGATAATTACCGCCACCACTGCGATTGCGGTTTTGGCTACTATTACCTTGTCGATTACCATGTGGTTTATGACGACGTTGACGAGGTTTAGGTCGTGGTAAGTCAGTTAATAAAGCATCGGGATCGTATTTACTTACCGGTAATTGGTGGGTAATATAATCTTCAATAGCAGGTAAATTAAACACTGAATCTTCACAAGCAAAACTTATTGCATGGCCTGTAGCTCCAGCGCGGCCTGTACGTCCAATACGGTGAACATAATCTTCACAATCATCGGGTAAATCATAGTTAAAAACATGAGTAACGCTTGGGATATGTAAACCACGAGCGGCAACGTCAGTAGCAACTAAAATATCAATTTCGCCCTTGGTGAAACCGTCTAATATTTTTAGACGTTTCTTTTGAATGACATCGCCAGTTAACAAACCAACTCGAATGTTATCGGCAGCGAGGTGATCATGAACTTTTTCACAAACATGTTTGGTATTGGCAAAGATAATTGCTTTTTCTGGCCATTCTTCTTCAATAAGCGTTTGCAATAAGGCCATTTTATCTTCGTTGGACGGATAAAATAACTCTTCTGAAATACGTATATTGGTTTTTTGCTCAGGGGCTACTTCAACACTTTCTGGGTCGTTCATATGCTCAAAAGCAAGTTCTTTTACACGGAAAGATAACGTTGCTGAAAACAACATACTTAAACGTTCAGTCGCCGGCGGCATTTTTCTGAACATATAACGGATATCTTTGATGAAACCTAAATCGAACATACGATCGGCTTCATCTAGCACTATTGCTTCAATGTTATTGAGGTTGTAAATGCCTTGTTTTAAATAATCGATTAGTCGGCCACAAGTGCCAATTAAAATATCAACACCATTTTCTAGTTCTTGGCGTTGACTTTCATAACCTTCGCCCCCATAAACTATACCAAGACGTAGTCCTGTGCTTTTAGCCATTTCTGAGGCATCACGATGAATTTGTATCGCAAGTTCACGAGTTGGTGCCATAATTAAGGCACGAGGTTGGTTATGATCGGGTTTAGGTTTTTGCAACAGATGATGAAATGTAGCAGCTAGAAAGGCGATGGTTTTACCCTCACCAGTTTGTGCTTGTCCTGCTATATCGGTACCTTTTAAAAGAATTGGTAAAGATTTCGCTTGAATTTCTGTGCAATGTTGAAAGCCCATGGCTTCTAATCCGGTCACTACTTGCGGAGCAAGATCTAGATCGGCGAATTTTGTTTCTGATAAGTGTGTTTGTTTCATGGGCGCTAGCTTAACAGGTATAAGCAAAAAACGGTATCGATTAAATGATGATGCGGTTATACTCGCATCAACTAAAGTAATAAAGTAATTAGGCAATTATGCCATCATCAACGGAGAATGTAATGAGCGATAAAATTATTCAGCTTACCGATGACAGTTTTGAATCTGACGTTCTAAATGCGTCAGGTTTAGTGTTAGTAGACTTTTGGGCTGAATGGTGTGGACCATGTAAAATGATTGCACCAATTTTGGATGATATTGCTGAGGAATACCAAGGCCAAGTAACTATTGGGAAATTGAATATTGACCAAAATGCGACAACACCTCCTAAATATGGTGTTCGTGGAATTCCAACATTATTATTATTTAAAGATGGCACTTTAGCGGATACTAAAGTAGGCGCTTTATCAAAAACTCAACTAAAAGAATTTTTGGATAAAAATATCTAATCAGCTTTTTTGAGTGAAAATAAAAGTTCAAATCGCTATTTGGGCTTTTTTTATGTCATAAATAGCAGTATTTAGGGGTTTCAAGGATGAAAAACCGATAGTTGTACAATAAATTCAAACTGCTTACTTTACGACATCACAATTTAGTGCTAAATTTAGTTTCTCAAAGAAAATACAAAATTAAGACACATCAACATTTCAATTCCTGCGTTTTTACATTGTCATCAGACAAGGCAACAACATTAGACCCAATATGTTAAAGAACTCCACTATGAACCTGACCGAACTTAAAGAAAAATCCATTAGCGACTTAGTTGAATTAGCTGAATCAATGAAGCTAGAACACCTCGCTAGAACCCGTAAACAAGACATTATCTTTGCTATTTTAAAAGCTCACGCTAAAAGCGGTGAGGATATCTTTGGTAGCGGCGTATTAGAAATTCTCCAAGATGGTTTTGGTTTTTTACGTTCGTCAGACTCATCTTATTTAGCAGGGCCTGACGATATTTATGTATCACCGAGTCAAATTCGACGCTTTAGTATGCGTACGGGTGATACTATTCAAGGTAAAATCCGCCCACCAAAAGATGGTGAGCGCTACTTTGCCCTATTAAAAGTGGCCGAAGTTAACTTTGACCGCCCTGAAAACTCTCGTAATAAAATATTATTTGAAAATCTAACACCAATACATCCAACAGAAAGATTTACCATGCAACGTGGCAATGGTTCAACTGAGGATATTACGGCACGGATTTTAGATTTAGCTTCACCAATTGGTAAAGGCCAACGTGGTCTGATTGTTGCCCCGCCAAAAGCAGGTAAAACATTATTACTACAAAATATTGCCCAAAGTATTGCTCATAATCATCCTGATGCAGAATTAATGGTATTGCTTATTGATGAGCGTCCGGAAGAAGTAACAGAAATGCGTCGTTTAGTTAAGGGAGAAGTTATTGCTTCTACCTTTGATGAACCGGCAAATCGTCATGTTCAAGTGGCTGAAATGGTCATTGAAAAAGCCAAACGTTTGGTTGAGCATAAAAAAGATGTGGTAATTTTATTAGATTCAATCACCCGTTTAGCTCGTGCCTACAATACTGTTATTCCTTCGTCAGGTAAAATCCTTACTGGTGGTGTTGATGCTAATGCTTTACACCGTCCAAAACGTTTTTTTGGTGCTGCACGTAATATTGAAGAAGGCGGTAGTTTAACGATTATTGCTACTGCGTTGGTAGATACTGGCTCTAAAATGGACGAAGTTATCTACGAAGAATTTAAAGGTACAGGTAATATGGAATTACACCTGTCGCGTAAAATCTCTGAAAAACGTGTTTTCCCTGCTATTCATATCAATCGCAGTGGTACACGTCGTGAAGAGTTGATCACTAAGCCTGATGAATTGCAAAAAATGTGGATTTTACGTAAAATTGTTCACGAAATGGATGAAGTTGCGGCTATTGAATTCTTAATTGATAAGTTAGCGATGACTAAAACCAATGATGAATTTTTTGATTCAATGAAACGTAAGTAATACCCATACGTTATTGAAAGAAACCAGTCTTAATGACTGGTTTTTGTTTTTTAATAGAAGAATAATAATACATTATGAAATATAGCGATTTAAGAGACTTCATTAGTCAGTTAGAAAAAATGGGACAGCTAAAGCGCATCAGCCAACCGGTTTCTACTGAATTAACGATGACCGAAATTAGCGATCGTACCTTGCGTGCAAAAGGTCCTGCGCTATTATTTGAACGCCCTATCGGTAAAGATGGTGTTGAAAGTGCTATTCCAGTATTAACTAACCTATTTGGTACTCCAGAACGGGTTGCTTTGGCGATGGGACAATCTGACGTTAAAGCTTTACGCGATGTTGGTAAATTATTGGCGATGTTAAAGGAGCCTGAACCTCCTACTGGCTTTCGTGATGCCATTGGTAAAATCCCTATTTATAAACAAGTGCTTAATATGCCGACTAAGCGGCTTAAAAAAGCGAAATGTCAGCAAGAAGTGTTTACTGGCGATGAAGTTGATCTTACCAAATACCCAATTCAAACCTGTTGGCCAGGAGATATCGCTCCTTTAATTACATGGGGATTAACAGTAACAAGAGGCCCTCATAAAGAGCGACAAAACTTAGGTATTTATCGTCAACAGTTATTAAGTAAAAATAAAGTGATAATGCGTTGGTTATCTCATCGTGGTGGAGCATTAGACTTTCAAGAGTTTAAGAAAACTAACCCTGGTGAAAATTATCCCGTGTCAGTTGCTTTAGGAGCAGATCCTGCCACTATTTTAGCAGCGGTAACACCTGTTCCTGATACCTTATCTGAATATGCCTTTGCCGGATTATTGCGTGGTAGTAAAACTGAAGTAGTAAAATGCATCAGTAATGATTTAGAAGTGCCAGCATCGGCAGAAATCGTATTGGAAGGCTATATCGATCCAAATGAAATGGCGCCAGAAGGACCGTATGGCGATCACACTGGCTATTATAATGAAGTTGATAATTTCCCTGTTTTTACGGTAACACATATTACCCAGCGCAAAGATCCTATCTATCACAGCACTTATACCGGACGACCACCTGATGAGCCTGCTATTTTAGGTGTGGCATTAAATGAAGTGTTTGTGCCTATTTTGCAAAAACAGTACCCTGAGATACAAGATTTTTATTTGCCACCTGAAGGTTGCTCTTATCGTTTAGCCGTGGTGACTATTAAAAAACAATATGCTGGTCATGCTAAGGTCGTGATGATGGGAGTTTGGTCTTTCTTGCGTCAGTTTATGTACACCAAATTTGTCATTGTTTGTGATGATGATATTAATGCCAGAGATTGGAACGATGTTATTTGGGCGATGACGACTCGAATGGATCCAAGCCGTGACACGGTATTAATTGAAAATACGCCAATAGATTATTTAGATTTTGCTTCACCTGTTTCCGGCTTAGGTTCAAAAATGGGTTTAGATGCAACAAATAAATGGCCTGGTGAAACAAGTAGAGAATGGGGCGAACCAATAACGATGACTGATGAGGTTAAATCTCAAGTTGATGAGTTATGGGATGAGTTAGGTATTTTCGAATAATTGGCAATGATCAGCTAATATTTAAATACTCTGTGAGTAAACTACAAAATTAAAGTATAAGTTAAGGTTTTAAATATAAATGAAAGTTATAAATTGTCAGGTTCATTCTATCTCATCGCTTACTGCACACGTTTATAAAGTGCTGTTAAAGCCTGACCAAAGCTTTGATTTTGTCCCCGGACAATATCTAAATTTTGTTTTGAGTGATGACGATAAACGACCATTTTCAATTGCCAGTTCACCGAGCAGTGAATTGATCGAACTACAAATAGGCGCTTTTAGTGCTGACAGTTACCCGATGCAAGTTATTGAGAGAATTAAGTCTAGTGATACGGTCACTATTGAAATTCCACTAGGAAATGCACAACTAAGAACAGCAAGTGAACGACCGCTCTTGTTAATGGCTGGCGGCACAGGTTTTTCTTATATAAAGTCAATGTTTGAATATTTAGCTGAACAAAAAAGTACACGCCCTGTGATGGTTTATTGGGGATTACGTGAGCCGAATGCATGTTATGAGCTAGATGAAACGGCGGCTATTGTCGCTAAATTACCTCATGCTAACTTTATTCCGGTTGTTGAGAATCCCGATGAAGATTGGCAAGGGCGAACAGGTTTGGTTCATGAAGCAGTAATGCATGACATTATTAGCTTAGAGTCTTATGATATTTACCTTGCCGGCCGATTCGAAATGATTGGCTTAGTTAGAAGTGATTTTGTTGAGCATGGTGCATTGCTAGAGCATATGTATGCTGATGCCTTTGCTTATATTTAAGCCATTGGCATATTCAAGTCCCTAAGGCCATATTGAACATTCCCTCTAAGCCTTTCAATCTAGCTTAGGGGAATTAACTTATCTGGATTAGCCTAAAGCTTTTCTTAATAACTCATTTGCTTGTTGGTGTTTGCTTTGTTCACTAAGCGCTTTTGCTGATGCTATTAAGTCACGGTTCTTTATTTGATAACCTTCTATGGTAAATAGGCGATGAAAAGCTTTATCACTCATTGGCCATTGACCACTGGCTAATGCAAGGTGGCCTAAAGCAGTTAACCATTTAATACTGTCTTGATTTTTGTGAAGATGTTTCTGTACTGCCGAAATTAAACTTTCTGCTTTGTTAGCTGTTTTATCTAAAGGTAGGCAAGTTAGCTGTTGAATAAAGCTCTCGCTGGCATCTTTCTTTAGCGCAGGTAATAACAGCTCTTCTAACGGGGCTAAAATGCTGTTATCAGCTAAAATTCGACAATAAGCGAATAATATTGCTTCTCTTTGTTTTACTTTCTTGGGAAGTTTTTGCCAATAATTAGCTAATGTCTGCTGGTCATGTTGCTGAAGTAATTCTTTGAACATGCCATTGAAAGCGATAGCTTCACTTTGACTTAAACTTTTTTGATTGAAATCTTTTTGTTTTCTTGCTGAAACTAAGTGCTGAATGGCCGGTTCAAAACGTTTTTCGGTTAAGCATAAATCAATCTCTAATTGCAATAATCTAACATCATGGCCGACATGTTTATGATATTTATCAATTATAGCTCGAGCTTTGGCATGTTCGTTATGGCTTATTAATAACTGAAGTTTAACAATAATCGATTCTAGCCCTGCAGTTTTAATAGTATTTTGACCTGAGGTATGCTCTTCAAGCAAGTTTAAATAATGTTGAGTATTAGGGCGTAGGTTTTGTTTTTCTGCTGCTGATGCTGCCAATAAATAGGCAGTTTGCTGTTGAAGTGCAGGCTCTGCGCTTTTGGCTAGTAAGTGTTCAGCTTGTTGATAGTCTCCTAAAACATAGGCGGCAATGCCTTTGTTAAAATCTTTTATTGCTCTACGGTGACTAGCAAAGGCGATTTTACGCCAGCCGCCAAAACTGAATCTAAAACCGCGCTTCAATAAATGAATTGATAATAAAGTGAGGATTAAAGTAACGGCAAACCAAAATACAGCGGTATATACCGTCAATTCAATAATTTTACCGCCCATAGCAATAGCAATATAACCAGGCTCACTGATTAACATAGGGGCAATAGCAATAATGGCTAAAATCAATAATGTAATAAGAATAAAGCGCATCATATTTCGCCCTCATCTAGCTTAGACTTTTCATCCGCTTGTTCTTGAATGGTTGTTTGCTGGTGTATTTGCTCTTCAATACTCTGTTTTTTAGGTGCCGACTCTTGAGTTGGTGGCGCTAATTGTTTTTGTTCTTTCTTTACTGTTGTTTGCTTGTCAGGAGTTTCTGTTGGAGCTGTTAGTCGCTTTATTGCGATAGGTTGGTCTGCAAGAATATTGCGTATTGCTGACAGTGAAGATAACGTGCTTGGATAATCGTAACTTATCAATTCTGTTTTCAGTTGTTCAATGGCCGATAAAAACATCTGGTTACTGGTTTCTTTCATATCAAAATAATCGGTTAACCAGCTTTGAATTTCCGTTAGGGTTTGCAAATAAACGGTCACTTGTTCTTCTCTTGCAGCCCATTGTGCTTGTTGCAGTTTTAAGCTGAGGTTCTCTTTTAAATTCTGTTGGTACTGTGGCGATAATAAAGGTTTAGCACTACCATCTCGAACATGAATAACAACAAAAGTATCAAGGAAGTTTCGCCAAGTTTTCGCTAAGTTATCTTGCCAGTCGTCAATGTTTTCAGATAACTCTAATGGAGTATTATCTTTTTCTTCGGTAACTTGTTCCATTATTAATGGCAGATTGGCTAACTGGTTATTGAGGCCCATTAAAGAAAGCACTACGTTTTCTGTGTTAAGCACTGGCATTAATTTTAATTGCTCAATATCTTGGTGAATTACCTTTCTCACCGGTAGAAACTCAGGGCTATTGAGCTCGGCTAACCGTTGCTCAGCATCTTTTAGTAGATTAATAGCTGCATTGGTATCACGCTCTAACCACATAGTTCTTGCGGCAATTCTTATTAAATATTCAGCTTCATGGATCAGCCAATCACTAGGCTTGTTTTGCTCAAGACGACTAACAGCAAGCTCAAGCTGAGTAATTTTTTGCTGGCTATCATTTTGTACTTTTACTGCCATTTGTTGTAGCTGTTGTGAGAACTTGTTTTGCTGGTCTTGCAGTTGTTGAGTTATGTTTTGTTGATTGGCAGTATTTATTTTTTGATTTTCTGTTCTTAATTCTTCAGTCAAATTAAGTCTTTGCTCATTAAGCCAATAATAGCTTGCAGCGGTTCCAGTAATGCCAACTAATGCGATAATGAAAGCGGCAATAGCTGTTTTTGACATTTTTGCTTTTGGCATCATTTTATTAGTCGATTGTGCCGTAGTATTTTTATTGGTCATCGTTACTCTTGAATTATTCTTTTCATTAACTAATTTGTCAGCCTTATTAACAGACGATGTCGTTGGGGACATTTTTTTCTCAGAGGAGTCTTGTTGATCATTATCTAATGGTTGCTTTTTCTCTGTCATGATCGAATTCCGTAATTGAGGTAATGATTTTTGATTCAAACTAACTTAAATCTAATTTAAAGCGTTAATAATCGCCTGATCATTAGCGCCATTTGCATTAACAATGTTGCATAAACCTAGCGCTTTTGCATTTTTGGCGATGCGTTCACTGGCAACTACCCATAAACAGGCGTTAAACCAGAGATCAAAAGTTAATTTTTCTTCCATAGTTAAAGTATCAGTAAAAGCGCTTATTATGTCTACAATTCTTTGTAATAAAGCGTTACTGGTAATTACGATAGCGTTTATTTTAGTATCTTGCCATTGCTTAACAACATTGCTATTAAAAGTTCGCCATAAACGTTGATAACTTTCAAGATAATTAACTTGAGCACCTCGCTGTTCAAGGACCTCTTTTAAGTATTCTCTACCACCATCGCCCCGAACAATAAGAATGTTTTTATTGTTAACATTCAAAAGCTCTACAAGTGCTAGCAAACCTTCGCTATTTTGCTGTTTTGGGGCAATAACTTGATTGATTGAACAAGCCGAAAGTGCTTGTTTGGTTGCTTGACCAACAGCAAAATATTTAATTTCACTGGCCATGTTAAAGCTAACCCATGTACTAATAGGACATACTTGGTTGGCAAAGTTGACCGCCGCAACACTGACAAATATAACAATATCTAGAGCGGGGCTTTTAAGAGTCCGCTGTAAATGGTTTTGATCATTAATACCATGATAATCAAAAAACGATTGGCAAGTTGTGGTGATGCCAATCGTTTTAAGTTGCAGGGCTAATTGACGACCTTTGTCTTCAGGCCGCGTTATAAGCACATGGCATAACGCTTTATTTTTGATCGGCGTAAACCTGTTTTAAGATCACATCAGCGCCTTGTGATAATAGGGTTTGCGCTAAACTATTTCCTAAATTTTCGCCTTGATCTAATTTACCACGAACTTCGCTTTGAATAATTTTGCTGCCATCTACGGCACCGACTAAACCTCGTAGGTAGATTTCATCATTATCAATAATGGCATAAGCGCCAATAGGAACTTGGCAACCACCTTCAAGAGCTTTATTCATCGCACGCTCTGCTAATACTCGAATACGAGTGATTTTGTCTTCAAGTGGTGCTAATAATGCCTTAATGGTCTCGTCATTACTTCTACATTCAATCCCTACAGCCCCTTGGCCATTGGCAGGTAACATAACTTCAGGCTCGATAAACTGGCGAATACGCTCAGGCATTTTTAACCGGATCATGCCTGCAGCCGCTAAAATTATCGCGTCGTAGCCACCCTCATCTAGTTTTCTTAATCGAGTATTTACATTGCCGCGTAAATCACGAATATCAAGATCTGGACGAATCGCTTTAATCTGACATTGTCGACGTAAACTTGAAGTTCCAACAATGGCGCCTTGAGGTAAGTCTTCAAGGGTCTCATAATGATTGGAAATAAATGCATCACGAGGATCTTCACGAGGGCAGATAACTTCAAGACCAAGACCTTCTGGGAAATCTATCGGTACGTCTTTCATTGAGTGAACGGCAATATCAGCACGGTTTTCTAGTATCGCCACTTCAAGTTCTTTGACAAATAAGCCTTTACCACCTACTTTAGCCAGTGGCGTATCTAATATAATGTCGCCCTTGGTTGTCATCGGTAGAAGCTCAACAGTAACATCGTCATGAAAATGCTCTAATTGTGCTTTAACGTATTCAGCTTGCCACATTGCTAGGGCACTTTTACGTGTTGCAATACGTACGATTTTATTAGTCATTAATAAGTCCTAAAAGTTAATTATTTTGCCGATAATCTGATGTTTGTTTCTGCTTGTTTTGATACAGCAGCAGATAAGAATTGCCAAAACTCCCCGCCACCACGTTTATCATTCCATTGCTCGTTGTCAAAAGAAAAGTGATGACCATTAAATTTTGTTGCTACCCAAACTTCATGTAAAGGGGCTTGTTTGTTGATGATGATCTTGGTTTCATTCAAAAAAGTCAGTGTCAGTATGCCACTTGCACCTTCAAAATCGATGTCAGTGCCGCAATCTTCAATCGCCTCTTCAACGGCTAAGATGAGCTCCTCAGAGAGAAAATTATATTGACTGTCGTTCATTACGCTTCCTTTTATTATGCGAAAATTGAGCTTTTATTTAGTTATAGAGTTATTAATGGCTGTAATTGATGTTAAGCATGTGAGTATAATACCAATCAGCTTAGAAAAAATCACTTTCAGCGTGACTTTGGCTAAGAAAAAACATTGATTTAAACGACTTTCATGGCATAAAACTCAATAAATGAACTTACAAGACAATAAAACTTTAATTTTTTGCTGTTTTCTTTCACTTTTAGCATTAGCTGGATGTGGTTTAAAGCGTGATTTATATCAAACGCCAGAGTCAGTAAAAGGTGAAGGTTTTGTGCCCGAAAAAGTTGAAAAGAAAACCGATAAAACAGGTTTAGCAGAAAAAACAAATGAAAGTGAAAAGCCTGATGCCTCAACCTCTGTCAACAAAGAGACTAACTAATGGATTATTTTAATCAAATAGATGGTTCATTGTTTGCTGAAAAGTGCGCTGTATCAGAAATCGCTGAAAAACACGGCACTCCCCTATATATTTATTCTAGAGCAACGATTGAACGCCATTGGCATGCCTTTAACGATGCGGCTGCTGAACAAGATCATCTTATTTGTTATGCAGTAAAAGCTAACAGTAATTTAGCCGTACTTAATGTAATGGCACGTTTAGGCTCTGGCTTTGATATAGTTTCCCAAGGTGAGTTGTCAAGAGTATTAGCTGCTGGCGGTGACGCCAGTAAAGTTGTATTTTCTGGCGTAGGTAAAAAATCTTCAGAAATTGCTTTTGCTTTAGAACAAGGTATTTACTGCTTTAATGTTGAATCACTCTCCGAGTTAGATCGTATTAATCAAGTGGCGAAAGCCATGGATAAAATTGCACCAATTTCATTACGAGTGAACCCAGACGTTGATGCAGGAACTCATCCTTATATTTCTACCGGTTTAAAAGAAAATAAGTTTGGCATTGCCATTGATGATGCTCTGTCGGTATATCAGTATGCGGCAAGCTTATCGAATCTTGAGGTTAAGGGGGTTGATTGTCATATTGGCTCACAACTTACTGAGTTAATACCATTTTTAGATGCTCTAGACAGAGTATTGTTATTAGTTGATAACTTAGTGCAACAAGGCATTAACTTATCACATTTAGATGTTGGTGGCGGTTTAGGCGTTTGTTATCAAGATGAAACACCGCCTCATCCGAAAGAATATGCTAGAGCGCTAGCTGAAAAATTATCTGGTTACGATTTAAAGCTTATATATGAACCTGGTCGTGCCATTATGGCCAATGCGGGCATATTGGTGACTGAAGTTGAGTTCTTAAAAGAAAATGCAGACCGAAATTTTGCTATTGTTGATGCTGGGATGAACGACCTTATTCGTCCAGCACTTTATCAAGCATGGCAAGCAATAATTCCTGTTGAACATCGAGATGATGTTGTCGCTAAAATTTATGATGTTGTTGGACCTGTATGCGAAACGGGAGACTTTTTAGGGAAACAGCGTTCTTTAGCGATAAAAACCGGCGACTTATTAGCGGTACGTTCTGCTGGTGCTTATGGTTTTACTATGAGTTCAAATTATAATAGTCGTCCACGTGCAGTTGAAGTGATGGTTGATAACAACAAAATGCATGTAATAAGACAAAGAGAATCGATTGAACAACTTTGGTTGGGTGAGTCTTTATTACCTTGAGAATTTTGATCTCGCTTTTAATAAGAAGATAAATAAATGTTAGTAAATTTTTCTAAAATGCATGGCTTGGGTAATGACTTTATGGTCATTGATAATGTTACTCAAAGTATTTATTTGTCTACTGAACAAATTAAGAAATTGGCGGATCGAAATTTTGGTATTGGCTTTGACCAACTGTTAATTGTTGAACCTCCTTATGATCCCGATTTAGACTTTCATTATCGCATTTTTAATGCTGATGGTAGTGAAGTGGCACAATGTGGTAACGGCGCACGTTGTTTTGCACGTTTTGTGCGCATGAAAGGTTTAATCAATAAAACAAAAATTAAAGTATCAACCCAATCGGGTAAGATGACCCTGTTTATCGAGCGTGATGGTAATATATCAGTGAATATGCCAGTGCCACGATTAGAACCTAAACAAGTGCCTTTTACCGCTCAAAAAATGGAAGGTACCTATATTCTTCGTAGTGAAACTGAAACGGTTCTCTGTGGTGTAGTTTCTATGGGTAATCCACATTGTGTGATTACCGTTGACTCTGTTGCACAAGCTCCTGTTGAGACTCTTGGCCATGAGTTATCACATCACGAACGTTTCCCTAAACAAACCAATGTTGGTTTTATGGAAGTGGTATCTCCGGAGTTAATTAAATTACGTGTTTATGAGCGAGGTGCAGGAGAAACACTGGCCTGCGGCAGTGGTGCTTGTGCGGCAGTGGTTATTGGCCAAATGCAAAAAAAATTAGCCAAGCAAGTTACAGTTGAGCTGCCTGGTGGCCAATTAAGAATTTATTGGAAAGGCCCAGGCAACCCAGTAAAAATGTCAGGACCAGCAATTCATGTATTTGATGGCCAAATTCAAATTTAATCGTTGTAAAAAAAATAATTATGACCGATAAAAAAACAAATAAAAAAGAGCAATATATCGCAATGAATGTCGACGAAAAAAAAAATCAAACTCCGATAACCTTCCAGTTAGATGAATTACCACTAACGGATGAGTTAATTAGTTCTTATTTATTAGATAATCCTGATTTTTTCACTCGAAATCCTGTTTTACTGAACAGTTTACAGCTCGCTGATAATCACCGTGGTACCGTTTCTTTAGTGGAACGTCAACAACAGCTGTTACGTCAAAAAGCCCATGTATTAGAAGAAGAAATTACCCAGTTAATGTCGGTAGCTAATCATAATGAACAACTTTTCATGCTGTATAGTGATTTGTATTTGAGGTTACTCGATTGCCAATCAGCCAATGAGTTACTGGATTGTTTGCATCAAACTACCACTGAACTGTTATCACTTGCAGGTTTGAAGTTATGGTTAAAGTCAGATGTTGACATCAGCCATGCCAGTATCGTTAAAAATGATTGTGCCGGTGTTATGCAAAATAGACTGACAAATGATGATTATTATTTTGGCCGTCTTCAACAAAGCGAACAACAGCTGATATTTTCTGAGCCAAAGCTGGGCTCTGTCGTATTAATTAAGCTAACTAGTGATAAGACAGCAGAGGATTTAGGTTTTATCGCCATTAACAGTGAAGATGCCGAACATTTTGATCCCAGAATGGATACTCTGTTATTAAGTCAGTTTAAAAAGCTTGTTGCTAAACTATTACAAACCCATTTAGCGCTTTAAAAAGTTAGTGAAACTATGAAGTTCTATCGCCCATTAACACCTATTAAAGCTATTAGTTTTGACCTTGATGACACCTTATACGCCAATGCTCCGGTGATGGTGAGTGCTGAAGATAAAATGGTGCATTATTTTAGCAGAAATTTTAGTGTGTGCTTAACTGATAAAAATAAGGGTTTGATATTAGATCAAAAATTTTGGTCGCCATTTAAAGCCCAAGCAATAGCTAAACAAGCATCGATAATTCATGATGTCGTTGCCTTGCGTCTTGAAAGTTATTTTCTAGGCGCATGCTCATTAGGTTTTGACAAAAAACAAGCTCAAGACAAAGCACAACAGGCAATGGATCATTTTTCTATTGTTCGTAGTCAATTTACCGTGCCACAAGCAAGCCATCAGTTATTAGCAAAGCTAGCCCATCATTACCCTTTAGTAGCGATCAGTAATGGTAATGTTGATACCAAAGCGATTGGAATTGACCATTATTTCGAACATGTTTTTCACGCTATTGCCGGTGTTAAACAAAAGCCAGATACAGAAATGTTTCAGATGGCTTGTTCAAAACTCGCTATAAAGCCATCGCAGTTATTACATGTCGGTGATTGTGGTCGAGCAGATATTCTCGGGGGAATAGCTGCAGGTTGTCAAACTGCATGGTTACCTTTGTATAACATTGGTAAACCACTAACGATATTGCCACACATGGTACTCTCAAATATAACTGAACTTGCAGACTTACTAACCAACAAAAATTAAAATGAATAAATGAATTAAATAATTCATTCATTATTTCTAACTTAAATATGTGATTTTCTCTATGGATGTTTCTGAACTACTTGATGCTTTAAATGATAAACAGCGTGAAATTGTCGCTGCCCCTAAACAGAATATGCTGGTTTTAGCTGGCGCCGGTAGTGGAAAAACGCGGGTGCTAGTGCAACGTATTGCTTGGTTAATTAAAGTTGAGCAAGTTTCTCCTCATAGTATTTTAGCGGTAACTTTTACCAATAAAGCGGCTGCAGAAATGAGAGCACGTGTTGAACAGGTCGTTGACGGTAATACTCATGGTATGTGGATTGGTACTTTTCATGGTTTAGCTCATCGGTTATTGCGAATGCACTTTCAAGAAGCAAAATTGCCACAAAGCTTTCAAGTGCTCGACTCTGATGATCAGCTGAGATTAGTTAAACGTATTATTCGATCGTTCAATTTAGATGAAAAACGCTGGCCGCCTAAACAAATGCAATGGTACATCAATGGTAAAAAAGATGAAGGTATTCGTCCACAGCATATTGAGGTTTATGATGACCCTACAGAGCAAACATTTGTTAAGATTTACCAAGGTTATCAAGAAGCTTGTGATCGCTCAGGCTTAGTTGATTTTGCCGAACTATTATTACGTGCCCATGAATTGTGGCTAGATAATCCGGTATTACTTGAGCATTACCAACAGCGTTTTGGTCAAATATTGGTTGACGAATTTCAAGATACCAATGCGATTCAATACGCTTGGCTTAACATGCTAGGTAAAGAAAAAAGTCATGTAATGATTGTTGGTGATGATGACCAATCAATTTATGGCTGGCGTGGTGCTAAGATTGAAAATATTCAACGTTTTCTTGATGATTTTGATAACGCACAAACAATCCGTTTGGAGCAAAACTATCGCTCGAGCGCTAATATATTAAATGCAGCCAATCAATTAATATCAAAAAATAATAATCGCCTTGGTAAAAAATTATGGACTGAAGATGAGCCTGGTGAAAAAATTTCAATTTACACCGCTTTTAATGAAATTGATGAGGCTCGATTTATTGCTGGTCGAATTGGTGATTGGAAAGGCAGTGACTGGGGAAAAGATGAAAATAAAGGCACTTTAGATCAAGTCGCTATTTTATATCGCAGTAACGCACAATCTCGTTTATTAGAAGAAGCCTTGCTTCAGGCTCAAATACCTTATCGTATATATGGCGGTCAGCGCTTCTTCGAGCGGCAAGAAGTAAAAGACGCCTTAGCTTACATGCGATTGATCAATAATCGTGATGATGACGCTGCATTTGAACGCATTATTAATAAACCGACACGAGGTATTGGCGATCAAAGCGTCGCGATAATAAGAGATGCAGCCCGAAGTTTAAAAGTGACCTTATGGCAAGCCTGTCAACATATGTTGCAAGGTGATTTACTTAAAGGGCGTAGCGCAAAAACTATCAGTAACTTCATTGCTTTAATTGAACAACTTGAAGATGACACAAAAGACTTAGACTTAGATCAACAAGTGAATTTGGTTATTAAAAGTAGTGGCATTAAAGCCATGTATCAAGCGGAAAAAGGTGAACGAGCTGAACAGCGCATTGAAAACTTAAATGAGTTAGTTACTGCTTGTCAGACTTTTGAAATGGATCCAGAGCTTGAAGATGAACAAACACAGTTAACCGCTTTTTTAACCCATGCAGCCTTAGAATCTGGTGAATCACAAGCTGACGATTTTGAGCCAGCAGTGCAACTGATGACCATGCATTCAGCAAAAGGGCTAGAGTTTCCTCTCGTATTTATTGCTGGTCTTGAAGAGGGCATGTTTCCTTCACAACAATCTCAAGAAGATATTGGTCGATTGGAAGAAGAGCGACGTTTATGCTATGTCGGCATGACAAGAGCCATGCATAAGCTATACTTGTGTCATGCAGAAAGCCGTCGGTTATATGGGCAAGAGAAAAATCATAAAGCGAGTCGCTTTTTACGTGAGTTGCCTAGTGATTGTATTGAAGAAATACGTTTACAAAGCCAAGTCACTCGTCCAGTGGCTAGCGGGCGTTTTTCATCAAACTTTACCACTGAAACTTTTGAAAATACCGGTTTTAGCCTAGGTCAACAGGTTAAACATGGAAAATTTGGAGAAGGTGTGGTGCTTAATTATGAAGGAAGTGGCGCACAATCTCGCATTCAAGTTAATTTTGAAGGTTTAGGTAGTAAATGGTTGGTAGTTGCTTATGCTAAATTAGAAGCAATTTAACTGTCTTTATTCAGCATGTTTATTTAACTATGTTTATTTAAGTATGTTTATTGGTTATCAATGAAGGAAATTATATGTCGTCAATTTCAAATCGATTATTAGTAGTAGAGGACAGTAAGCCTATTGCTACCGTTATCAAGCAAATTGCTAACTCTTTAGATTTTGAAGTCACTGTTGCGTCAACGTTGGCTGAAGTTGAGCGCATACTGCAAGGCGATAATAGCTTTTTTGCGGCAACAATAGATTATGCTCTACCTGACGCTAATGAAGGTGAAGCTATTGATTGTGTCTTATCTCATGGAATACCTAGTGTAGTAATGACAGGTAAAATGGATGAAGAAACTCGACAGAAAATATTAGCAAAACCTGTTATCGATTATATTCCTAAAGAAAACAGTCAAGCTTTCCTTTATTTAAAGCGTATTTTGCATTGGCAAAAAACCAATAGCAAAAATGGTATTTTAGTGGTTGATGATTCAGCTGCAGCACGTAACCATGTGGTAGAGCTATTAAAACGCCGTAATTTTACCGTGTTTGTTGCTAATGATGGTGTTCAGGCATTAGAAGTTCTCCAGCAAAACACTGACATTAAGATGGTTATCACCGATCTTGAAATGCCGAATATGGATGGCATTGAATTAACAAATGAAATTAGAAAAAAAATCAGTCGGGATAAGTTAGCTGTTATTGGTATTTCTGGCGCTAGCAGTGGCATCAACTCAGCACGATTTATTAAAAATGGTGCTGATGATTTTTTGCGGAAACCTTTCTGTCCTGAAGAGTTTTACTGTCGGATTACGCAAAATATTGAAAGTTTAAATAATTTCGCTCAGATCCAGAAAGTCGCTAATACAGATTATTTAACGGAATTACCTAATCGACGGGCTTTTTTTCGAGATGCAGAACGTTTAGCCGCTAAGTGTATAGAAAAAAACATTCCTTATGCAGTTGCCATGTTAGATATTGATTTCTTTAAAAAAGTAAACGATAACTATGGCCACGAAGCGGGTGATCATGTATTAAAAGTCATCGCCTTGTATATGCGTAAATATTTAACTGGCGGAATTATTGCTCGTCTTGGTGGGGAAGAATTTGCTGCGGTAATTACCGGAGTTGATGAAGACCAGTTATACGCAAAATTGGATGATTTACGCCGAGAACTATCCGTAGCTCAATTAATGTATGAAGAACATCACATCAGTATTACAGTTAGTTTAGGGGCAATATTTAATAGTCAGTTAACACTCGCTAAGCAAGTGAATGAAGCGGATAACGCACTCTATGTTTCAAAAGAAAATGGTCGAAATCAGCTAACCGTTCACGGTGGGCACGAATAGTTAATATTGAATTTCTGCCGCGATATAATACCAACGACCGGGTTTTTGATAAGGGTGTAGTGTTGAACCACCCTGTTGATGCTGTTGGTCAAATAAATTGTTAATTTTAAAGTTAATACTCATGTTTTCTTTTAACTGGTAGTTGATGTTGCTATTTACAAGAAGGGCGGCGTCAATATAATTATTTGGATCATTAAAACTTACACCTGAATTTGGAAAGGGGTCTGGTATTTTAATACCATTGTGCTGAATAATAATAGGTGAATATTGCTTGCCGACGTATCTAAATGTTAGGTTCAATGCTAAATTTTTCGTTATTTTATTATCAATAATTAAGTTAGCGGTAAGTGCTGGAATATTTTCTATATAACCTTGATCTTTCTTAATTAATTCACTATTCAATGCCTGTCGATAGGCCGCATTGATTCGAATTTGCAGATCATTATCAAAATATGTTACTTCTTGTTCAATTCCCCAGCTATCGAGTTTACCGGCATTACTATAATTATTAGTTGTGGCGCTGTTATCTCGATAAATGACATCAATTGCCTGATCATAAAATAGGTTAGTTGTTAATTGTAAATTTAAATCAGGCAATGAAAATGAGGGGGAAACTTGCAGAGAACGGAGCTTTTCTGGTTTTAAAGTTTTTGCCCCTTTAAAAGAAGCAAGATTAGAAAAACGGTTCCAGTAAGTAGCATCAACAAAAGACTGTGAGTAAGAGATTTTTAAATTCGTTTGACCTTGGGTGTAGATCAGTGCCAAACGCGGACTAACCTCTTGAATGTTATCGGTAGCTTTTCTGTTTTTATAATCGTATCTAAGGCCGAGATTAGTATACCAACTATGACTCAGCTGTTGTTTATATTGTAAGAAAACCGAGCTATTACTTTCACTACCACTAGGTAACATATCTTCAACTTCAGATTGAATAGCTGGTTGCCCAACGGTTAGGGGAAACTCAGAGCCATAAACTTTATAACCTTCAATTTGAATGCCGGTGAGCAATGTTCCGAATGAGAATGTTGTTTCAAAAGTTGATAAGAAGCCCAGTGATTGGTCTTTCCATTGTGGAGCTCCATACAGTTTTTGACTAGGATCAATAATTAGCGGGACTATTATTTCACTATCATCCCAGTAAACTCGAGTTTCATTTAGCCATTTTCCCAAGTGAAATTTTCGTCCGTACTCTAAATGGTTCATAATGTAACCAAGCCCGGCACCATAGCCAGAAAATTTGTCATACTCTTGATATTTATATGGTTCGCCAGTTAGCCCCCCACCTGAAAAAGGTTCAGTGTAGTGACTTGCATGTGAATTAAAAAGAAAATGGAACTCTGAATTACTAATGTTGAAGCCAATGTCATAAGGTGATTTGTCTTGGTGAGCATTGAGAATAGCTTGATTGTCGGCTGCGGGTTCTGCGGTATAAACCTCATTTTGGTTCAAATAAATCTTTTCTCCATCGCTTTTATATAATGAAGCCCAAGCAAATAAATCAAAACTGTCAAATTGATGGCCAAAATTTAAAGACAAACCTTGTTGGCCATAATTACCAATGAGTGCTTTGATACTCAATTGTTGGTTATCTTTAGCCTCTTTAAGAATGATATTTATGGTAGCGGTAAGTGAAACATTACCATAAAGGGAAGAAGCGGGTCCCCTGAGAACCTCTATTTGCTTTATCTTATCAAGAGAGATACCAAAGTCTGGAGCTGCCATCGAGTAACTTCTAGAATTGAGTCGATGGCCATTAATTAAAATTAATATTTTTTGCTGGGCTGAAGTATAAATGCCTCGAGCAGCAACATTAATTTCATTTTGATCTTCTATATCGGTAAAACCGGGCACATAAGTAATTAATAATTCTTTTAAAGTCAAAGCGCCACTTTGTTTTATTATTTGCTCAGTAATTAGGGTGACAGGAACAGGCGTTTCTAACAGTGTCTCTTCGGATAGAGAGGCTACCGTTACTTTGACTTTCATTAACTCTTCCAATGACAAGTCTAAATAATGAAGATTTGTTTGACTTGCTCTTGCAGAAGGCACAGTAAAAATGCTGATTAAGAGCAGTAATCTAAAAAAGAACAAAATACGACCATAAATAAAATTATCTGTATTTACAAAGAGTAACCGAGAGTATTATTATGGTCAACCAGATAGTGTTGTCTTTAATAAGTAAACTTAACATTCACTGTGATAAATTCACTGGCAAAAAGTAGTGTTTTTTATAATTGAATTGTTTCAAAGTACTATTTTTATAAATAAGGTATATTAGAGGGGATACTTTATTAAACGGTATTCATCTATGTAGGGAGTTTAAGTTGGTGATTATAAAGAGGCTATGTCTCTTATATTTTTGCATTCTAATGAGTTTTTGTACTTATATAAGTGCAGAAGAGCTTAATCGTGAGCAAGTAAAAGCTGCCTTCATTTTTAAATTCATTAAGCACACTCAATGGCCGGATGAAAAAAATAAACAACAATTTACCTTAGCGGTTTACGACAATAAAATTTTTTTCAATACCTTAAAAAGCATATTGGATGAGAGAATAGTTAAAGGTAAGGTAATTAAGGTGGTGAGCGTTATAACCACAGACCAAGCCAAAACAGCCGATTTACTCTATGTATCTGCAGATCATAACTATAGACTTGCTGATATTGCTGCTGAAATAAGGCGAACGCAAACTTTACTTGTTAGTGATGCCAGTAAAGATAAGAACAATGTAATGATAAATTTATTACCCAATAACCAAGGTTCTTCTATTTTATTTGAAGTTAATAAATCGAATATTATTTATGAAAGTTTAACAATGTCTGCTGAGTTACTGCTTTTTGGTGGGACAGAATTAGAAGTTGCTACTTTGTACCGAGAAAACGAAGCTGCGATGCAGCAAACTAAGCAACGTGAAATAGCGTTAAATGAAAAGTTAGCGATTCAAGAGAGTCAAATTTCAGATTCTGCCCAACGACTTACTCAGCTCAATAGCGATTTATTAATCCGGAATAAATCGCTAACAGAACAAGAGTCTAAATTTAATAAATTAAAAGTTGCTGTTGATGCTCAGCGTTTAGACCTGATCGATAAAGAATATGAATTAAGGTCAAAAGAAACAGAACTGTCGTCAATTTTAGCAGAACTAAGTCAAGCAGAATCTCATTTGGAGATACAAAAGCAAGCAGTAACAGATAAAGAAAACAAAAACAAAGAAATGGCAATATCAATTTTTCAGAATAAACAAATATTAAAAAAACAAAAAATTAGAGTTGATGAACAGGTATCACAATTAGATAAAAAAGAATTGGAACTGGTTGATCGAAACGAGACAATCAGTGAGCAGAAAACTTATATATTAGTGACCTCAGTATTGATCATTATTGCGACAGTTGTTTCAATTTTATTGGTAGTATTGTTTAAAGAGAATAAAAGAACAACCTTGAAACTTGGTAATACCCTGAATAACTTAAAAGATACTCAAGAGCAACTTATTCAATCAGAAAAAATGGCTTCTCTGGGCACATTAACAGCTGGTATTGCCCATGAAATAAATACCCCGTTAGGAATTGCGGTAACTTCCACTAGTTTAGCTTTAGATAGAACGGAGCAGATCAAAGAAAAATTTATCGATGGCTCATTAACAAAAACTGTGATGAATAAGTACCTCGATGATATTGAAAAATCATCAATAATGAATACCAAAGCGCTAGAGCGAGTTATTGTATTATTAACTAGTTTCAAACAAGTTGCAGCAGACCAAGTTGTTGGCGATCCTAGAGAGTTGAACCTAGTTGATTATGTTGAAGATGTTATGGGTACCTTGTTTGCTGAATTAAAACGTAATCGAGTTAATTATGTCTATAAAGGAGTAGGAGAATTAACGATAACAACAATTCCTGGTGCCATTGCCCAAGTATTGACTAACTTCGTTACTAACTCAATACGGCATGGTTTTGAAGGGCGCGACTGTGGAAATATCACCATTGAAATCGAAAGAGCAGCTAATGGTTGCGCGACATTAATTTATCGAGATGATGGTATTGGTATGGGGATAGAAATATTGAGAAATATCTATGAACCGTTTTTTACCACAAAAAGAAATAAAGGAGGTACAGGCCTAGGGATGAATATAGTTTATAACATTGTTAATAAAAATTTGGCTGGAGAGATTAATATCGAAAGTGCAGAAGGTAACGGCACAACCATCGTATTAACGTTGCCTGCAAGTATCTAATTGCTTATTCTCGCTTTTATAGAATCAACACTGTATATAATTAGTGCTAACCAGATAAATGCAAAAGTAACCATTTTACTTAACTGTAAATTCTCTTGGTAATAAAACGTAGCTAGAATAAACATTATGCTAGGACCAATATATTGAAAAAATCCTAGACTTGATAATGTTAGTCTTTTAGCTGCAGCAGTAAAGCACAGTAGTGGTGCGGTGGTTACCACACCAGCCATCATTAAAGTTAAATTTAATCCCCAAGTATTGTCAAACATATTGCTAGTATTACTTGAAACAAAAAACAGCCAAAAACCTAAGGCAATGGGCAACATCATTAATGACTCAACTAACAAGCCAACAATGGAATCTAAGTGCATTTTTTTACGTAGCAAGCCATAAATACCAAATGTACCAGCTAATGCTAATGAAATGATGGGCAATGAGCCAACGATGACTAATTGAATTAATACCCCAATTATAGCCAAAACGACTGCAATTTTTTGCCACTTTCTCAGTCGTTCTCCTAGAAAAACCATCCCTAGAGCAACACTAAAAAGAGGATTAATAAAATATCCTAAGCTTGCATCAAGTAGGTGGTTATTATTAATTGACCAAATAAATAAAAACCAATTTACAGCTAGTAAAGATGCACTAATGGTAAGTTTCAGTAAAATCTTAGGTTGTTGTAACATTAAGATGAAAATTTTCCCTTTGCGAGTAATCGCAATAATCACTAATAAGAGAATGGTTGACCAAAGAATGCGGTGAATTAGAATTTCACTAGGGTTAATGGTATCGATTAGTTTGAAATATATCGGTGCAAAGCCCCACAAGAAGTAGGCGCTAATAGCATTAAGAACACCTGAGCGGTTTTGAGAGCCTGAAATGTTGGTCATAGTAATATAGGTTATGAAAATTTTCTTGCGGATCATATCATAGAAAAAAGTTGATTGGCTAACCTACCACCCTCGAATGTTCTAGCTATCGGTACCAATTAGCCAACCATGTAGGTACCTGTGCCAAAAGCAATATGATCGCCAAGTTCGTTATGTAATTCCATACGAGCAACCGCGACTTTATTTCCACTTCTAATTATGCGAGCGGTAGCAAAAAACTCCGCTCCCCTACCAGGCCTTAAAAAATCAGTGCGTAAATCAATTGTGCCTAATCTGCTGAGGTTTTTTTGTATATTTTCAGGAGAAATATCCTCTAATTGTTCAATAATATTTGCTGCCGCGACAACACCCCCTGCAAGGTCTAAAGCGGAAGCGGTGACACCTCCATGAAGGATTTTTTGCATAGGATTGCCGATTAACTTGTCCTGCCATGCAAAACGAATTTCAGATTGTTTACTATTAAATTGAGTGATTTCTAAGCCAAGCAATTGATTAAATGGCATGTTTTCTGTCCATAACGCTGCAATCTGTTGATAAATTTTATCTTTTTTCATTGATTAATGTATCTGGTCTGATGACTTGTTTTTCTAGATTAGCATTAATTGTGATAGAAGTACCATTAATGAATTGCTTGGTTTTATCGCAATGAGTTAAACTAGTGTCCTGATAATAGCTAAGTGATTTTTGTCTTGAACATATCTTTATCCCCTTCCACCCAACAACTGCATGATGGCTTAAAGCACTTCTTTGGCTATCAAACTTTTCGCAGTGGCCAAGAAGATATTATTCAGAACTTGTTTCAAGGACGAGATTCTTTAGTATTAATGCCCACAGGTGGCGGTAAATCAATGTGTTATCAGCTGCCTGCAACCTTGCTAACCGGTGTTACAATCGTTGTATCACCACTAATTGCTCTAATGAAAGATCAAGTAGACAGCTTGGTACATCAAGGTATTTCCGCTGCTTTTATTAATTCAAGTTTAGATGGCGCTGAAATAAATAAAGTTTTTCAGCGGTTGAATAGTGGTGATATAAAATTACTGTATGTTGCACCAGAGCGGTTGAGTAATCACTACTTCTTAACGAATTTATCCAATCTAGATATTAGCTTGTTTGCAATCGATGAAGCGCATTGTATTTCCCAATGGGGGCATGATTTTAGACCCTCTTATACTCAGCTACAGTGTATAAAGCGGAATTTTCCCAATGTGCCGATAATGGCACTTACCGCCACGGCTGATGTAACAACCCGAAAAGATATTCTTAGTCAATTGCAACTTAACAACCCATATATTCACCTTGATAGTTTTGATCGGCCTAATATACGTTTAACATTGGCAAGTAAATATAATGGCGAACAACAAGTATTAGGCTACTTGAACAAAAGAAAAGATGACAGTGGCATTATTTATTGTAATAGCCGTTGGCAGGTTGAAAAACTCAGTAAGTTTTTAGCAACAAAAGGTATTAATTGTGCGACTTACCATGCTGGTATGGAGCTCGAAATAAGAAATACTGTTCAAGACGGTTTTACTAAAGATAATATTCAAATAATTATTGCCACAGTTGCTTTTGGTCTAGGTATAAATAAACCAAACATTCGATTTGTTATACATTTTGAGCCACCAAAAACGTTAGAGTCTTATTATCAAGAGATTGGTCGTGCTGGGCGAGATGGCTTAGCTGCAGAAGCATTATTCTTACATGATGAAAAAGATATTACTCGAATAAAAAAGCGCATTGGGGAAGGAGAGAGTGAGCAACGAGTCAATGTTGAATTACAGCGCTTTCAAGCCATGACCGGCTTTGTTGATTCTCAAACTTGCCGACGTCAGGTCGTGCTTAATTATTTTGCTGAATATACTAATCAAGGATGTGGTAACTGTGATATTTGCCTAGACCCACCCAGTCAATTTGATGGTACTCAAGCCGCGAAAAAAGTATTGTCTTGTGTTTTTCGTATTAACCAACAGGGTGATATAGGTTATGTTATTGAGGTATTAAGAGGGCAATTGAGCCCTAAAATATTGAAAAACAATCATCAAAAAGTGTCAACCTTTGCAATTGGTCAAGATAAAACCGCCGGTTATTGGTTTTCTATTATTGGGCAGCTGATCCATTTAGGTTACTTACAGCAGAACATTGAACAGCAGTCTGCTTTGATTTTGACCGAAGCTGCTCGGGGTGTATTAAAAGCAACTGAACCCCTGATGCTGGCTAGTCCTAGATTACAAAAGGCAAGTTATTGGCAAAATACTAAACACAAGCTTGGTTACGACAGAGCGTTGTTCGCTAAACTTCGACATTTACGTAAAGAAATTGCAGATGCAGAAGATATTGCACCTTATATAGTTTTTAATGATGCTACATTGTCAGAACTAGCTCGTATTAAACCAAAGTCATCACAAGATTTCTTAAACATTAGTGGTGTTGGAGATACCAAGTTATTACGTTATGGACAGCCTTTCTTACAGCTCATCAAGCAACACTTAAATTAGAATAGGTATAGAAAACCACATGGTTAGGTCGTTTATTATAACGACTTAGCATAGATACTTTTGGTATAAAAAAAACGCTGATAAAGCGCTTTTTAAGTTAATTATTTACAATGAAAAATAATTATTTTACTTTAAACTAGCATAATAAGCAGCAATGTTAGCCACATCTTCATCATTTAAAGCCATTGCCATTGGAGCCATAACAGGATCTTTACGAGCACCTGATTTGAAGTCTTTTAACTGTTTAGCAAGATAAGCTTCTTTTTGGCCTGCAAGGTTAGGGTACATAGGGATTGCAGAAATACCTGCAGCACCATGACATGCCGCACACATACCGGCCTTTGCTTTACCTGCAGCTGCATCGCCAGCAAAAACAGGAGAAGTCATCATAACGGTTGCTGCGATAGCAAGAGTAAGTTTTTTCATAGTTCTTATATCTCATTGATGATTAAAAATTCTTCTATGATTATATATAAAATATTTAAGTTGTTGTTGATTTTTTTCTGAGTATATTTATTTTCAATCAAAGTAATGGGAATATCTTGATAAAAGCGAAGATTTCAGACAATCACAAGTATAATTTTGGTTGAATGCTCAAAATATATTTTTATGGAGTTTTATCGATCAATTTTAATTTTTTGTTTTATTTTTCAAATAAATTTAAGCATATTTTTACATTTTGACTATACTCATTATAGTTATGCTTGTGTATTAACTAAAATACTTATAATAAATGATCTAACTCTTTCGCTATTTTAGGTGAATTGAAGGGTTTGGGTTAACTAATAAATGTAAAGTCCACAAAGTTATGAAACTACAATTAAGAATAATAATAATACCAATCCTGGTAGTCATTAGTGCTTTTTTGATCAATATGTTTGTTGTGGAACATCATTTTGAAAAAGCTTTATCAAATGCCATTACAAATTATTCTAAAAGTATACTAGAACTACGATGGTATATATTTGCAATTACCTTATTTACAATACTTTTTATTTCATTGCTTAGCTCTGTAATGATTCAGTTGATGAATGATGAGATTCAAAAAGAAAAAAATGTTCAAGAAAAGCTATTAATTAAGAAAACCCGAGAAATTACATTAATTCAAACTATGAGCACCATGCTCAATAGTGTCAATGGTGTTGATGATGCCGCTAAAGTTTTACATACCATCATCCCCAAGCTATTACCTGCCCTCAGTGGTGCCGTATTTCTTATTAAAGATGATACCCAAGAAATAACAGAATTAACTCACTGGGGTAAAGATTGGTCTAGTGATTCATCAATGATACCTGCTAAATACTGGAAAGATCAGCAGCTAAATCGAGATAAGAATTCTAAGGTAAATCAACTTCACGCCTGCTCTTCAAAGCTCTGCCCTTATAGCGAACAATCGCTGTGTGTAAATTTAGTAGACCAACAAGGCATATTAGGAATAATGAATTTTGTCACTACTCAGGTCGTCATTGGTGATGAGCTACGTTTAATCGTAACAAACCTAGCAGAACAAATTAGTTTTGCGCTTTCGAATTTACGCTTGAAAGATAAATTAAGGAGTCAGGCTATTCGTGACCCTTTAACCAATCTATATAACCGACGATTCATGATGGAAGCATTCGAACCAGCACTACATAGAGCAGAGCGCCATGAAAACCATCTTGCGGTATTAATGATAGATTTAGATCACTTTAAGAACTTTAACGATAAATTCGGTCATGAGGTTGGCGATTTTGTACTAAAAAATATTGCAGAACAGTTTAAAAGTAATTTGCGCTTAGAGGATATTGCCTGCCGATATGGCGGAGAAGAGTTTATAATAATATGTCCAGATACAAATTTAAGAGATGCATATGTATTAGCTGAAAAGCTTATCAATTGTATTAATGGCCTTTGTTTAAGTTGTGAAGAACAAAATTTAGGTACTATAACTCTATCGATAGGTGTTGCCATTTATCCTAATCATGCTGTCTCGACACAACAACTCATTATTCAAGCCGACAAGGCGTTATATGCAGCAAAAAATAGAGGACGAAATTGTGCGGTAGTCGCCCAAGCAAACTCACGTTATTATAAAAACATTTAAGTTACTACCGAGACAATAGTCATGGATAAAATTTTAGTTAGCGGATGTTTTTTAGGGCAGCTTGTTCGTTACAATGGTGAAATTAAACCATTATCCCACCAATTAATGGCGTTATGGCTAAAGCAAAATCGGTTTATTAGCATCTGCCCAGAAGTTGCAGGAGGATTGTCTGTTCCTAGAAGTCCTGCCGAAATAAACCCTGAAACCTCCCGTGTGATTAATAGTGAAGGAGTCGATGTAACCGAAGCGTTTCTTTTTGGGGCGAAATCGGCTTTAGACCTTTGCCATAAACATATGATTAAGTTTGCATTGTTGAAAGAATACAGCCCTTCTTGCGGTAGTCTAAAAATTTATGATGGTTCTTTTTCTAATACAAAAAAATTAGGCCAAGGCTTAACAAGCCAATTACTGTCTTCACACGGTATAGAAATATTTTCAGAAGAAACTATTGATCAACTAGCTGAAAAGTTAGATAGATAAAATCAGTGGAGCGACCTTAATTGGATGTGACGATAGCCTGCCTTGCTCTGTTAATACAAGTTTCTATCGGTTCTTTTAAATGACCCGCACTTACACCTAATGAAACAGATATTTTAGGTAATCTTACACCTGTTTGTACACTAACAAAACGAAGTTTTTCTACGCCAAAACTAATTTTTTCTGCGATTTCAGTTGCTGTACTTTTTTCGACCTCGGGCAACAAAATTAAAAATTCATCACCGCCAGTTCGCACGGGAATACCGCTATTATTGACATAGCTGCTAATTTTGTTAGCTATTTTTGATAAAATCACATCACCTAACAGAGAACCAAATCGCTGACTAAATTCAGATAGTTGGTTTATATTTATGATGATAACAGCAATGTTTTTGTTAGGGTCTTGGCTGTGCCATTCTTCAACATATTTAGATATAGCTTTGCGTTTGTAAAGACCGGTAACGGGATCTAAATCAATTTCTTTTCTAACTTCCTTAAGTTCATCTCTTAAGTCTTTGCTATGTTGTTGTGATTGCTCTAGTTGCTTAAGCAAGGCCTTTTGAGTTGATTTAAAAGAAACCGATGCATGGCGTAATTGCTTTATCGCAGTCAATACTGCTTGATGGTCATTTGATTCAATGTTTGCAGTATTATCATCAAGTTGATTGATAAAGCTTGTTGCAGAAGAGAAAGATTGCCGACAGTTTTTTTGCATGCTAGTGAGAACATTGTCTAATTCTTCGACTATGCCCTCACGAAACTTACTTTGCCCTAAAATGTGAGATTTATAAAGTTCTTCAATGAAGAAATTATCTAAGCTTATACCGTCATCAAGGCGTAATTTAAGGCTTGATATTAAAGCCGAATTTTTTTTGCTTAGATACTCATAACTAACAGTATAATTAATAGGGGTTGGGGCGAGTTTCCAAGTTATTAATTGCTCAATAGCTAAAACCATTACTTGATTGGCTTTTTTTATAGAGTCATGATATTTCAATACGTAGCCTTTAACTAAAGTAAAATTGAAAGCATTTAGAAAACCATTTTCTAGTAAATTTTAGTAAACATCTAGCTTTTAATCGGTAAATTATAGAAAAATTACGCTTTGAAATAAAAGTAGTTAATTATCAGTAGATTAGTAGTAGTTAGTCAGAGTGTGGATAATAGGAAGAGAAGGGAAGGCACGCAAAGAATACCGCGGAAATGAAAGCAAACTGTAAAAAATAGACAAGCCCCCACTATATCTAAATTTGGCAGTCCCGCTATCATAGGTTTCCCTTTAGACCGGTAACTTTGCGTCTCTGGTTTTCACCAGATTTGCCCTTGACGAGCTTTAGAAGCTCAACAACTAGTATAAAACAAGAAATAGAAATAAACACTAAAAATATTTATTTTATTCAAACTAACAGATAATAATTAAATGCGGTACAATTTTAATTGGTTTAATAATTAGGGTTAGGTGAAATTTATTTATATGAAATTGATAATATTGATTATATTTATATTGTTGAATCTTCACTCACTTAATGCCTTAGCTTCTGAAGATATTGCACTTTCATTAGCGATTGAAAAAAACACTCAGAAAATAGAAGAGTTTTTTAATTTAACTAAAAACTCTTTAGTATCTGATGAAGTTATTAGCGTCTCGAGTGAAGTTATTAAACAGCGAAAACTCTATTCTAAAAATACTATTGCTAAAGTATTTATTTTGTTGGCAAATGTAGCAAGTAATAAAAATGATGTAGATCGCGCTTTTCAGTTTGCAAACGATGGACTGATGTTATCGATTAATGACCTGTCGCTAAAACTTAACTTATTACTTAAAGTGGCGTCGGGGTACTATGCAAAGGGTCAATACCATAAAGTATTAGAAATTTCTAATGATGCTATTTTAATCGCAAAAAGCACAGTAAATACAAAGTATATGTTACTGACTCTAGCCTACCGGTCAATGGCGTATGCACTACTGGCAGAGTATGAAAAAGCCTTTGAAGGTCTTCAAAAAGTAGAAAGTATTATTGAAAAAAATCAGGCATTCTCTGAAAATATTGAATTGTTAGAGATCATAGCGACTGCCCATTATTATTTAGGGGACTTTAAAACAGCACTGACTATTAATCAAAAAATATTAAAATTGCGATATGACTTGTCATTAAAGTCTGACTTGGCTGTTACTTATTATAATTTAGCGCGCTCTTATCACCGATTAGGCATGCTTGATGATGCCTATAATGCTTATTGGGAAACTAAGAAATATGCTCAAGAAAAAGAATCTGATGTACAGCTTGCTTATGCGGAGCTTGGTTTAGGTGAAGTGCTATTGTTACAAAACGATTTTAAAGCATCATATATAGCACTACTAAAAGCGGAGAAAATATTTAAGATACAAAGTCTTGATAAGCCCTATTTAAATGTAGTTATTGCTTTAGCAAAGTCTAGCTATGCTAACGAGAAAATTGAGTCTGCTCATCAATTTTTGCAGCAAGCAGAAAAAGTCATGGTAAGTATGGTGTTAATCAATGAACAAATGGAATTATATTTATTGTTATCTGCTATGTATGAATCCAAAGGGAAATATGAAAAAGCGCTGTATTTACTTAATCAGTATATTGTCGCTAATCAGCAATTTTCTGAAAATAAGTTATCTAATATTTTATTACGAAATAATAGTTTGCCTGAGCAAGATAAAAGTAGGCAGTTAGTAATAAAACTTGCTGAAAAAAGTGAACTGTCAGCAACATATTCAAAGAAGTTTAAAAAACAAGCTTATATTATTTTTATATTATCTATTTTAGTAATTGTTTTAATTGTATTTATTATTGTTTATGCCATTAAAGAAAGATCAAGGCGGATTAATATTGCTTATGATGAAAGAGAAAAACCTTTATATTTTTTAGAAAGCCCAATAGCGACGAAACAAATTTATCAACGTGCTTATAAAAAAGCAAGGAAGTATGATTACCCTATTTCAATAGGTTATATATCAATTGACAATTGGAAAGAACTTACCTTTAGGTTTAATAAAAAAATACTTACTGAGGTTAGTAAAACAATAGCTACGCTTATAAATGAACATATTGGTGAATTTGATTCTGTTGGTTTAATTAATGAAGGTGAATATTTACTATTATACCCACATCAATCTAGCCAAGATGTTGAAAAAGAATTTGAACAATTAAAAGATGCATTAAATGTTAGGTTTTTTGCCAATTTAGGCGATTTTTCAGTTAATATTCACTTCACATTAGATACGCCAAGCGTGCAGGATATCGATCCTTATATATTTTTATCACGTTTAAGTGAAACTGCTGCTCCAGCGGGTTCTGGCATTGAATATAGCAGCAAAAAAAATAGTGGGTTGTAGTAATGATTTTTGTTTTATCTATTATGGCGATATTTGTCGCTATTAGTATTTACTTTTTCTTTCGAGCCGAGAAGTTACAACGTGAAGTTATTTTAGCGAAACGTGATGGAAATATAGCTAGAAAAGAAAATAAAGTATTAATTGACTCGATGGCATTACTCGCCAGTCGCTATGAAGAATTTGCAAGAAATCGGTTTCAGGAGCTAAAAAACAGGCCCCAAGCAAATGAGGAAAACATTAAACAAATTGCACCGCTTATCAATAACTATTCAACTATTTTTGCTGAGTGTTTAAAGGGTAAAGAAAGGTTAAAACCAATAACTCAAAGGTGTTACCAACTTATCGATAGCAGTGCTTTTAAAGAGTTTAATCAATATTTAGGTAAGAGGGATGCACAAATAAAGCGTATGTGGTCCAGTAATAATTTAAATGGTTTTGTTTCGCTAGTTGAGGCTTTGCTGGTAAATCTAGAGCAACCTCAAGATAAGAAGTAGCTTAGATATTTATTAGGTATTAAGGGCGAATAATAATTTGTGGTGCGGTATTTATTTCACCATCATTTGTTATAGTTGCACTAGTTTGACCACAAAGTAGAACGGCTAGGTTTTCAGGGCTATTCGACTCTCTAATGAAAGCAAGCTCATAACCAAATTGAGTTAAACTACTGGCTGAAAATTTTTGTGCCAAAGTTAACTGATCCCATAAATTTGAAGAAGTACTTAATACAGAGCGTCTTTCTAATAGTAGTTCTCTCGTTGATAATGCTTCCATTAACAGACCTATAAGATTATATATTTACTAATGGTTTTTAATTTATATTATATTGACTATAATTTCAACAACATTAGTATGTTACATTATTTAATTACGAGCAAAGATAATTAAATACGATAAAAATGGCAGATGTTTTTCTTATAAAATATATTGAACTGACCCCGCAATAGAGAATTGATAAAATGAGTAAAGTACTAGATGACCTTTCTGCATTACTAAAACTAGAAGTTATTGAGCAGGGAATTTATCGAGGACAAAGTCAAGATCTTGGACTACCGGCTTTGTTTGGTGGTCAGGTCATGGGGCAAGCTTTATCTGCAGCTCAAGAAACTATTGATAAAAGTCGTAATGTTCACTCTCTTCATTCATATTTCCTACGCCCAGGAGATGCTAAAAAACCTGTAGTATATGAAGTAGAAAATATTAGAGATGGTAAAAGCTTTAGTACTCGACGTATACAAGCCATTCAAAATGGTAAAGCTATCTTTTATATGACAGCTTCATTTCAAAAACCTGAAGAAGGTTTTGATCATCAAGAGTCAATGCCTAATGTGGCCGGCCCCGATAATATCCCATCCTATGGTGATTTCATCAAAGCTAATCAAGCCCATTTACCAGAGAGTGTTCGTGGAATATATCTAGCCGAGAAACCTATAGAAATCAGACCTGTTGAGCAATACAACTGGTTAAATCCTGAGAAAATGCCAGCAATATGTAATATGTGGATAAAAGCTAATGGTACCTTGCCTGATGATCTTCGTATTCATACTTATATGTTGGCTTATACTTCAGACTTTCATTTTTTACCGACATCACTAATGCCTCATGGTGTTAGCCATTGGCAAAGGAATTTCCAAATTGCGACGATTGATCATGCCATGTGGTTTCATCGACCTTTCCGCTTTGATGATTGGTTGCTTTATTCAACTGAAAGTCCTTCAGCGACAAGTGGAAGAGGCTTAGTGCGTGGAAAAATATATAATCGTCAGGGTCAATTGGTTGCCTCGACAATGCAGGAGGGGGTTATTCGTCAGCGGTAAAGTTTTATAACAGCATTAGGTCGACAGGTCCTAATGCTGTTTATTTCTAGCGATCGCATTGGTTATATCAAATTTCTCCCCAGAATTACCCATGGTCGCTATGCTATCAAAATCGAGAATATCCACTTCTTTTTTATAACACTTTAGGCGCGTGATAAACCTTTTGGGGTAAAGGAAGTAACCTTTAAAACGACAAGTTTGAGAATGAAATATTGATAATGTTTGCACGGCAATATAAATGGCGTAGAAGAGAATGCAACTAAAAAACAAGTTGAAAAAATGAAATAAAGAGAGTGAAAGTAAAATAGCTATTACACAATAAATACGGTATCGATTGAATTTTTCAAATCGGTGAAATTCAAAGTAATCTAACCGGTTAACATACCAATTACCTTGTTTATTTCCCGACTCATTTTGATATTTGAACTCTCTTTTTACCAACGTTTTATCCTTGGTTATTTTTATGCCAATCATAACCTGTAGGGTGTTGAAATATTCTTATGCCAAAATGAGGGGCCATAGCAAATAAATGATCGAATATGTCAGCTTGTATCACTTCATAATTAACCCAATTTTGGTCATTACTAAAAAAGTAGAGCTCTAACGGTAAGCCGGTATCTGTTGCCGCTAATTGTCTTACCATGCACGTTAATTGGTGATGAACTTTATCGTGCTGCTTTAAATAGGCTTCAATATATGCTCGAAAAGTACCAATGTTAGTCAGTTGGCGAGTATTAAGTTCATCATTACTAACTGAATTGGTTACTTTATTGTTTGCTGAAATTTCTTGTTGCTTTGCTTTAAGATAATCATGTATCAAACTGATTTTACTCAAGTGGTCAATTTGATCTTGATTATAAAATTCAATACTCGCAATATCGACAGTAATAGTACGTTTAATGCGTCTACCACCTGAGCTAAACATATCTCGCCAGTTCTTAAATGACCCACTGATTAGTGCATAAGTGGGTACGGTAGTAACGGTTTTGTCAAAATTTTGAATTTTCACCGTATTTAAACCTATTTCTAATACATCACCATCAGCGCCGTATTGAGGTATTTCTACCCAATCTCCTGGAGCTACCATGCGATTGGCAGAAATTTGAATACTAGCAACAAGCCCTTTAATAGTGTCTTGAAAAACTAACAACAAAACAGCCGTTAATGCACCTAAACCACTGAGTAAATATATTGGTGACCGATCTAAAATATAAGATAATGCCAAAATGGTGGCGACTAAATAAACCACAAGTTTTATCACTTGAATGGCAGAATTTAAGGGAATATAGCGCTGTTTAGCTGATTGCTGATAAATGCTTTTAACGACATTTAATATAGCACTGATTGAGTTAGCCACCTGAAAACAAATAGCTACTCTGGCAATAACACTGAGTAGATAAGCTAAAGGTTCTTCAGGAGGAAGAGTAATAGGCGTTAAAAAAAGAATGACAATAAATGGTATTAATAAAACTAAGTTAGTAAATACTTTGTGCTCAAGTAACAAGTCATCCCAAGTGTTTTTAGTGCGAATGATCACCTTTTTTACAATTTTTAATACTTGGTATTTGGCAAGGTAGTAACTCAAAGCAGCAATTAATAGTATGATAAATGTACCTAGTAATTTAGTCGTTACAGGTAAGTACTGGGCATCAATTCCCTGTTGTGTTAACCAAGTTGAAAGTAGTTCGTTCATCAAAATCCTTGTTATTTGTCGATCAGTTATGTTTTTCTTTTAGTTCAATAAGTGTTTCTTGTTTATCTTGCCAGAGTTGATTTACCCACTTCTGAAAGTGAATTTTTGTTGCCCTGTCATTAAAGTAATCGCCCTTGAGTTTTTTATCAATAGCCATGGTTTCAATAATTACGTCGACTTTATTTACTTTTCCCGAAATGAAATCGTTAAAACTGGGTATTCCCTCAGGATAATAAATAGTGACATTAACTATTTTATTTAAATGCTCGCCCATAGCATCAAGTACAAAGGCAATACCACCTGCTTTAGGTTTTAATAAACGAGGATAAGGAGATTGTTGTTGCTGATGCTTTTCATCAGTAAAACGTGATCCTTCAATAAAGTTCATCACACTCACTGGTTTGTATTTAAATTTTGCACAAGCTTTACGGGTAGTCTTTAAATCTTCGCCTTTTAAATGTGGATTTTTTTTCAAAAATGCCTGGCTGTATCGTTTCATGAAAGGAAAGTCTAACGCCCACCAAGCAAGCCCGAGTAAAGGAACATAGATTAATTCTTTTTTAAGGAAAAATTTTAAAAAAGGTATTTTATTATGTAATACCCGCTGTAAAACTAGAATATCAACCCAAGTTTGGTGGTTACTAATAACTATGTACCATTCTTTCATACTTAATTGATCTAAACCGGTGACACTAATTTCAGTTTTCGTGAATGCCTTTTGTAATTGTGTATTAACGGCAACCCAATTACTGGCCATTTGATCTAAAAGCATACTAAAAACTTTACGCCATAGCCGAAATGGACTTAATGCCTTTAGTAATGAAAATATCACAATAGGAATAAGCCAAATAATAGTATTGACTATATATAGTATAAAAGAAATTTTTCCGATAATTGTCGCAGGTAAAAAGCTAAACATTTCTTGCTCAAAAATAGTAATCAAACTGGCTCAACTGTTAATATTAAAGCTATTTACTTTATCTTTCAGTAATTAATTTTAATTACCTATTTAATGTAGGATGTTTTTGGCATCAAAGTCATGAAAACCATCCGAAAGTGACGATTTTTGACTAAAAGAGTTGTTTTTAATAATCGCTTTTAGAGAATATGTTATTAAACCATAACAGAAGTGAGTGTTCATATGGTGTTCTGGAGGTATTATCATTTTGGATAAAAAGCCAACAATGAAAAGTATAAGTTAGGTTATTCTTGGTTTTATGCAATCTTTTATGGTGATAAATATGCAGTTATTGAGCTTTATCGAATAAAAGCATTAAAAATAACATTCTAGTCTATGCAATATGAAAATCTTGGTTGCAAATACCCCTGATTTCAGGGCATTCTTAGGTAAGGTATTAATCAATACAAAAGTACTTTAGGCTTTTGGGGGAAAAATGAATTTTAATCGTGTGGTTATTAAGGTCGGTAGTGCCTTAGTCGCACCAGAAGGCAAAGGTTGTAGTGGTAAATATTTACTAGCAATTGCTCGGTTTATCACAGAATGTCATCAAGCTGGTAAAGAAGTTATTTTAGTTTCTTCTGGTAGTGTTGCTGCTGGTCGCCAACTAATTCACCACGGTTCATCTAATCCCTCTATTGTTACTAAACAAGCAATGGCCAGTGTTGGTCAAATGAAAATGATGGCGAATTGGCAGCGTTTTTTTGATGCGCCTTGTAGCCAGTTATTGATTACTCACGGTGATTTAAGGGATCGTCAACGATATATTAATATCAAAAACACCTTAAGAATCTTGCTAGAAAATCATGTGCTGCCTATTGTTAATGAAAATGATACGGTGGCTACTGATGAGCTTAAAGTCGGTGATAATGATAATCTTGCTGCGTTAGTTGCATTAGTTTGTGAAGCTGATTGTTTAATCATACTCAGTGATATTGATGGGCTATTCGATAAAGACCCACGAAGCAATCCTGACGCAATTTTGTTGCCTGAGATTTCAGAGATAACTGATGATATTTATGCTATGGCAGGCTGCACCACTAACGTTATTGCCACTGGTGGTATGAAAACTAAAATACAAGCGGCTGAAAAAGCGATAGAAAACGGTATTGATACCTACATAATTAATGGTCATCGAAGTGATGTTTTTGATTTACTGTTAAAAGGCGAAAATCCAGGAACACGTTTTATTGCAAGCCAAGCAGCAACCAAGGCTAAAAAGCATTGGCTAAAACACACCCTAAAAAGTTGTGGGCAAGTATTGTTAGACAAAGGCGCTGTTAACGCGGTAATTAGTAAAGGCGCTTCGTTATTGCCTTCTGGTATTAACCGTGTTGTTGGTAACTTTTCTGCAGGCGCATCAGTAGATATTATTGATAGCGAAACAGGCTTAGCTGTTGCCAAAGGAATTTGTCAGTATAGCGACCGAGATTTAAATAAAATTATAGGCTTAAACAGCGATAAAATTGAAAGCGTATTAGGCTTTTGTCCAAGTAAAGTCATCATTCACCGTGACGACATGGTGGTTCTTAATAGCCATAGCAAAACAAGTAGGGCATGATGGAAAATACAAATAAATTTAATATGGCTAATAAAGCGCAACAAGTAAAAATCGCCAGTCGAGTTATTGCGCAATTAACCACAGTTCAGAAAAACACCTTATTAAATTCAATGGCAGCAGCAATTGAGAGTAATAGTGAGCAAGTTCTGACAGAAAATGCAAAAGACATCGCTGCAGGTAAAGCTAAAGGCTTGTCTGATGCAATGTTAGATAGATTACTACTAACAAAACAACGTATTAGTGATATTAGTGATGCGATTAGAGAAATAGCAACTCTGAAAGATCCCGTTGGCGATGTGAATAATCTAATATTACGCCCTAATGGCTTACAAGTCGGAAAAATGCGCATTCCATTGGGTGTCATTGCGATGATTTATGAAGCACGACCCAATGTCACGGCAGAAGCTGCAGCACTTTGTATTAAATCAGGTAATGCGGTTATTTTACGAGGTGGCTCAGAGGCGATTCATAGTAATTTAGCCTTAGCCACCTGTATACATCGGGTATTAAAAGAAAATAATATTGATGAAAATATTGTCGCGGTTATACCTGACACTAGTCGGGACGTTATTGAACAGTTATTAAAGCTTCGAAATACCATTGATTTAGTGATTCCTCGTGGTGGTGAAGGCCTTATTCGTTATGTGACTGAAAATAGCCAAATCCCCGTTATTCAGCACTTTAAAGGTGTATGTCATTTATATATCGATAAATTTGCCGATCTTGAAAAAGCAGTAGCGATCTTAGTTAACGGAAAAACTCAAAAACCTAGCGCCTGTAATGCCTTTGAAACCTTATTGGTTCATCAAGACATTGCTGGAGGATTTTTACCATTAGCGGCTAAAGCGTTATCTAGTTTTAATGTTCAAGTACATGCCTGTCGACAAAGTTTAACTCACTTTGACCAAGCTCAGCTGGCAACAGATGACGATTATCATGCGGAATATCTTGCTCAAGAAATTGCAATTAAGGTGGTTGATAGTTATCAACAGGCTATCGATCATATTAATGAATATACTTCTGACCATACCGAAGTCATTGTTAGCCAAGATACCAGTCGTACGCAAAATTTTATTCGTCAAATTAACTCATCGGTTGTGATGGTTAATGCTTCATCGCGCTTTTCTGATGGTGGGCAATTAGGGCTAGGTTCAGAGATTGGTATATCAACCAGTAAACTTCATGCGTACGGGCCTATGGGATTATCAGCTCTAACAACTGAAAAATTTATTGTCTTGGGAGATGGACAAGTTAGAAGTTAACCTGTCATAAGTTAAATAATATAGCTATCCCCGATGGTTAAAAATCGGGAATAGCTAAATCACTTATCTTCGAGAAGGAAATTTACTGCTTCTTGCGTGAGGTTTTTGTTTAGTTACAACAAGTTTTAGCCTGTTTTCCCACTTTCCTTGATGTTCTCTTAAACACGACTCTTCACTATCAAAGTGAACATTTTGACGAATAGTTTTAACAACGACACCTACTTTTAATAACTGTTTTTGGATGCTGTTAATAAATTGTTGATCTTGTTTGCTGTCTATCAATGCCTTTATTTCGTCATCAATATCAAAAATACAAGTCACAATTAAACTAGCAGGAAAATTAGTGTAATTAGCTCTGTGTGTTAACCAAGTAAAGCCGTCAATGTTATCCTTAGCATCTTCACAAACGATGGTAAGTGCTTTGCAGATATTATCATCGATTTTTTTTGTGGTTTTATTGAGTTTCATCGTTAAATTCCTGTTGCCATTCTTTTGCCCAAATTCTTAAAGGATCAAGTGTCGCCATTAATGATTTACCTGAGGGTGTTAATCGATAACCATCATCAGTAGATAATAATAATTTTGCTGTTGATAATTGTTTTAATCGACTGTTTAATACGGACGGTGACATATCATCACATTGTTTTTGTATTGCCCTAAAACTAAGAGCCGATGTACGTAGCTCCCACATTATTTTCATGTTCCATTTTCGGCCTAATAAATCAAACAACGCCATTATGGCGATGCCAGAACTTGAGCCTCTCACTTCTTTATTTGGTAATGGGGAATTCATTTTTATCTTGCGCTTCTAAATTGATAGCGGTATGCTACTAAATAAGTAGCGACATTTTAACTTAATACTGGCAAAAAGTAACTAACGAGGCAAATATGTTTTTAATTAATATGGTATTCACAGATATAACCAAACTAACGGACAAGCTTACTGAGCAACACCGGGATTACATTGGCAAAGAATATTTGCAGAACAAGTTAATGTTTGGCGGGAGAAAAGTGCCAAGAACAGGAGGAATAATACTTTCAAAACATCAAAGCCAAGATGAATTAATAAAGCTGCTTGATGCCGACCCTTTTATTGAAAATGGCGTCGCAAGTTATAGCATTATCGAGTTTGTTCCGGTGATGGCATCTAGAGAATTTGAAAATGTTTTAGGGCTAACTTAGGCCATTCAACTAAAATAACAATCAACATTCATTGAGTGAAATATTAACTGTTGCCGGTAAAATCTAGTTTAGTTTGATGGAAAATAGCTTTTTTTAATAGCTAAATTTGGTTTTCTAACGTTGTAACAAAGGAAATAGAAGACTACAGTTCAGGCATTATAAAATGTCAGGTATTTTTACACTTTTATATTCATATCGATAATGAAAATCATCAACATATTGTTTTTATGGTAATAAAACGATTAGGTCTATTTTATGCTTGATAAATTACACTAACAACATTTCATACTAATTAACCATTTAAAGGAACTCAAATGAAATTGATTAAAGTGTTAATGCTAGCGGTATCGCTACTAATAGTAACTCAGGCTCAAGCCGCGTTAATTACCACCCAAGAAGCCGCTTTAGATGCTATTTTTTCTCAGTCAAGTTTTGGCAATGATATTATTGATATTCGTATTGGTGCTGCGACTGAGCTTGTATTTCCAAGTCTATTAGACATTACTACCAATGCTGAAATTGGGCAATTATTTGGTTTACATGTAGGGTCAGCGAATGTCGTTAATTTTTATTTTGTTGATACCATAGACTATTGTTCAAGTTTTAATACTCTTATTGTGGGGTGTGGTGAATTTCCTGGCAACGATTTTGCAGTTGAATCTATTTTTGCTGCAGGAGGCTTTGGTGGCGAATTACTTGCACATGAATTAGGCCATAATCTAGGTCTTGGTCATTTAAGTGGTAATTTTTTAATGAATTCGTTTTTAAACGGCTTTACTGAGATAACTGAAGTGGAAGTAGCTACCATTATGAGTAGTTCTTTAGTACAAACTGATGGTAGGAGCTTTTGGATTGACATTAATCCAGTCTTGATTGTTGCTGAGGCGAGAATTCCCGAGCCTAGTATTTTGATATTAATGTTTATTGCGACGACCTTAATGGGGTTTAGTAGAAATCGAAAAGCTGCCTAGTGTAATAACAGTGGATAGAGTAAAGTCGAGACTAATTGAGTTCTCGACTTTTTTATTTCTGGGTACCGGATATTTACATGAGCTATTTAAATAAAAGCCAAATCAATAAATTTTTCACTATAACATTCTTTGTATTATTCATGGCATCGGCAAGGTCAGCGACTCTTTTTTTTGATGGTGATTGGTCAAAAAGTTGTCCAAATAATCGATTCTGTTTTGAACATCCTCAAACATTGATTGATTCAAAATTACCTGTGATCGATTCAATTGCCGGTGAATATCGTGATGAACAAATGCAGCTAATTTATGATATGGGCTGGTATGCTTCACAATTTGATGAATTGCCGGATGCCCTTATCGAGCCGATTATCATTGATGGCAAGCAAGGTGAAATTTTAATTACTGATAACGTTATGGCATTGCGGATCCCTCAAATAGACGGAAAGATTCGTTTTTCAATGATGTTAACGTTTACAGACAAAGTAAATGTTAAAGTAGGTCGACGAATTTTTATTTCGCTCAAGTTTATATCTAATTCAAACCTGTGACGGATTCTGGGTAGCTGGTAGCCCACCTATTTTTTCTGCCTAAGGAAAGCCATTGGTAAAGGCTTTGGAAGTCATCTACCAATATCATTTGCATCCAATAAAATAATTAGGTGAGATATGAACAACAATAGTCGACCAATGTTTTAGCACGAATCTTAAAAGTAGAGTTGGCACTCACTTCAAAAGATTGGCCGGCGTTAATCGATTGCCAACTATTATTTCCGGTTAATAAAATATCAATGTCACCGGCTAAAATTTCCATCAACTCTTTTTCGGCCGTGGCAAATTCATATTCACCAACCATCATAATACCTAAGGTTTTAACAGAACCATCGGAGAAAGTGACTTTTCTACTGGTTACTTTACCATCAAAATAAACACTAGCAGCTTTAGTTACGGTAACATTGTTAAATTCAGACATAGATTTCTCTTTAGTTATTGTCGCGCTTTGCCATTTTGGTAATTGTTCCTCGATAACTGCTCCTGCGTTATTCTACTTGTTTGCATCCATGCACTTATGCATTACCCTACTTCCTGAGGCCATTCAGTCACCGGTACCGCGACATTACTTACAGGGATGTATGTACTTATGACTTGTCTGGAACTAAAATCATGATGATTTACCATTAGAAATAGTCCCT
>JALJPB010000020.1 GCA_022969175.1 Colwellia sp. | reverse complement strand
ACGAGGTAATAAAACTATGACGACGAGTTTGGGTCTGAACGCCATAGCGGGCATCAATTAAAATAATTGCGAGATCTGCTGTCGACGCCCCCGTTGCCATATTTCGGGTATATTGCTCATGTCCTGGCGTGTCAGCAATAATAAACTTTCTTTTATCGGTACTAAAATATCGATACGCCACATCAATAGTAATGCCCTGCTCACGCTCTGATTGAAGACCGTCGACCAAAAGCGCCAAATCTATTTGCTCGTCGGTCGTATTAAAGCGCTTTGAATCATTTTTGATTGCGGCCAATTGGTCCTCAAAAATCATTTTTGAGTCATGCAACAACCGACCAATTAACGTACTCTTACCATCATCAACCGAGCCACATGTAATAAAGCGCAATAGCTCTTTGTTTTCATGTTGTCTTAAATATTCTAGGATATCTTCTTGAATTAAATCGGATTGGTGTGCCATTAAAAATACCCTTCCATCTTTTTCTTTTCCATCGAACCAGCCGAATCATGATCAATCATGCGGCCTTGACGCTCAGAGGTTTTGGTTAACAACATTTCTTGAATAATTTCTGGTAAGGTGGCTGCATCAGACTCTACAGCGCCCGTTAGTGGATAACAACCGAGGGTTCTAAATCGTACCATTTTCATTTCTGGCGTTTCACCCTCTTCTAAAGGCATACGTTCGTCGTCTACCATAATCAAGGTACCGTCACGTTCTACGACTGGGCGTTCTTTGGCCAAATACAGTGGCACAATTTCAATATTCTCGAGGTAGATGTATTGCCAAATATCCAACTCAGTCCAATTAGACAACGGAAAGACTCTAATACTCTCCCCTTGATCCACTTTACTGTTATAAACATTCCACAACTCAGGACGCTGCTTCTTTGGGTCCCACGCATGATTTTTGTCTCTGAAAGAATACACTCGTTCTTTAGCTCGAGATTTTTCTTCATCACGGCGAGCACCACCAAAAGCAGCGTCAAAGCCATAATGATCAAGGGCTTGTTTTAACCCTTGAGTTTTCATTATATCGGTATGTTTAGCACTACCATGAACAAATGGGCTTATACCCATCGCCACACCTTCAGGATTTTTGTGAACCAATAATTCAAAATCATATTTTTTGGCCATTTTATCGCGAAAAGCAATCATTTCTTTAAACTTCCAATCAGTATCGACATGGAGTAAAGGAAAAGGAATTTTTCCAGGAGAAAAAGCTTTACGAGCAAGGTGTAAAAGTACTGCTGAGTCTTTACCTACAGAATAAAGCATAACAGGGTTATCAAACTCTGCGGCTACTTCTCTAATAATATGAATGGATTCAGCTTCAAGCTTCTGTAAATGAGTTAAATTCATTGAATGTACACTAACTTTGATAAAATGATTGGCAATATAATGCCATATAGTTATTCTTTTTTCTAGCTAACAAATCCATTTCATATAACTAAATGCTATATAAAGCTAAACTCATAACTACAATTAATATATCTCTTGGTTATAGTTTCTAACTCAACTTGGTAGAAACTCAATCGCCCAAATAGTTGTCATTAATGAGACTTCCTCTGCAGAAAAACGGATTGATTTTAAAATTAAAGTGAGTTGTCGTTCCAACTTTTTATTGTTGAGTTGGCTAGAGGTTATAACAACTTGACTAACAATCCCGTCAGGTTGAATTTTAATTTCAAATAATACTTTTCCCTTTAAAAAAGGGTCTTTTCTAAGCGCTCGATTATAAAGAGCATAAAGTCTAGATTTACTTTGCTCTAATGTTCTACGTAACGTCACTTCTGAGCGTTTATTGGCGCTACTCTCAAGTTTAGTAGTATCATCAGTTGTATTGACTAAAACTTCTTCTGCGGCCAAACGAATTGTTTGGGTTTTTTTCCCACTCAGATCGTCACTTTGAACCATTTTAGTTACATTCGCGACCCTCAGTGATTTACTCTGCTTGCTCGCTTTGCTAGTCAGTAATTTACGTTTAACTTTAACTTCTTCATTATTACCTTTTACTAAAGGAGCATTTTTCGAAGGTATAATAAAAGCGTCTCTCATTGCAAACAATTCATCTTTCATTGCAGCAAGTCCCGCAGACTGAGCTTTTTGTTTTGCTATCGCTCTTTTGGTTTTAGGCGGCTGTATTGTTTTATCTGGCTTTTCTACTTTAATGTCATCAGGTTTAGCCTGCTCTTTAATTTTTTCAGGTGGCGGCAGTTGCTTTTTTTTTAAAATTACTTTTGCCAGCTGAGGTGAAATTTTCTCTTGGACTTCGCGGGTAACTTCGATACGTTCCAAAAAAGGTACAATAAGACCAAAAACAATATAAACCGCCAAAAGGAAAGTTAGTATTTTGGAAAAAATTATATCTTGTTGTTCTGAAGAACACAGTTCATCATTAACGTTATTATTAGTATCAAGGTCTAAAGTGGTCATAAATTAACGTTCACCTTGATCTTTAACAGACATTTGCTGTACCGCTAATGACATGTTTCGATAATCACTTTCAGCACAGACTGCCATAATTTCTTTTAAAAGTGAATATGGAATAGAGGCATCACCAATAATGGTCACTGCTTTTCCTTTCTCCTGTTCTATTTTAGTCAATTTATTTCGTTTACTCGTTTGATAATTTAACTCTTGTTTAATTGCATCAATAAGTTTTTTTAGTTCAGGTTCACTCATTGTTGAAATAACTTGGCTACTAGCCAAAATAGCTCTTTCTTGTATTAAAATATTATTAGGCAGTAGGGTAATTATTAAATTTTCTGCAGGTAACTCTTCAGCTAAAGAAACGGGAAGTTTTATCTCTTTCGTTGTTTGTAATACTCTCACATCTGATTGATTAACCATTAAAAAGAAGACTAGAATGGTAAATATATCCATCAACGCAACTAAATTTAATTGACCCGTTTTACCAAATCGTTTGTGATGCTTTGCTAACCGTTTTGCTTTCATAGACTGTTTCATTAATCCGCTCCTTCAGAAGGAATGCTTTGTGTTAAATCAGTTATTGGAGCATCCCCTAAAGAAATGAATGGAAAAAGTTCAGCATCTACCAAATTAGCAGCCACTACAGCCTTAAAAGATCTCACAGTGTCCATAGCAGAGACCAAGGTTTGATAATTAACACTTGGCGCGAGTAAAATAGTAATTTCATTTTTATCAATATTATTTTGTTGAAAAGTTAATTTTAAATCCTGCAGATATGTAGATAAAAGACTAAAGTCATATTCTTCATCTTTCTTAGGAAAGCTTTTTAATAGAACACCTTCGGGGTAATTAAGCTCAAAATTATTTTCATTAATTATGAGCTCTAAATTCTTTTTAACTTCATTTTCTTGTTGGCTATCAGTATTTGAATTTATTGGTAATTGCAAATTGAGAATTCTAACTTGAGAAAACACCATACCTAGCAATAATACCGGCACTAGAATGACCATCAAGTTCATAAATGACGTAATATCTAACTCAACATCTTTTGCTTTATGGCGACGACGACGGCGGCTAATCATGATTAACGACGATTTTCTTCTGGTTGCTGACTAAATGACAATGAATTTAACAATTTAATACCAGCCATTTCCATAGAATCTACAATTGCCGCAGTTTTCCCTTGTAGATTAGCGTGCATCAAAATAAGTGGAATAGCGGTAATTAAGCCAAAAGCTGTAGTGTTCATTGCCACAGAAATACTTGCAGAGAGTAATGTAGCTTTATCGGCTGGATCGGCTGTAGCAACCGCTGAGAATGCAGCTATTAACCCCATAATAGTACCAAGTAAACCAAGTAAGGTAGCAATATTAGCTAGCACAGCTAAAAATGGTGTTCGCTTTTCAAGGCGTAACATATATTCCATCATGGTTTCTTCCATAGCATATTCAACATCTTCTCGTCGCTTTACTTGAGATAACCGAGTTATACCAGAGAGTAATACATCAAAAATTGGCGCGCTATTATTCTTTGCTAATTGACTTATTTTATCTAAATCACCTTGTTTTAATATATCTTTAACTAAAGCGTAAGCTTTGTTATTTGTTCTTAGCATCGTGCTCAAATACCACCAACGCTCTATTGCAATAGCTAAACCAATAACTAAAACTAAAGCAATGGGATAAATAAACGAACCGCCATCTTGTAAAAAGGCGATAATTGGATCAATAAAACTCATTTCTATTCCTTATATTTCTTTGTATTAGTCAGCTATCTCTTATTATGGTAATTCCGATACCGACTAAAATGTTTAATGTTTATTATAATAACGACTGATTTCTTCTTTAAATTCTTTCGGGTTAATCGGCTTAAATTTAGGCATAACAATGGTTTGATTATTACTATCAATGACAATCGGTTTTTTAGTTCCTTGCCACGGCATAACATATAAGACTTTAGGTTGCTCTTGTGTTCCCTTTACTTGAGAATTGATCACTATCGTTGTTGATTTATTCTCTATTTTTTTCTCTGTTTGAACTTTTTTAATTGTTTTCGATTCTTGATTATTAACCTCAGTTTTCGCTAACGAATTAAAAGCAATGAAGTAACAACAAACGATGAAAGCACAGATCAAAACATTGATAAAACGAGCATAATTTTTATTACCTATAATCATGGGTTAATTCTCCGCTCTAGCAATTTTAATTTCTAAACCAGCGATTGAGCGCTTAACGAGCTTATCGTCAGGTAATAACTTTTGATAAGAAAGATAATAAGTTTTAGCATCAAAGTAACGCCCTCGATAAAGCTCCAGTAATACCGCATAGTTCCAATGAACTTCTGGATAATCTGGCCAAATAGACAGTGCTTTTAAATAACTTTTTTCAGACAATATAAAATCACCTTTGAGTCGAGACAACTGCCCTTGTAGATTATATGCGTAGGGGTTAAGTGGATTAGCCCTTATTGCTCGCTCAATATTAAATTGTGCAATTATCATCTTATTTTGTGCCATGGCAATTATACTTTTATTGACATAACTGCCTGATAACTTGGGTTCTGCGACAATTACCTGGTCAAATAAGTGATTAGCGCTTTGCCAGTCTTTGTTTTTCATGGCGATTAACGCCTGTTGATAGTTTTTGTTCGTTTTTTCAGGCACATTAATCGTTAAGGTCGAGATTTGTTCTAGATATAAGTTGTTATTCTTTTTTAGAACAACACCTATTTCATCTAACTTATTAAGCTCTCTAGTTTGCGTACCATTTTCAGGTGTTGACTCAACCAATGCAATCAGTTCATTTGATATTATTTTAATATCATCATTTCTTTCTTTGTTTGTGATCTTTTTGTTATTTTTTACGTTTTGCGAATTTTCGGCTTTTTCATTAACCGAGGTGCAACTAACCAAAAACAAGAGGAAAAATAAACAACAGTTACTAAAAATCGCCCTCAATAACTTAGCAGAAGTTGGATTTTTATTTTGATTAATGTATTGATGAAACAGCATGGTTAACTTTCTCATGTTTATTGAATTGTACAGGATCTAATTCGGCCAGAACTTCAAAACTTTTAGCCACCCAATTATCATAAATACCTTGCCAAGATCTTTCTGCATTGCTCGCATGGATTTCAATAGCTTTTTCTTCAAATGGATAAGCAATTTCTTCAAGTAATATTTCATACTCTTCTAATGATAATTCATCCAAATCACTTGGCCGCTCGGAAAACATAACATCTGCAGCAAGTTGTCGATACATTTCAGCTAAATTAAAAGTAGCGTTGGGTACAAAATCGGTTAATTGATAAGATAATAATTTTTGATAGTAGCGAATCGCTGTTTTCATTGCTTTTTGTTTAACTTTTAATGTTTTAATTAATGGGCTTTTAAGCTTTGCTCTTTTAAATGCTTGTTGATGCGCCTTACCAAGCCCTAAAGCAGAAATGGAAGCTAAATAAGTGGAACGAGAAAGCGTATTACTTGTTAGCTGTTTAGCTCCTTTGTCAATTTGATCATCATGAGAACTGATAATTTTACGATACCAAAAATACTGCTTATTGATTTGATTAGACTCTTGATAAAACAGACTTAACTTAAAACGGACTTCTTGGGCAACATCAAACGGCTTAGGATATGTATGTGCGTATGTCCTATAGGTAACAATGGCTTTAGGGATATTACCCGCTTTGACATAATATTGAGCAGCGGTATATTGAATTTCTCTATTAAACCTTGGGTTCAACAATGTCGGATTTTCATTACTTAATGGTGTAACCGTGTCTGAAATAGGCTTAACCACTGGTTGGTTGATCATTAACAATAACTGGTTAGCAGCCAACTCCCATTGTTCCATAGCCTCATAAGATTTCGCTAATTTGGCTGGAATTGAAGTTGAATATTCATGACTTGGGTATCGTTTCTTAAAAACAGTTAACTCTTCAACAGCACGCTGCCAAGACTTTTGTTCTAATAATAAATTTGCCGCATCAAATTGACCTGTTATTGCATATGTTGAATGACCGGAAACTGAATGAATTCTTAAGTAATTTTCAATGGCTTGCTCTGCAAGTAGATTAGTTAAAGCAAGATTATCAGAACTTGTTTCAAGTTTTCGTTGGTAGTATCTTTTCTCAAAGAACTGTCCTTGAAAATAGATACACGAAGCTAATAACGTCTTCATTTGAGACCAAATTCCTTGCTCCTTTTTGACGTATCGTAACGCTAAAATATAACTGAGTTCAGCCGCCTCATAATTAGCTAACTTATAAAGTGCATTCGCTTGTAATTGACTGGCAATTTCTACATGTTTTTTCCCTTTAGCACTTAACACAGGTAACTTATTGTTTAATGCAACCGATGCAGAATCAGCTTTATAACGATGTAAAACAAAATCATTAAAATATTCTACTGATGAATAATCTAAAGATTTAAAAGCAAATTGAGCTTCAAATATAGCTAAATCAAGGGCACGAAAATCATGAGGATATGTTGTTATAAAAAGAGTATTTAACCGTGTACGTTCAATTAACAATGCTTGGTAGTTTTCATCTGTATCATTATTTACTCTGGTATTGGACTTGGATGTTCTTGCGTCTTCAGATGTCTTTGATATTATTTTTTGTATCGTTATAGTCGCAGCATAAGCAGCCTCTAAACGAAATTTCATTTCTCCTGCTACTTTACCTGAAAGACTAACTAGATCACTGCCTTGTTTTATTGGAGTTTGATAAGCAATTCGTTGATAACTGTTAAGTGCTTGTTGATATTCTTGAGCTTCAAAATTAGCTTCGGCAAATAGAAACTCATCCCGCAATAAAGAGTCAGTAACTTCTGTCAACAATACTTTAGCTTGCGGGTGATTACCAATCGACAAATACTCTTTTAACCAAAGAGCTGTTTCTTTAAAAGCATTTATTCTCGGTTGAGTTTTCTTTATTGCTTGAGCTTTTGCATAAAGTGATCTTGAATGTTGATAACTAAATAAAAGTAAATTCGGTAAAAGCTCATCTCGCTGATAATTGGCTGCTTTAAGAAACATTTCACTATCTAGACCGTAATCAAGTACATACCGCTCTTTTAGTGATCGTATTGCTTTATACTTCCCTTGCTTTTTGTATAAGCTTAATAACTCTATTGAAAACCTAGCAGACCAAATTTCTGATAAATATGCCGAGTTTTGCTGCCCATTATTTGAAGCTCTTTGTATTGAAGCTTTATGCTTTGAAGCATTGATATAAGCTAAATAAGTTTGTTCCGCATCATGCTCTAGTTCTTTTTCTATTAAGAAGTCTGCTAAGTTCTTAAAGAGAATGTGTTGGTATAAATATAAATGCCCTTGTTTATTAGCCAACTGTGCATTGATTAATGAAAGTAGAGATTGAGATTGATTTTGCTGACTCAAAGAAATATTTAAAATACGTTGTGCATCTATGACTAAGTTTAATTGATGACTGTTTAATAGCTCAAAACTAAAATCATCAGGATAAAATTCCTTTTTTTCATTCTTAATGACTAAATCTATCACTTGAATAAACTTAATGTCAGCCTCAGCAAGCTTATCTAGTTTAAATAATGCCCACCCTGACATGTATAAACTATTCAGCTGATATTTCGAACTATTTTTCTCATCACCTTTTAAATTATTAACATTTTGATAAGCATAAAATGCAGCAGAATAATCAGCGAGATTATAATAAATTTCTCCTCGTCTAAAGTTCAATTCAGCATAAAATTGACTATTAGGATAGTGGGATAATAATGATTCCATAACGGTTAAACTTTCATCTAACCTGCCCTGTAAATCTAATGCTTTCGCTAATTGATACTGAATAAATTCATTCTCAGTTTTATTAGGATAACTTGTTAATAAATTCTTATATTTACTAACAAGTTCGCTAAGTTTATTATCCAATTGTTCTTGTGTTAAACTTTCAAAGTCAATGTTTTCATATGCTTCTGAATCCATTTGTACTAAACGATACTCTACTTGAGTACGAACTTGAGGGTCTGGAGAAAGAGTTAAGATGGATTGATAAATTTTTGCCAGTTTATCTTCTCGTTGTTTTTTTGATAACTGTAAGTCATCAAACAGGATATTTTCTTGAGATTGAGCTAAATCTAATAATGTTGCTCTTTTACTTGTTTCCTGGCTCTCGCCTGGCGATGTCATCTGGCAAGCAACAACAAAAAAGCTTGTAAATAATAAAAACATCCTAGCAATATTTTTATCACTCAAAACTCTGCCCTCACTGTATTCATGTCGTCAGGCACAAGTTGTTTTTCAATTCTTTTGTCTTGCTGAAGCATTTTCTCCAATACAGTCGCCATCGCCTTTTTAGTCGCAAGCGAATGCTGCTTAAGTAATGTATTCTGTCTCATAACGAACGATGCTACCTTTGTTCGAATGTTTTCACTTTTTTGAGCACGCAGTGTTTTAACTGATGATAATAATACTGATATTTGTTGCTGCGCTGATTGTTGTCGACCTGTTAATAATTTAAGCCTATTGTTAGACTTAGCCAAAGACTCAAAATGCACTAACTGGTTATTTGCCTGAACAAGTAAGTGATCAATTTGTTTTAATTGTTTTTGGTGCTGCCACCTACGTTGTGGGTAAGATTGATTAAGCTGCCAGGCTAAAACACCATCAACACGGTTTAAACGAGTTTGATAGCTGTCAGTGTTTTTATGTCCAACCAAGTTATTAATGATACTCTGGCTTTTTTCTATGCGGGTTAACAGTTTGCGTTCAACCTTGTCAGCGAACACTTGGTTATCTTTAACATTTTTATCATCCGGTAACTGTTGGTGAAGGTTATCCCTTGAATGTGTTAGTTTTTGCAATTCCTCGTGATAGTTTTTCTGTGCTTGTTGTTTAGCGACTTTACTTTTTCTTTGCTGATTCAAAGAAATGGTATCGGCTAGCCAATAATTCTTCTTTTGTAGTTGCTTAATATGTTCCTCAAGAATGTCTAGCTCAATTAATTCGTGGTATATGCCTGATAGTTCAACGTCACTTAAGGCTTTTTGTAACCACTTAGAATCAGGCATATACTGCTCATTGGACGACAGCTGCATTATATTGCTAGGGGGACTTTTATTTGTCTTATGGTTTGAAAAAGCTAGTAAGTTAATACTGTCATTATAATTCGCCTCAAACAGCTTTAAGCTTTGCAGTCTATCTTGATAAAATTCATCCATTTGTTGATATAAAGCGAGTCCTTGAGCTAAGGACTTTTGTTCAGTAATTTGAGAGGCTAATAGTTGACCCGACTGCCATGCAAGGTTTGAGTAGGTATATTCTTTGGTGAGTAAATTGAACAAGTTTAATGCAATGGTATATTGCTTAATTTTTTGTGCAGAAAAAGCAAAAAGAAACAATGCCGACTCAGCATAGGGGCTATGTTCAGGGAATGACTCTAGCTCATTAAAAGCTTTTTGATAGTTCTCTTGGCTGACAAAAAGTTGAGCCAGTAACAACCGAGCATAATCATTAACCGCTTGATTTTGTATGCGTTGATCGTTTTTATCTACACCTTCACTTCCTCTTTCATCAATACTTAAGGCATTGTCGGGTGAACGATTAAATAACGACTGCCAAAAGCTGACATCATTGTTTTGCCAATGCAGATTTTTTAGTGTCAATAATAATGGGATAGCTAAGTCATATTCTGCTTTTTCAAAATACCTTAATGCCCTATTCATTTGAATATAAGGTGAGGTTATTTCAATATTCTGATTTTCGCTGTCTGCAATTAAAAAAGGAGAAAGCAATTTTGGGGACTCAGGCCAATAAGCCAATTGGCTAAGAACATGGTATTGTTGATAATATTGAGTAGGTATTTGCTCAATATGTTGTAGGTTTTCTTTTGCCTGTGATAATTGTCCTTGTTGAATGTTTTGTTCTATAAGTTGCAAAAGCGCGACCAATAATAACTCATTCTGCTGGGTAAACTGACCTGTTCTCTTATTATACTTCTCGAACACTAGGCTATTTTCAACATCATTTTGAAACGTTAATAAAGTATTTCTTGCTTGATGTTGAAGCCCAACAGCAAGCTCTAGTCCTGCCGTGAATAGTCTACCCTTTGAATTAAGACTTCCTAACCTGATTTTGTTAATACTTACTTGTCTAAGTGCTTGTGTGTAATCTGCTTGAAAATAAAAGTATAATGCTTGTCGGTACAGCTTTTCGTCATAAACAGTTTTATTAATTTCTCTGTCTGGGTCAATCGTCGATAACTTTTCATTAGCAATGATACTCAGACTCATAAAACAGAGCAAGACAAGCAGCATGCTACAGCTAGCGTTTTTTATTAACACTATGATGGACTCATTCACTTCATTTTCAAACATAATGAGTTATAAAACCCATTCTTCAACAACAATTTCAGTTCGATAATTACTTAAATGATCTTCTATTTTCAATTCAATCATCACCGTCTCATCATCTTTTTCAAATTGATGGGTTATTGCTCGCTTAGTCGTTCTTCCTTCGCCATCAAGCCCTGTAAAAATAGCTGTTAACTGATGAGTCCCCATTTTTAAGTTACCTAAATATAAGCGTTGAATTCCGCCCTGCTCTAATGACTTCCTTTGTTGTTCCGTATATAAAAAACCAACAACATCTTTTTCATTTATTTTTAATTCAACACTGTCTATGGTAAAAAACCGTCCTATATCAACCGAAACAAAAACGGCAATTTGTGTACTTGCGGGGAATAACAAATCTTCTTCTAAAATAAAAAGTTCCCTATTGAGCTTTAATATTTCACTTTTAAGCTGTTCAAGCTCCGTTGCTAACTCTTTATTGGGTTTTAAATTATTTGTTAAGTCGGCATTATCAGCCATAACACAGGCGCAACTAAACAAAAGACATAAACATAGTCGTTTAACGACTTGAGAAAATAAATATACGTTCATTTTTAAACCTTGATTTAACTTTAAAACATTCGATGTTTCACAACAGCTATTTGGTACAATAAAATGAAAAATAAGCTCTTATTATATTTTAACGCTTTCCATGATTTTTCATTTCCTTAAAAGTACAAGCTAAAAAAAACTCTAATGACATTGGCCGAAAAACCATAAAAAGGTTCTGCGCCTATTCCACCTTCGGCAGTCGGATCTCGAAAGTTATCATAATCAAATGCGATATGATCCCATTGAAAAGACACTTCTGAATCCCAGTCAGCAATAGAGTATTTTTTAGGTAATACATAGGTAATCCCCATGCCAAGGGTAATATCACTGAAAGCACTTAGCTCTTTATCTCTTGCTAAGTAATTTTGTGCATCTTGATATGGAAAAAGATCACTATAAAAGCTTGCTTGGGTTTGCTGGTAAAAACGTACTTTGAATTCTAATTCCAAGGTATTACCCAGAGGGTGACGATAGCCAAACTCAACATCATTTGAGTCAATTTCCCAGCTATCACTGAAGTGCCTAGCATTAACAAACAACGCAGCCCGATAGGGTAAGTAATAACTTAAGGATAATTTACTGGCAAATGAATTACGCGTTTGTGGGTACACTTCACTTTGATAACCTACGCCAGAAGGTACTGAATTATCTATATAGCGCACTGTTCTATAGGGATTGTTTAAATAACCTTCGTCTGCTACAGCTTCAAAAGTTAGTCCTAGAGTTAAATTGCGGGTAATAATTTGATTAATACCTGCACGAATTCGAAATTGTTGACTATGCTCTTCAAAGTTCTCATCGCCATTTCGGCCAATTTCATTATCACCAAAGGCAAGGCCTAAGTTAAGATTTGTTAAATCACCAAAAGTATCATGGGAGATATTAAGGTTGAAAGACTTCGACAAATAATCACTTTCATCACTTTGTCTTAGGGTAAAGGCGATAACACTTTTATCTAGTAAATACTCAATACCAAGTTGACCTTCAATACGCTCTTCTGAATAAGGACTAGCAGTACTCATGACATCAACTGATGCAGAAGAGATCATATCAACATAATAATAAGCAGAAAAAGCGACTGATTCACTGGCTTTTTTACGAAGAAGAATGGCAGGACCATCTATTTTCATTCCACCACCATCGTAGCTATGGTAAAGCACATCAGCCCGATCAGCATCTAATACTGCAGCTGAAACACTAAAAACAGCTAAAAGTGATAGCAGAAATACGGTATTAATCAAAAGGTACCGGTAAACTTTAGCAATGACATTCTCAATTTTTATAATAAATTCATTCTGTTCGCTAGTTACAACCACAACCACCACCTCCAGTACTTTCAGAGCCTCGAGCAGACTCTCTTGCTTCATAAACATGAGCAACATGCATATTGGCAATAGGATGACGATTTGCGCGCATAATAGGATCGGCTAAATGTTGTCTTTCGTAGGGCTTAACCCATGGTTCAATGGATAATTGTGCACAACCAAATAATTGAGAGCCTAATACCAACACCAGTAAATTAGAAAACTTTATTATGTTGTGTTTCATGGTTTATTCCCTTATTAACTGCTTAATCGCTTTAGCATATTTTTTTTCATAACCTTTTTTAAAGCCTCGAAATACATAGCGAACTTTACCATCACGGTCGATCAATACGGTAGTAGGCATCGCTTCAACATTGTAGTTAGCTGATATGGCATTTGTTTCATCAAAAAATATTGGAAAACTTAAATTGAGATCGTCAAGAAAGTCACGACCTGCTTGGTTTTCTTGTTCAACATTCACTCCCCAAACAGCAACACCTAGTTCTTGATATTTTTCATGCAATTTTTGTAGTATTGGCATTTCTTGTCGACAAGGCCCACACCAAGAAGCCCAAAAATTAAGTAAAATTATTTGCCCTTGTTGCTCCGCCAATTTTAGATTGGTCCCTTCAAGACTTTTCAAGGTAAAGTCAGGCGCCATGTCTCCAATCTTTAATGCATTAGCGTTTAAAGAACAAAATAGAGAGAGTAAAATAACAACTAATACACTAATTCTCAATTGACCTTGAATAACTTTCATATAACGACTCCTGTGATTCATTATTTAACGTTTAAAGGCATAGAACGTTAAAAGTAAAATGAGATACCTGTAGTAAAGTTCAAATTATGGGTGGTTTTTGTTTCGCCAATAACCTTGGTATCAAAAATATAATCTGTCATGCCAATATCCCATGCTAGGTAGTCTGTCATAAAGACACGATAATTAGCCGTAATATTAACAGTAAAATTATCATCACCAGCAAACTCTGTACTACCTGCTCCAAGTTCTATAGAAAATAAACTATTAAATGCATAATCTCGCCCTAAAAACACTTCTCCAGGCATTAAGTTATAACCAATATTCAGACCATAATAGGTAAATTCACGCTGTTCATCTGTTAATAAAGGAGCGGTATTTGTCAGCTTTTCAAAACTTGTTTCGCCTCCCTTTGCTTTACCGTAATTCGCTTTTACATAAAAAAATTCAGTAATGTGATAAGCAAAATGACCACTTAGCCATGCACTACTTTCAAAATCTTCAATAGCAATTACACCCGCTTGAAATCCTACTTCGAAGTTCTCATTATCAAGTACATCGTCAAGAACAATACGTCTTTCAATGTCGGCTTTAATCTTTAAGTCTGTATTGGAAATGCTTTCATCTGCTGCATTGCTGTTAAAAGCAAAAACACTCAATAACACCCAAACGGTTAAAAAAACACGCTGAAACCTAATTTCCATACTTTAATCTCTTCATTATCATCTCTGTCTGTTAAAGCGAGTGAATATTTATACTCTGCTCTTAATAAAAAGTTTCGAGCCAAATAATATTTAAAACCAACAGCTGCACTCATCAAGGTACTTTGTCGGCTTTGTGCATCTGCTAATATACTGTGAGGACTGGTTTTTATAATACCGCCGCCAATGCCAACATAGGGTACAACCAATAAATTGGGTAAAGGTTGAGCCACTAGCATTGCTTCAAACAACGTACTATCGGAAATATCTCCTAAGCCTTTACCAATAGAAACTTGGCCATTAAATACCCTAGAAAAATTATAAGCTAAATAAATATCATAGTAATTTGCACCAGACAGATCACCATACATTACACCAGCTTCATAATTTCTTAAAATAAAGTCATCATTTGTTATTTCACGCTGTTCAACTTGAGTTCCTTGTTGGCTTAAGCCAAATAAAGAAGCTTGAGGTAACCAACCGATATTGCCCCGTTTATCTTGCACTTTTAACCATGAAGTCCTTTTAATAAGTACATTTACCGTCTCCCCCTTTTCAACAATATGAAGCACTGGGTAACCAATTCCTGGGCCTGAAAAGAGTTCAACATATGGAACATCTATTTGTAAGGCAACTAACTTTTCTTCAGCAACAGCTGTAATATTGAATAAAATAATCAAAGCCATTACCAAGTAGCGAAGTGAAAAATTAAGCATTAATTTCCTTTTTATTCCCAGTCTCATCATTATTTTTAGTGGTTGTTATCTGTTAATCTTGTTGATAAAAAGGCGTATTGTAATATTGTGCACCAATATCCAACCATTCACTTAACAGTTTTAATTCATGTTTTGTTAACATACCTTGGTGATTAACAGCGCCTGAATTAAGCATATTAAAAAGCTCAAAAAAACGGCCACTTGAACTTGCACTATTCGTTGACAGTATATTAGCAACACCAACTGTAGTTAATACAGCAATTGGGTTACCTTGCCCATCTAAAATAAACTCGCCATCGGCGTCAACTTCATAAACAATATTGCCATTGTCATCTAAAACTTCAATCAGCTTATTAACAAGAATTCCATCAATTATTTCTTGCTCAACATCATTAAAGAATAGCTCTCGATAACTGGTTAAATGCGCGGGTTCATCTGCGGAAATACTACTTGATAGATTTAATTGTCCGGCAGGTATTTGTGCAAGATTATCTTTATCTAATGGCTGGTGGCAGTTAACACAGGTATTGTCTTTTAATAACGCTTGGCTTTCAACATCAAAAACTTCCCTTGTTAATTGCCAGAGTGGCTGAATATGCTCAATGTAATTAATTTGAATACGACAATAGGCATTCCATTGTTCATAACATTCAGCGCCATTAGGGCTTTGACTATTAAGAGAAGAATACCGGTAAGCAATCTCAGGGTTACTTATTGATAATTGGGGGTTTGTCCAAATATCTTGGTATATTATATCAGCGCTAAGTTGACCTAAACCGTTAACCATTTCATCTGCCTGAGCCATAGTTTGGCCTTGTTCAGGTACAATTAAAGCACTGGTATTAGGAAACGGTAATCCGCCAACGCTTGCGCCAAAATTAATACTCGGAGCCTGTGCCTCTCGGCGGCCGTGAGGCAATTCACTGTTTGCAGTATGGCAACCTAAACACTCTAAGGTTTCTCCTGCTCTTACTGTTATCCATTGTCGATGACGACCGCCAATACGTTGTCCATTTTCATCTAATACACTAATGGCGAGTGGTACATTTGCTGGAATTTTAACTTTCACTGAACCGTCTGGTTGGATTGGCGTATAACCAATAATTTCACGCATTAACTGGTTATTACTTCGGCCAAAGTCAGTATTATCGACGGCTCTAACTTCACGAGGTGGCATAGGAACACCTCGGATTACCCGCAGAAAACGTGCTGGTAGCTGAGTGGCTAAAGTTAATGAAGGATCTTTAAGTTGATTAATACCTAAGCTATTGTTTTCATTTATTGAAATGTCTTGTCCATCAAAATCATAAACACTGTGAATATGAATTGCGCCTGACTGCTGATTTGCCAGTTCAGCATCTAATTCATTGCCAATGATTTTATCGGCAATAAATGTACTTGGTCTATTCGAAGGTTGCATTACAATAGCTTCTGTAAGCATTTTACCCTCAGTAGACTTTGCAACAAGTTGTTGGGTATTATTTTGCTTATTCAATAACCATAATTCATATAATGGCTCTGCAGCAATTAAGTCCTGATTATTAAATTCTTCATCGGTTAATTGACCACACGCTCTGATAAGGCCATCGACAATTACACGGCATAAATCCCAACTGATGAGGAAACGTTCGCTGTTATCCGGCAGAGGAAACAAATGGCTAATCCGTCCAGATAATGAAAGTTGCTCTGAAAAATTAAAATCTATATCATTTTCTGAAAAAAGTTTAGATAGCGATGAGTTTTGTGATGTATTGCCATTTACCGGCTGATTTTGATCGATATAATCATTAATGTTAATTATTACCGGCCTTTTCTGATAAGCAGTTTCTTCATTTGAAGCTAATAATAGTAAAATATCGCCATTTGGCAGTTGTTGGGGCTTTAACCATTCAATATTTTCGTTTTCATTATCAACAGACAGTTGATGTGAATGCCAACCGTAAATTAATTCATTTTCACTGCCATCAGGGTTCATGCGGTATAAATTAATTTGTTGATTACCCCCCATTGCGTCCCAGCGACTATAAAGAATATGGCCATCTTGCAGTACTAGAGGATAAAAATCGTGGCTTAAATTAAAGGTTAATTGATTAATGTTTGTGCCATCAGCATTCATAATGTGAAGGTTAAAAGCACTGTCTCGGTTTCTTTCGTTAGTGGCAGAATATTGAGGTTTTCCTTCATCGAGTAATATTGCCCTTGAAAGCCTTTGTCTAGTAGAAGCAAAAATAACTCGACCATCAGGCAAAAAAGAGGCCATAAGATCATCACCTTGCTCAGCAATAATGTCGCTCTTTATTATTCTTTCAAACTGTCCCGTGGCAAGTTGATATAACCAAATGTTCCATTTGGCTTGCTGATCATCATCAACGTTTTCAACTTCAGGTGCGCGTATAGCCACTAAAAATTGTTGACCATCATCTGAGACTTTAAGATCGCGAATATCAATTTTTTGATTTTCACCAAATAATGACGCCGATATATCAAGGCTAGGAGAATCGGTAAAGGCATTTTTCTTATAAAAAAGTGCGGCACCTGAATTAAAAATAGTGGGATCGAAAGCTGAAAACCTAGCCAGTTCTGGATTTTGGTCATCCTCATCATCTATAACATCTCTTTGTATATAGACAACAGGGTATTCAACTAATACGGGATCAGCCTGTTCATCCCTTTGCAGAGTGTCGGTTTCACAGCCACAAAGCAGTAATGTAATTAGAGCAAGTCCGCTACAACATATCTTCGGATTCATGCATCTTTCCCTTGATGTTTATTGCATACAATAGATTATTCATCCTATTGCCGCGTAATTTACCAATACAATATTTTAGACATTGACATTATCATCATGGAGTCGCAAAATTGCAAGGGCTAAAAATAAGCAGTTAAATCTGAAAGTTTCAATTGATAATATTACTTTTCGAATAAACTAAAACAGAAAAAATATGCCAACCACTTGTTTAAATTGATTTATTTTAATAAATTCAAACGGTCATATTCTAGGAGCTTGTATGAAGATGTTACAGCAAATGTTTATGAAGTTAGCATTGTCTAATCAGAGTATTTTACTAAAGTTACCCGTTGATCATTTTAAAACGCTGTTAACTCTCATTCTCCTAATGTTTTCTCTTAACGCTCAAGGTTCTACATTAGAGCAAGCCAAACAATTGCATGATAGAATTTCAGGCGTTCCCGCCAATGAAATGATCTTAACTGAAATGGTGGCTTTGCTCGATAATGGCCGACCTGTCGAAGCTGCATACAAAGCAATGGAGTCACATCACTTTTACTCTACCACTTTAAAAGTTTTTGCCACTCCTTGGACAAATAAAGATCAAGACATTTTTTTTGAATTAAATGACTACAGCGCCACCATTATTGGCATGGTGCGTGACGATATTGATTTTAGACAAATTCTACAGGCAAATACCACCTACGTCGGAAAAGACGAATTTAATTTACCCGCTTACAACAAAAATAATAACAATCACTATTTAGCCCTAGAAGCTGAGTTTATTAACTTAGCTGATGGCTTAATTGCTAAAAACCAGTCTGATCTAAATGGTTTACCTGCATCAGCTACAGCAGGGGTGTTAACAACTAGAGCCTCTGCAAAAGCATTTTTTTACTTAGGCACTAATAGGGCAATGTTACGTTTTACTTTGATGAATCATTTGTGCACTGATTTAGAGCCGTTAAAGGACATTACTCTATCCCCTGATAGGATAAGACAAGATGTTAGTCGTAGTCCGGGGGGTGATAGCAGATTATTCTTAAATAATTGTATTGGCTGTCATTCAGGAATGGATCCTCTTGCACAAGCATTTGCCTATTATGATTACGACTTTGACCCTATAAATGATCCAAACGGTGACTCCGGCGCTATTAGCTACAACCCCCAAGGTACATTAGACTCTACTACAGGCAGCCGCGTACAAGCTAAATATCATAACAATGCAACCACTTTCCCCTACGGCTTTGTAACTCCCGATGATCAATGGCAAAACTATTGGCGAGAAGGCGCTAATCAAAGATTGGGTTGGGACCCTTCAATTATTGGCAAAGGAGTGGGGGCAAAATCCTTAGGTGAAGAACTAGCTAACAGCCAAGCCTTCGCACAATGCCAAGTCAAAAAAGTATTTAAAACCGTTTGTTTACGTGATGCAGAAAGCAATGAAGATTTAGTACAAATCAATAATACGACGGAGTATTTCAAACAAAATTCCTACCAGCTAAAGCGAGTTTTTGCTGAAGTTGGCGCATATTGTATGGGGGATTAATGATGAGTTTTTATTATATAAACAGGCTTAAAAATACATTTTTTTTACGGGGAGTTTTACCGTTACTCATTGTAAACATTTTTATTTCAGGTTGTGGTGAATCAACTGTTGAAACACAGCCCCCTCTTTTAGATGATAATCAATCGGGTACATATACTGGCCCCGCTCCTTTAACCGAAGATATTCAGAAATATAAAACGGCGCTTTGGGATAACATCTCTACTAGCGACAAGTGTGGTACTTGTCATACTGAAGGTGAGCAAGCCCCCTACTTTGCCAGTAGAAATAATGTAAATAATGCTTATGCGGCCTCGAACCCATTAGTCAATTTATCCAACCCAGAGCAATCCCGCTTAGTAGAGAAAGTAGCCAATGGCCATAATTGTTGGTTGGAAAGTGATGCTGCATGTGGTGAAACCATGCAACAATGGATAAAGCTTTGGGCAGATGAACGAGTCAGTACGGCTAATACCATTGATTTAACACCTCCAGTGGTTAGAACTCCCGGCAGCAGTAAAACTTTCCCCGCTGATACTGGTTTATACCTGACAACAGTTTACCCCTTGTTAACGACTTATTGCGCTGCGTGTCATAGCGAGTCAGCGGACTTTGCTCAATCACCGTTTTTTGCGAGTGATGACCTTGAACAATCTTATGAGTCGGTAAAACGTGTTATTAACCTTGATGAGCCAGTAAGCTCAAGACTTGTTTTACGTTTAGGCAACGAGTTTCATAATTGTTGGTCAAATTGTCAAGAAAACAGTAATGAGATGAAGACTGCAATAGAAGCTTTTAGTAATGAAATAGCCGTAAACGAAATATCTCCAGAGATGGTGGTGTCAAAATCGTTATTATTAACGGATGGAATTGTTGCTTCAAGTGGCGGACGCTATGAATCCGATGTTATCGCGTTATACCAATTTAAAACAGGCACAGGCAATACTGCCTACGATACCTCTGGTATTTCCCCTGCGGCTAATTTGAATTTATCTGGTGATATTGAATGGCTAGGTTCTTGGGGGTTATCTTTTACCAACGGTAAAGCGCAGGCAAGTACAGCAAACAGTAAAAAATTGCATAATTTGATCACCTCTACTGGTGAATTCTCTATTGAAGCTTGGCTCACACCTAACAATGTCGTACAAGAAGGTCCCGCCAGAATCATTACCTACTCAGCAGGGGATTCAGAGCGTAACTTTACCTTAGGACAAACACAATACAATTATAATTTTTTATTACGTAATGAAAATAGCTCTATAAATGGTGAACCCGCATTATCCACTCCCGATGCTGATGAGGTTCTTCAAGCAACTCTTCAACATGTTGTATTAACGTTTGATCCAACTAATGGTCGCCGTTTATATGTAAATTCAAAGTTAATTGAAGCTAATGATGAAACTATTTCACCTATCGCTTCATGGGATGATAGTTTTGCTTTGATTTTAGGAAATGAAGCTTCTAATAATCATACATGGCAAGGAAACATTCGCTTGCTAGCAATTTACAATAGAGCCTTAGAGCAAAGTCAAATCAGCCAAAACTTTGATGTTGGTGTTGGTGAAAAATTCTTTTTATTATTTTCTATCGGTGAACTCATTGATTTAGCCAATACCTATGTATTATTTGAAGTAAGTCAATTTGATAATTACAGTTATCTATTTATTAACCCTAGTGTGGTTAATTTAGATGGGCTATCTCCATCTGGTGCTATTGATATTAAGGGGTTACGTATCGGCCTTAATGGTAAAGAAAGTATACAGGGACAAGCTTATAGTCATTTAGAAGAAACGGTTAGTGCTGGTCAAAACTTATCAGAGCTATTTCCGTTATCACCTTTAGGTACAATTATTGGCCTTGAAAAAGGACCAAATCAAGACGAGTTCTTCTTAACGTTTGAACAACTTGGAGAACATACCAATATTAAAATACCAGGTGAAATAATTATTGCCGATGAAATACCGTCGAGCTCACAAAGCCCTGAGCTTGGTTTAAGAAATTTTGCAGAAATTAATGCCAGCATGAGTAGCTTAACTGGGGTTAAGCAAAATATTCAAAGTGTATTTACCACTTATCAATTAATACAACGACAACTACCTAACCTAGAAGATATTGAAACGTTTATTTCCGCCCAACAAATGGGTATAACCCAATTAGCCATTGCTTATTGTAATAGTGCTATTGAAGATAATACCTTGAGAAACACCTGGTTTCCTAATGTTGATTTTACCAAACAACCCAATATTGCTTTAGATGCAACAGGTAGGAGTAATTTGCTCAACCCATTGTTATCACAACTTATGCCATTAGACTTGTCGAGCCAACCTAATAAAACACTTGTATATAATGAGTTGGATAGTTTAATTACACGATTATCTTCTTGTGGAAATAATTGTGATACCGATCGAACAAAAGCAATCGCAAAAGCAAGTTGTACCGCGGTTTTAGCCAGTGCAGTAATGTTAATTCAATAATTGAGCAGATGAGAGCTAAGTAAATAGAGCTAAACATAAAGAGAGCAACATGAGAAAGAATAAACATTTTGATCTAAACAGCCCTTTACTCTATGGCGATCATAAAAAACCAATGACACGTAGAGACTTTATCGCTTCTGGACTTCGAACAGGTGGCCATGCTGTTGCAGGATTATCATTATTAAGTATGTTTGCCAATCCAAAGCAGGCTCACGGAACTCTCTCACCTGATATTCAAGCGCTTAGGGATTCGTGTGGCATCAATGTTCAAGGTGCTGGTAAAATACCCTTTATTAGTTTTGATTTAGCCGGTGGAGCTAATATTTCAGGATCCAATGTTTTAGTGGGTGGCGCAGGAGGACAACTCGACTTCCTTTCAACCGCAGGGTATAACAAACTTGGCCTACCCGGTGACATGGTACCTTCAATCTCGAATCCGGACGGTAATTTATCCGACTTTATCGATACCAGTCTTGGCTTAGCTTTTCATTCTGACTCGGCATTTTTACGTGGGATTTTAGAGAAAGTTTCCCCTGAAACGGCGGGTAAAATAAATGGTGCGGTAATACCCAACCGCTCAGACAATGATACCAGTAATAATCCTCACAACCCTATGTATGCAATTGCAGCAGCAGGAGCAGATGGCTCATTAATGCCACTGATCGGTTCGAGAAATACTGATTCCGGTGGCAACTCAATGGCGCCAGCAAGCTTTATTAATTTGGCAAAAAGACCAACGAAAATTGATCGCCCTACCGATGTCACAGGCTTAGTTGATGTTGGTGATCTGTTTAGTTTACTTTCCCAAAGCGACGCTGTTGCGGTGATGGAAAGCATACAAAGAGTGAGTGCTCAAAAAATGGCGTCAGTTAATACCCAAGTTACCCGTGATGATGTAATTAAAGATATGATCAATTGTGGTTATGTTAAAAGTGCTGATTTAGCCGACAGGTTTGGCGATCCCTCAACACTGAACCCCTTGTTAGATCCAGATATAGTTGGTCCAGGAGGCATATTTACCTTAAATGAATTTGACTCTGAAAATGAATTCCAAAAAACAGCCTCTATTATGAAGCTTGTCGTCAACGGTTTTTCTGGTGCTGGTACTGTCACTATGGGGGGCTTTGACTACCACACTGGTGATCGTGGTACGGGAGAATTAAGAGATTTACGTGCTGGGCGCTGCATGGGTGCCTGTCTTGAATATGCTGCACGTAAAAACCAACCATTAATGATGTATGTTTTCAGTGATGGCTCGGTTGCGAGTAATGGCCGAATTGACGACTCTGTTGAAGGGAGAGGAAAAGGCGAATGGACAGGTGATAATTCCTCCACAGGCGCTTCCTTTTTCTTAGTATTTAACCCTTCAGGTAAACCTCAACTGACGGGAGCAAATAGCGACCAAATGGCCATACAACAACAAATAGGCTTTATGCGTCCTGATGCCTCTGTTGAAACCGCTTCAGCGCCTTCAGCAAATAATGTCAACCTGCTAGTAGAAACCGTGCTACTAAACTATATGGCATTACATGGTGAACAAGGGCAGTTTACAAATATAGTCCCCGGCCAAGGCCTTGGTAATTCGGTGATGTTAGATTCGTTAACCGCTTTTCAAGCTATTATTTAATGATATAAATCAGCAAGTTATCTAGCTTTAACTTTAACTTTTAAATGCTTTTCACCTACAGTTAAAGTCTAGTGAGCTAATTTTGTTGTAAGCCTTTAGAAAAATGCATTGTTTGTTGATTATCAATAATAATTGCCTCATAGCCGGATAACTTATCAATGAGTGCCATGCCTTTTGACAGCCCCATGACAAAAACTGTCGTTGATAACGCATCGACATAAGTGGCATCTTTACCAATAATGGAAACACTAACCACTTTACGTGCTGAATCGCCAGTTTTTGGATTAATGATGTGATGATACCTGACGCCATCCTCAATAAAGTATCGTTCATAATCACCTGAAGTTGAAATTGCCTCGTTATTCAAAGGAATTTGTACCGCTGTCTTATGTTCGGCTCTTGGGTGTTTTATGCCAACTAACCAGTCTCTTCCTAAACGATCACCAATTAAAGCAGTATCCCCACCGGCACTAACTAAAGCATGTTCAACCCCATTGCTAGCAAGTATGTTCAAACATTGCTTAACAGCGAAGCCCTTAGCAATACCGCCTAAGTCAATTTTTATCGCTGCTTGGTTAAAACTAACCGTTAAGTTTTTCTCATCCAAAATAACCGCAGAATAATCAATTGACGATAAAGCGCTTGCTATAGTTTCTTTTTTTGGCCTTTTACTGGCTCGATAATCATATTTATAACCGACAGATGCAAAGGTTATATCAAAAGCACCATCACTTAACTTCGACACTTCAGAGGATACTTTTAATAACTCAAAAAGTTCAGGTGATATTTTAACGGGGCTTATACTTGCTTGTCGATTAATAACACTTAATAAACTGTTCACCTTGTAGGGACTCATTTCTTTGTCAATGCGATGCATTTCATCTTTTACTGCCTCAATTAATACCCTAGCGATTTGTATTGATTGCTCGGGGGCTAACCAAAACTCAACATGGGCTTGAGTACCCATGACTTTAAAACTTTCCTTATACCACTGCCCACAAACTGTTGAACAAACCAACAGTAATGAAAATGTTAAAACCAGCTTCTTATACATACTAATGTTAAACCCTACCATAGTCATTTAAACCAATAACAAAGACTAAAACTAATAGCAAGTTCTAGCAAGCTCTAGTGGAAGTAATGCTAAGACAAGTGATTCGGATATGGGTGTGGGTGTGGGTGGGATCTAAACAAAGAAATTTATAGCCGTTAAGGGAGTGCTATAACAATTTAAGTTGAATGCTGCAAACTTCAACTTCACAGCACTTAATAACTAGTAAACTTAGTTAAGCCAATTCTCTGATTTTGCTTTTCTTGCGATAGTCAGTAAAGCGATTGCCCAAACAGCAACCATTATTGGCATAATTAAACCGCCGGGGCCAAATACAGCAAAGGAATTTAGCATAAAAAATGCGTGAAACATTTGTACGGCAATACCAAGTAATGAAAAGGTAAACCAGGTAATTGCACTTGTTTTTTTCATCAACAAAGCCAGACAACCAATAACACCACCAAATACCGCAAAAGCAAAAGCAATGGTAGCTAATAAAGGTGTATTAGCGATTAAATTTTGTTCTCCTTGGGGCAATGCAGCTAAGGCTTCTGGTGTCATCAATACCTGTGCAACAAAAGCCAGTATCCCTATTAAGTTCCATACTAAAGAAACAATGGCAAAAGGCTTAAACCAAGAAGGGAGTATTTTTGAAACTGTCATAGTTACACCTGCTTATTGTAAATCGTTATAAAACCTTAGTTAGGGTTATAGCAATTATTTATCTTTTCCCCAAATTTGCTCAGGCTTTAACTTTAAAACTTTACGATCAGTTTTCGCTTTTTCAACAGGTTTTATATTAGGATTTACATATATTTTACTGGCATTAGGTTTCGCCGTGCCGTAATTTGTTTTTGGCGTATCTTTCTGAGCCTGTTCAGCACCTTCTTTCGCAGCTTGTGCTTTTGCACGCCTTTTAACGTGATATAAATGATCTAAGCCTTGTAAAAAATTACGCAAAAACTGGTCTTTACATTCCCGGTAATGTTTATGATCAGGTTTACGAGAAAATGCACTTAACTCGGGTTTGCTAACTTTTAAATTTTCTTTAGCAAAGAGTTCGATAATATCTTCAGACTTTAAATTAAAAGCGATCTTTAATTTAGTTAAAATAATATTATTATTAATACGCTTTTCAGGTATTGCTTGTGCGCCAGGTTTTTTACCACGCTTTTCATTAATTAAGCCATTTAAAAAAGTCGCTAACTGCGTATCACCACAATTTACCAGCTCACTATCATCATCTTTTTTTAACCAATTACTAATTTGCTCTCTTGTTACTTCAAGACCGGCAGAGGCAAATATCGCCATCATTTTTTCATCGTTATAGTTAAAGGTATACCGAATACGGCGCAATACGTCATTATTAGTCAAAAGGTTATCCAAAAAGGTAAAAATAGTTATCTGCTACCATTTTAACAGAGTTTTAAAATAGTTATCCTCAGTTTTTTTACAAAATAAGAAAATACATTTTGGCAACGCCAAGACAAAAAAAACCAAAGCCGTTTATTACTTTGGTTTTTGCTATTGGCGTTGTTAAAATGTTATTGGCTGTCACTTATAAAAAGTTTAAGCCTTCTTTAAGCAAACCTGCCGCGTCACCGTAACCATTTTTATCTAAATAACCTGTTACAGAGTCAAGCATCGCTGGTAATTGCTCTTTAGAAAGTCCGATTTTTTTAAACGCTGAGTCTAAATAACTTATATTTGCCGCAGCTTTTCCTGCATCACCAGTGCTACCTAATAAAGAAGTCAAAGAAGACGTTGAAATACTAGGCGCTTTAGCAATGTATGAATTGATATCTGGAATGGCTTTGCTGATTAAAGCAAAGTTTTCTTGGCTTAAGTTATCTTTCGCTACTTTAAAAAGTGATCCTAAACCAGAGTTTACCGTACTTTCAGATAAACCTAATTGGTTTGCTGCATAACTTGTTAGCGCATTACTTTGAATGTCTTTACTTTCACTTTTCTGAGTTAGCTTATTAAGTGATTGAGTAAAGTCTTGAGCAAAAGTTGACGTTGAACTAATAGTTAAAAGAGCGGCAACACATAATGCCGGTAACTTTATAGCGTGTTTATTTAAACGTTTCATAGAAAATTTTCCATAATTTTAAAGGGAATGTATTAGATTTAACCACAATGTTGACAATATTATAACCTTTGCCAACTATTCTCTTTAACTATTCACTTCAACTATTCTCTTCAATTCTTCGCTATTGGTAATAAAGCACTTATCTACTTTGTACTTACCTTAGCGACTGCACTTAGCCAACCAAGGTAGAGTTTGTCTCGAGTGCTATCATCCATTTTTTTATTAAATTGTCTTTGTTTTTGCCAAAGTTCTGCCAGCGCTTCGAGGTCTTTAAATACACCACTTTGCAAACCGGCTAAACATGCCACGCCTAAAGCGGTAGTTTCAGTGTTTTTTGGCCGCTCTATGGTCATTGCTAAGGTATCACTAAGAAACTGCATCAGCCAATTATTTGCCACCATGCCACCATCAACTCTGATGCTACTAGGCTTTAAGCCATCTTTTGCCATTGCCTCAATTAAATCTTGGCTTTGATAGCATACCGCCTGCAAGCCAGCCGTTACTATTTCATTTAAGCCAGTGTCTCTATTTAAACCAATAATTGCACCTCTGGCGTTAGGATCCCAATAAGGCGCGCCTAATCCAGTAAATGCTGGCACTAAATAGACCGAGTTATCACTGCCTGTTTGCATGGCTATTTGCTCAGTTTCACTAGCTTGATTAATTAACTTTAAACCGTCGCGTAACCATTGAATGGTGGCACCAGCCATAAAAATGCTGCCTTCTAAAGCATAAGTAGTTTTGCCATTTAAGCGATAAGCAATGGTCGTTAATAACCTATTTTTTGAAGTTAATGCTTTATTGCCAGTGTTCATCATCATAAAGCAACCGGTACCGTAGGTACTTTTGATCATGCCGGGTTCAAAACAGGCTTGGCCGATCAGCGCCGCTTGTTGATCACCAGCGATACCACCGATAGCAATTTCGCCGCCAAACAGGCTTAGCTGTGTTTTACCATAATCGTCAGCGCTGTTTTTAACTTCGGGCAATAACGCTTTGGGAATATTGAATAAGGTTAATAGTTCATCATCCCATTGGTTAGTGTGGATATTAAATAATAACGTTCTACTGGCATTAGTAGCATCGGTAGCATGTTGGCTTTTATTGGTTAGGCGGTACAAGAGAAAACTGTCAACGGTACCAAATAATAACTGCCCTGCTTCTGCTTTAGCTCTTGCGCCATCAACATTGTCTAGAATCCAAGCAAGTTTTGTTGCCGAAAAATAGGGATCAATTAGCAAGCCTGTTTTCTCGGTGATCTGCTGAGCGACCTTGTCATTGTTTGTCATCGCTTGGCAAACATCAGTAGTACGCCTATCTTGCCAAACAATGGCGTTATAAATACATTTTCCGCTGTTTTTATCCCACACTAAAGTGGTTTCTCTTTGATTGGTAATACCAAGTGAAATAATGTCAGTTACCAGTAAACCGACATTAGTTTTAGCAAGGGCAATGGCTTGCTGGCAAGTTTGTAATACCGACTGCCAAATTTCTTCAGGATCGTGCTCTATCCAAGCATCATTTAGAAAGATTTGGTTAAACTCTTGTTGAGCAGTGGCGACCACATTGCCATAAATATCAAAAATAATCGCTCGACTACTGGTCGTGCCTTGATCTATGGCTAACAGGTATGAAGGCATAGTAAGTTTACCTAAAAGGAAGTTAAAAATATTTATTTTGACTGAATATATTGTCACATTTATTCAACGCTTTATACGGTGTTTTTACTTTAGGTAATAATTTAGGTCTTAACTTAGGTATTAATTTAACTTATTGATAAACTGCAGATTAGCATATTAACAAACTACCGCAGAGAAAATGCTTTAACGTCTTCAAAGGCAAGGTGATCTCCTTCGTCCTTACCGTAATAAGCCTTAACAACAATGCCGTCTTTATCAACTAATAGATCGGCTGGCATGGTGGTAATACGTCCTTTAAAACGTAATGGGTTATATCCTTTAACTAAACCTTTACCTATGCCTTTAAGCAAACCTTTCAATAGCGTCGGCAACCGAAAAGTCATGCCCTTAATCACACCTAAAATTGAATATTCTATACCATACTCGCGATAATACTGATTATCTTCATCAGCCAAAATAATAAAAGGAGCATGATGATCTTTGGCATGTTGAACAAGGTTATTCAGTGGTGAATCAAATATAGCCACAATAGTAAAATCGTCGCCAAATTCATCAAAACGTTTAACAAGTTGATGTAATCGTAAGTTACAAAATGGACAACTGGCAAATCGAAAGAATGACAGCATAAAGGGTTTGCCCTTTATGCTGTGTAAATCAAAAATGGCACCGTCTATCGCAGGCAAGATGATATTGGTAACAGTACTACCTTGATATTTTTTCATTCGTTTATCAACAGCACTGTCTAGTTAGCTATTGCTAACTAGAGGTTTTTGATAAAGCTTAAGCGCAATCCAGTAATCAATACTGACATAACGCCCTGCACCGATAAATAATAACGCTAATAACATGATAAAATAGGTCATAGAAAACTCAATACCATTATTTAATATAACCACACTACCACTCGAGGTTAAATAATCGTAATTGGCGTGCTCTTGCAAGACCTCTTTAACAATAGCCAATTTATTAGAGGCCTCAATCACTCTTTCGTTAGCAAAGGGTGCACTAGGGTCTGTTATCGCCTGCCAGCCGTTATCCCAATGTACGCTTCCTGCAGCAACGAGCATAGTAATCATCAAGGGAATAGAAAACCAACGAACAGCGACACCAAAAAACAAAGCAATAGCGCCAAAAAACTCAGTTGCGGTGGCTAACAGCGCCATAATAAAAGGAAAAGGCAAACCTAGCCCCCAGTCTGAATTACCAAACCACTCAACTATACTGTCAAAACCTTCCACTTTTTTAGAGCCAGCCATCCAAAAAACAGGGACTAAATACATACGCAGCATTAGAGGTGCTAAAAAGTCGAAGTGCTGGGTTTTATTTAATAACAAATGTAATTTAATCAGTAATAATTTCAATGTATTGGCCTTGTTCTTTAAATTAAAACCGTGGTTTAAATAACCACGGTTTTAGCGTATTTTATAAAAATGTCTTAGTTTTACGAATAAAACGCTAACTTAATAACACTAGACCCTAACGGTTAACTAAATATTTCATTAGCTTAATGATTATAGATTAGCCTAATGCCCTACATCCATGTAGAACCCATTGTCAAAATCAATAACGCAGACTGCAAGCCTTTTAAAAACAACCTTTTTGGAGCTTTCCAGTAAGGTGATAACCGCACAGAATTTCTTTTATATACGACGGCATGGAGCAAAAGATAGAGCGATGCAGGATACAAAAGCCGAGAATAACTATATGCAAAAAAATTCTATTTGTTCTTAAACCGATGGTAAGCGTTGCGAGTTGGAATAACTTATTAGAATTGATATTAAATAGCTAACTAAATGCTACTGAGATTTAAAGACTAAAATATTGTTCTTTTATTATTTTGTCGTTTTTCCATGTTTGTTTATGTTTACCGGTAAATTCAGTAACCTTTGCATCAGCGCCGACCATTTTATAATGAAATATCAGCTCACAGCCATCATCCGTAATCACTTTTGACAATAACTTAACATCAAAAGATTTAACTTTGTCGATAAAGCCTTTTTGTTTGTTATACGCCTCACCCATCGACGAAGCAAAAACTTTGCCATCGCTGTGCATAATAACCTTGTTGTGATAATACTTTTGACAAAGTTCAAGCACTTGGCCTGCTTGGTTCATGGTGATAAAATCATCAATGAATTGAGTCATCTTCTTTCCTTAAATTAAACTCTAGGGTACAGATAGTGTTATCTGCTTTAATGTTAGTTAGTTCCCTGTAAAATTAATGCTCGTTAGTTCGTTGTAAAATTAATGATGCGGAATCTTCATTCGACTGACTAAGGTAAGACTCGTGTCTAATCACTCTATTTTCATTGGCAGATAACTCAAATGACAAAGAGTGCTGATGAGAGTCGGTAATAGTCTTCAAGTTAGTTGCATCAAAAAATGCAAACGATAGATTTTTTGACGTAGAGTTATTGGTTAATTTAAGCCTAGGTTGGTTACCTTGTGGGCAATAGTGGGTAGCGATTAAATCGTCATGGTCTAAATGATAAAGGGTTAGCGAATGCTTCTTTCCTTTTCGTAACCAAGTTTCAATTAATACGCTGTTATTGGCCGTTAACTCAAAATAAATACGAAAGTCTGAGTTATCCGCAGCTTCTTTTTTCCAAATTCCCGTTAATTTTGTTAACTTATTAAAAGCATCTTCTGCTGTTATTTTGGTATCGGCTGTTACTTTTGTACCGGCTGTTACTTTATTCGGTGTAAGCAACAAAATCAGTAGCAATAAAAATGTCATTAAACCTTTCACATAAACTCCTTGTGGTACTATTTTTTATTAACATATTCGATAAAACAGTGAGCTATTTTTCTTTTATCGCACTATCAGGCTTGATTGATAAACCATTATAAAAACTCATCACTTGCTGGTCTTTAGCGTTTTTATCAATAGTAAAATATGACAGTGTGCCAAGATAATAAAAGCTATTATCAGACATCGATTTTATTTGCCATTTACGGCCATCATCACGTTGAGCGTATATTTTATTTTGCTCAAAAGACAGCGTTCGTTGCGAGTCGTCATTAATAATGTAGCTGCCCATCATCGATTTAATTTTATCGTCGGTCAGGGTTATTTCATCAAATTCAGGGATATTAATCGCTAATGCTCTAGCGGCTAATAACTGCGCAATATCTCGCGCCCGACCGGAGTCATTATTATAGAGTACGGCAACATATAAATCCTCTTCTGGTAGATAAAAAGCATTGGTAACAAAGCCATGTATACCACCGCCATGACCAATCGCTTTATATTTATTAACATCAAACATGCCTAAGCCATAACCATAATCAGAAAATGTTTTATCATTAAGGGCAAACGGGGTGATCATTTTTTGATAGCTTGCCTTAGAAATAAGTTTGCCATTTCTAAGTGCGGTAAACCAAATATTTAAATCATCAACACTCGACAATAATGAGCCCGCAGCATGTGGCCACATCATATTAACCGAACCTGCATTAACAATGCCCTGCTCAGACATTGAATAGCCGTTGGCTCGATTGGCAATGATTTGTTTACCACCATATTGGCTATTATTCATGCCCAGTTTTTTGAAAATATGTTGCTCTATAAAATCGGCGTATTGTTCTTTGCTGGCCACTTCAATAATTTTACCTAGTAGTACATAACCCGTATTAGAATAGCGCATCGCCTCACCCGTTTTTAATGGCATAGGGTGCTTGGCAAACTCTATTAGCATTTCATCTAGAGTGGTGGGTGTGGTTAATAAATTATTCCATATATGTTCATTTTCAGTGTAATTGGCGATGCCTGAGGTATGGGTTAACAGATTTTCAATAGTGACTACTTGACCTTCAGTAGGAAAGTCAGGCACGTATAAGTGAATATCGTCATTAAGGGAGAGTTTACCTTGCTCGGCCAAGATCATGATTGCCGCGGCAGTAAATTGTTTGGTGATTGAGCCAAGGCGAAAAACACTGTCGGTGGTTAAGGGGACGTTATGCTCTATGTTTGCCATACCCCGCGCCGATTTATAAAGAACCTTGCCATGTTGGCTCACAATAACAGCCACACCTGGGCCGCCTTCATCTATGTATGTATTGAGCACTTTATCGTAACTATTTTTATTTACTGCCGGAGTATCAGGAGTTGCTATGGCAAGATTGGTATTTAATAAAGCAAAACTAAGCAGTGTTAACTTAAACAGAGTGAACTTAAACAGCGGTAAGATGTTTTTCATAAACGCACTTTTATCAGTGATAAATTGTATCCGCTTATACTGGCATAATTTCCAGCTGTAATTTTAAAGAGTGTTGTTACTAAATGTGTCGGTAGCTTAATGGGTAAGGTTTATTACTAAGCTTCATTATTAAGCTGCATTACTAGTTTTTTGTTTTAAGACGCTAACTTTCAGCGTTTGGCTTTTCAACTGAATTGGGTGTGTGTGTGTGTGTGGGTGGGTAAATGCCCCTAATAAAATAGCAAACACCCACTTTTTTAAATTTTTCAAAATCAGTTGATGAATAAAAATTCGTTTCCATGAAAAGACAAAAAATTAACAATTGAATATTTATTTCATCATTAAAATTAAAGCCAAATTTTAGTTACAAAAATGTCAATGAAGAATTTAACGCATTATAGATAGTTGTTTTTTATTCATTTACTATTGTTCACTACTAATAAAATAAGCTATTGTTTAATGACTTAAAAATATATTTGAGGTGTATTTATGACTTTACGTTCGAAAATTATAACATTTGTGGTGATGTTATTTATATCGCTTATAGCGATAGCAATTTTAGGATTACAAGTATTAAAAACATCAAGCGAAACGGATAATATTTCACGCATTAATCAATTAATGAAAAGTACCGTTAATATTGTTGAGCAGTTTGAATCATTGGCGACCAATGGGAAATTAAGTGAAGAGCAAGCCAAAACTTTTGCCAGTCAAATGTTGCGCGAGAATAAGTATCATGATTCTGAGTATGTTTATGTTGTTGATGAAGAACTTAATTTTTTAGCGACGCCACATGATCCTCAATTACACGGTACCAGCTTTAATGACTTCAAAGACGCTAGCGGTAAAAGTATTGGCCAAATGGTAGAAAGCTTAGTGGGCAATAAAACCAAGCAAATAATAACCTATCATTGGAATTCTGAACGAGATGGTAATATTGTTGATCTGACCTCTGTTGTACAAAAAACGGAGAAATGGGGCTGGTATATAGGTACAGGTATTAGTGATGCAGAAGCAAATGAAAGGTATTGGTCAGTTGCTAAATGGTTAGTCACCTTATCTATAATAGTGGCGATAATGTTAGGAACAGCATTGTCTTTGTTTGGCTTTTCCCTTAACAATGCCATGGGCGGTGAAGTATCTGATGTACGTAGTATTGTTTTAAAGGTATCAAGAGGCGATCTTAAACATAATGAAAATTTTAATGATGCAAATGAAAACAGTGTTGTTGGCGCGATTAATTATATGCAAGCTTCGTTACAAGTAGTGGTAAAAAGCATAAAAAAAGTGACCGTTACTTTACATAACCAAACGAATGAATCAGAACAAAGATCTGATGAGTTAGATAAACTAACCCAAGGTATGAGTAACGAAACACATATGGTGGCCTCCGCTATTACTCAGTTAACCGCATCGGCCGATACGGTATCGGAACATGCTAAACAAGCGGCTGAATCAGTAGATTTAGCTGAAAAACAAGGGGTAATTGCTCATTCTTTAACTGAAGAAGCATCTAAAACTATTGTATTACTTGAAAGCCAAATTGAAAGTGCAGGCACAAATATACAAATACTTGATGACGAAGTAAAAAATATTGCCAGCGTTTTAAGTGTGATCCAAGGAATTGCTGAACAAACCAATTTACTCGCACTAAATGCAGCAATTGAAGCCGCAAGGGCTGGCGATCAAGGTCGGGGGTTTGCTGTTGTGGCCGATGAAGTTAGACAACTTGCTCAACGAACACAAACCAGTACTGAAGAAATTCATTCTATGATTGCTAAATTGCAAAATGCCACTAAAGATGCAAAATCGTCAGTAAGTGAAAGTATAACGACCAGTGAAGTAGCGGTAAAAAAATCACATGAAGTATCAACCGAATTAAAAAATATTGCCAATTCATTATCACAAATTTCACAAATGAGTGCTCAAATATCGGCCGCAGCCATTGAGCAACTGGCTGCAGGTGAGGATACAGCACAGCGAATAATCAGAATCTCTGACACCGCAGAAAATACAGCAAAAGTCGCTTTACAAGTACATTCGGCAACAGAACAAATTCAAGCACTTGCTGTTAGTTTAGAAACTGAAATAGAAAAATTTACTCTGTAAATAATTTCTGTCAGCTACGGCCTATCGTTATTATGAAATAATGTCGATTTAACACTTTTGGTCTTGATAAAGTATGCTCAACAGCCTGAAGATCAAAACTTGACCAAATGGTTTGCTTATAAGTAAATCAAGCTTGCATATACTCCCGTCATTCGTTAATTTAACTCTCAGTTTCTATTTCTATTCTTTTAAAGGCCTACTGATGACTATCCGCAATTATCCATGGCAAATAAAAATTCAACAGCTAGCCTTTTTATCATTCTCCTTATTTAGCTCAACACTTTGGGCGCAAACGATTGTGATACTGGCCGACACTCCCTACAGCGACAAAGAAAAAACCATGCTGCAAGGGCCTAATGGCAGTTTATATCGCTTGGTCAATGAAATAAAGCCCAGTGTTGTTATGCATCTTGGTGACTATAAAAGTGGCGGTAAGTCATGTACTAACGCCTTATTAATCGAGCATAAAGCCCTGTTAACTCAAGTTTATCCGGGTAAGATTATCTATACACCCGGAGACAATGATTGGACAGACTGTGATAGACCATTCCTACGCTATAGTTTTGATGAATTAGAGAGATTGGAGTTTTTAATAACATTGATGTACCAAACTCCACCACTATTAACAGAAAACTTACAGGGTCTTACTTCACAAAAATCGCAGATAGAAAATAAGTTGTGGATTAATGACCGATTAGCAATAAGTACCATACACCTTGTAGGCACCAGTAATGGTCGAGTTAACATCGAAAAGTCGCAACGAAAACAGGCCATTAAAAAAGTTGATACCCGAGATAATTTAAATCTTATCTGGCTCAAAAACATTGAAGAAAAAGCAAAAGATTTTGATGCCTTAATTATTGGTTTTCAAGCGGATATATATCAAAAATCTGTCATCGAAAGTAAGGCTTGTGACGATTCATCTTTAAAAGCATGTGATGCTTTTGCTATTTATCGCCAAGCATTTAAAGACCTAGCCGAGCGAATTAAGAAGCCTGTACTTATTAGCCATGGGGATACAGGAGAGTTCTGTTTTGAAAAATTAGCAGATAATCTATGGCATTTAAATGCCGCAGGCGACTTTCGATATCTTGATGCAACTAAAGTTACCTTTAATAAAAAATCATCTGACAATCCCTTTATTATAAACGGTCTAATCAATCCTGATTTGCCTAGAATTGGTTGTCAAAATTAATGAGGCCTAAAAATCAAAATAGAGAAAATAGCAGACAACCTCTTATAATTAAGCTTTCTGTCAGAGACAAAATCTATTAATTGCCTCATCATCTGACGGCTGACATCTAAAAACCTTAACTTTCGAACATTGCCTAAACTTTTTAAACATACGAAAAGGTTGTTTTTTTGGTTGATAAAATTAACACTTGGTTTTTTAAAAGGCGCTAACTTTCAGCGTTTTGCTTTTCAACTGAACTGGTTGGATAGCTAAACAATACTCGACATTTAGCCTTTAACCCTTTGGCATTGAAAGCGGATTTAATCATATAAATCCATTGGTGAAAGCTGATATAAAACGGGTTATTTGATTGTATTTGCCCAACAATGCCAAAACGACAAGGACCATTCTTTTCGGTATCTTCTTCAACATAGGTACCAAATAACTTATCCCAAATAATTAATACTCCGGCAAAATTCCTGTCTAAATACGCTTTATTGGTTGAGTGGTGTACTCGGTGATGTGAGGGAGTATTAAAGACCTTTTCTAGCCAACCGAGCTTATCAACAATTTGAGTATGAACAAAAAATTGAAAGGCTAGATTTAGCGCCACTACGGTAAAGGCCACGCGTGGATCAAAGCCTATAATGATCATCGGTAACCAAAAGACCCACATTCCCGCCAATGGGTACATTAAGCTTTGTCTAAAAGCGGTAGAAAAATTCATTTTGGTAGAGCTATGGTGAACCACATGAGCGGCCCACAACCAGTGAATATGATGTGAAGCTTTATGAAACCAATAATATAAAAAATCTTGTAATAAAAAAGCAATGAAAACCGTGGCTAAGCTCATCGAAATGTCGAATAAGGCAAACTGATGTAACCAATAAAAAAATGGCATTAATAATAACAAGGCAATGGCGTCGGAGCCTTGGTGTAATAAGGCTAAAGCAGTATTGGTCAAGCTGTCTTTAATATCATAGTGTTTGCGATGTTTAACAAACTCATAAATAATAAAGGCTAGAAATATAGGACTTAGTGCCAATAAAATCACTTCAATGTTCATGTTTTTATTCTCGTTCTTTAGTTTTTAACTTTCCGTTCCTATACAAAATGCTGCGCTAATTTTTTCATCGCTTTTTGTATATCACGTTCAATAAAAAATTTTAAAATACCGTTTGGACACCACTTGGGGCCAATAAACTTAATAATATAGTCAAGTTGTGTCGCCGCTTGTGGGGAAGAAGTATCAACAGATGTTAGATAGATATCCCCTTGATGCTCACTCACCGGTCCTTTACCAATAATACGGTAACAAACATGGTTATGTTCAGCGCTTATAATTTGTTCTTTAAAGACTATTCTGCCAATAGTAACTTGCCGAACAGCACCTTTACCACCAATTAGCTCACCGTTATTTTCTCTTTTAACAATTGAAAATTTAGCATTAAAAAAACGGGCTAAATGCTGATGGTCTAATAATGTATTTCTTACTTGTTCAACGGGTGCCGGTACCTGCTGTTCTACCTTAATAGTAATCATAGTTTTCACACTGAATAGACAAAGTATATTGGACAAAATAATAGAATCATATTAACCACATTTAATTAACGATGCACAATCAATGATACCAACCAAAGAAATCAATTAATGACACTGTTAATTGTACATATGTTTAATTATTCAAACAGAGTTCGTTACAAACAACAAGCGATATTTATTCATCTTGAGCAGTAATAATAAATGCTGCTAATAAATAGTTATGATAAATACTAAGCAGCGCTAGCACTTTGATGATGTCTTAATTAGAATACAGACAATAAAAATATAGCAGCATAATTAGAGTAGTGATGAGTAAGTTAATTAATCTTTTTGATCCGGTATTAGCAAAAAGTCGCGGCAAGAATGCCGATAAAAAAACATGGACCAACTTTAGTGGCAGTAGTGCTACCCTTGCTATCTATCATGGTGCGTTAAAAGCCGATAGCCCTATACTGTTAGTGACTCATGATACCCCGTCAGCTATACGTTTTGAGCAAGAGCTAGTAAGCCTGAGTGCAAGTTCAACTATCGATATTTTCCTTTTCCCTGATTGGGAAACATTACCTTACGATAATTTTTCACCTCATCAAGATATAATTTCTCAGCGATTATCAACTCTTTATCAATTATCAAGAATGGATAAAGGCATTATTATTGTGCCAATTACCACGTTATTGCAGCGATTAGCACCTCAACAATACCTTGAAGCTAACTCGTTATTGATAAAAAAAGGCGATAAAAAAGATTTACATCAATTAAGACAGTCCCTTGAAGCAAGTGGTTATCGCTGCGTAGATCAAGTAATGCAACATGGAGAATTTTCTGCTCGCGGTGCGATTCTTGATTTATTTCCTATGGGCAGTAATCACCCTTTTCGTCTTGATTTTTTTGATGATGAAATTGATGAAATACGCATATTCGATCCTGAAAACCAACGCTCTAGCACAATAATTGAAAACATAGATTTATTGCCTGCTCATGAATTTCCTACCGATAAAGCAGGCATTGATTTATTCCGTCAGCAATATCGTGACATGTTCACCAGTGTCATCAATAAAGAGTCAATTTATCATCAAGTTAGCAATAATATTTTACCTGCGGGGATTGAATATTACTTGCCATTGTTTTTTGAACAAACCAGTACCTTATGTGATTATTTGTCGCCAGAAACCTTAATTATAATTTCAGGGGATATTGATAAAGCCCTTAGTCATTATTGGACAGACATTGATTATCGCTATGAAGACAGACGTTACGACCCTACTCGGCCATTGTTAGCACCTAAGCATTTATTTTTAAATTCACAAGAGTTATACAGTGCGCTAAAGCCTTTTGATCGCATTTCGCTGGTCCCCAATAAAGTTGTTAATGAAACACCCGATAAAGAACTAAATGAAGAACTAAATGAAGAAAAGTTAGAGCACAAAGAGCCTAAGTTAAGTAAGGCCAGTCAAATTCATTTTAATGTAGATGGCTTACCTAACCTCACCGTTGATCACAAACTCAAACAACCCTTCGAACTGTTAAATTTGTTTATAAAAGATAAACAAACACCGAATAAAATACTATTTGTCGCTGAAAGCCAAGGTCGACGAGAGAGCGTTTTAGAATTATTAGTACGAGATAATATTAAACCTCAACATTTCGACGATATTGATGATTTTATTAATAGCGATACAGCATTAGGGATAACCGTTAACGCATTAACCACTGGCTTTATTTTTCAAAGTAGTGGCACAGCAAAGAAAAACAGTATTGCATTAATTACCGAGTCAGAACTGCTTGGCGATCGCATCAGGCAAACGCGTCGCCGTAATAAACAGCAAGACATACAATCAGACGCGATATTTAAGAATTTAGCTGAACTGTCTATTGGCCAACCTGTGGTACATATAGATCATGGCATTGGTCGTTATATGGGCCTGCAAACTATTGAGAATGGCGGCATTGTTACCGAATTTTTAGTACTGACTTATGCCGGCGAGTCTAAACTTTATGTCCCTGTATCTGCTCTGCACCTTATTAGCCGCTATTCTGGTAGTGATGCCGATCATGCACCACTGCATAAATTAGGCAACGATACTTGGAGTAAAGCTAAACAAAAAGCCGCTGAAAAAGTACGAGATGTTGCTGCCGAACTATTAGATATATATGCACAACGTGCTAATAACACGGGTTATAAATTTAAACTCGACAGTAAGGATTATCAGCACTTTAGTGACAGCTTTGGTTTTGAAGAAACTTACGATCAAGAAAAAGCGATAAAAGCGGTGATTAACGACATGAAATCCCCCTTGTCGATGGACAGATTAGTATGTGGTGATGTTGGCTTTGGCAAAACCGAAGTAGCAATGCGAGCGGCATTTGTTGCGGTAAACGACGGTAAACAAGTGGCGATTCTAGTACCCACCACCTTGCTGGCTCAGCAGCATTATGAAAACTTTAGAGACAGATTTGCCGATTGGCCAGTAGTCATTGAAGTTTTATCACGTTTTAAAACCGCTAAAGAACAAAATCAAGTTGTTGCCCAAGTAGAGTCAGGCCATATTGATATTTTAATTGGTACTCATAAACTTTTACAGAACTCGATAAAATATAAAGACCTCGGGCTATTAGTTGTTGATGAAGAACACAGGTTCGGCGTTAAGCAAAAAGAAAAAATTAAACAGCTACGCAGCAATGTTGATATTTTAACCCTTACCGCAACACCAATTCCAAGAACGTTAAACATGGCGATGGGCGGCATGCGCGATTTATCAATTATCGCCACACCACCAGCCAAACGATTAGCGGTAAAAACCTTTATTCGCGAACGTAATGACGCACTTATTAAAGAGTCAATATTGCGAGAAATTTTACGTGGTGGCCAAGTTTTCTTTTTACATAACAATGTCGACACCATAGATAAAATAGCGGAAGAATTGGAAGTGCTAGTACCTGAAGCTCGAATCGTTACCGCACATGGCCAAATGAGAGAGCGTAATCTTGAACGTATCATGAATGATTTTTATCATCAACGGTTCAACGTGCTTGTTTGTACCACCATTATAGAAACGGGTATCGACTTACCTAGTGCAAATACCATCATAATGGACAGAGCCGATCGCCTTGGTTTAGCACAATTGCACCAGCTACGTGGCCGTGTTGGTCGCTCTCATCACCAAGCTTATGCTTACCTGTTAACACCCCATGAAAAAGCAATTACTAAAGATGCTAAAAAGCGTCTTGATGCTATCGCCTCATTAGAAGAGTTAGGTGCTGGCTTTACTCTAGCCAGTCACGATTTAGAAATTCGTGGCGCGGGTGAGCTACTCGGCGAAGAGCAAAGCGGCTCAATGAGTCAAATTGGGTTTACCTTGTACATGGAAATGCTCGACCAAGCCGTTATTGCTTTAAAAGAAGGTAAGCAGCCGTCACTTGAACATATGATGTCTACTCAAACTGAAATTGACTTACGCATGCCGTCATTATTGCCAGACGATTATATTTTTGATGTTAATATACGCCTTAGCCTTTATAAACGAATTGCTAGTTGTAAAAACAAAAATCAATTAGACGAAATTCAAGTAGAGCTGATTGACCGTTTTGGCTTATTACCTGAAGCGACTAAGAATCTCATTCATATAGCTAAACTGCGTCTGCTTTCACAAGGCATAGGTATCGTTCGAATTGATGCAGGTCCTGACGGAGGACTTATTGAATTTAGTAACAGTACAAAAGTAGATCCGATGTTTATCATTGGTTTAATTCAACAACAACCTAAAGTGTATCAAATGTTAGGTGCTACTAAGCTTAAGTTTAAAATTGAAACCAATAATAACCAAGCAAGGTTTACCCTAATAACGAATATGTTAAAAGAATTAGCCAAGCGATAACCACTAGATTAAAGTCAGTAGATTAATGTCGGTAAATTTTGATATTATCAATCTAAAAAAAACTAATAGCCGTTTTATTAAATCGGCATGTAACACCACAGGTAATTAACATTAATGAAATGTATGCAAGCTAAAAAAATCAATTTATCCTCATCAAGATCAAAAGTTTGCGCACTGTTTTTTGTCCCTTTTTTATCAATGCAAACACTTTCAACACCCGCGTTTTCAGCTGGCAAAGCTGCTGAACGCTGGTATGAAATTGAAGTGATTTTATTTAGCCAACTTGACGATAAAACGTTAAGTAACGAAAGTTTTCCAGATCAAGAGCATCAACCGACCGCACTACCTAAATATCGCCGTATAGTTGATTTATTAACGCCTCATATTTACCCAGACACCTCAAGCTTAAAGTTACAACTGCCACAATGTGGTGATTATGCTAAAGCTAAAACCTTGGTTGAACTTGCCAGTATTCCACCCCCTTATTTTACTGAAAAGTCTTTAGAGCAAATCAAACAAACTCTTTTTGCAGATGATTTAACTCAAGAGAGTGTTTTCAATGATGTTGATGTAAATGAAGAAGGTTTAAATGAAGGCACGTTAACTGACAACGCCTTAAGTGATAACGATTTATTAACGAATACCGAAGATGATAATTTTTCACCTGCTGACTTAACGGCTGAAGAATTTATCCCCTCGCTTAGCCAAGAGCAGCGCGAGCTAATTAACCAAGCTGAAATTGAATTTACCGCGTTACAATTCAACTTTAGCAATCAGCTGCCTATTGATCAAATATGTGTTTTACCCGCTAAATTTGACCAGGTCTTTGACGGCAAGTTTTCAGTAAACCTTCGCGGCAGTATTGACGGAAACGAAGATTTATCCAGCGATAAGCCTTATTTAATCAGTAAAGATTCGCTGCAGATGAGCGATATTGTTAAGAAATTAAAACTCAGTAGAAACTTTAGACCTTTATTGCACTTAGGTTGGCGACAAGCACCTAAAGACCGGAATAAAGCGAGCGCCTTTCGAATATTTTCTGGTGAAAATTTAGCTTTTGATTATCAAAAAGCTCAATTGGATTACCAAGCACTAACACAGCAAGCATTAATTCAGCAAGCAGAGCTAGATGAAGCTCAGGCTAAAAAAGCACTTGATGAAAAACTTATTGATGAAGAAAGTAATTTTGATATTAACAGTGACTCTATTACACAACCAATCAACACTGAGCAAATACTACAGCAAAGAATTAATGATATTTTAGCAAACGTTGATAATATCTCAGCGGCGAATGAGTCACAAATAGTGGCACAACTTAATGATGACAGCTTAAAAATAAAACTATCTGCTGATCAAGCATCAACACTTGCTCTGCAACCAACAAAACCCATTGAACCTATTCAGCCATGGTCACTCGATGGTTTATTAAGAGTGCATTTAAATCGCTACTTGTATATCACCGCTGATTTCAACTTTTTAACATCAACGCCTGTTGATCAAAAAACATCAACCGAACTTGACCAACAGCCGATATTTAAAAGTATTAGGTTTAATCAAAACAGACGAGTGATCAGTGGTGAGATTCATTACTTTGATCACCCCTACATGGGCATGATTGTACAAATTCGTAAATATAAACGTCCTGAGCCTGATGTTGATCTAAAAGACGCTGAAGTCGAAACAACAATCAACTAAAACACTCGACTAAAACACCCAACTAAAATAACTACTAAGTAAATAATTGATAAAATGAGATTTTAATGACTAATTTAACACCAGATAACCAAGATAAAATTCAAGCCGCTGTTTTTCGTCGTTTATTAGCGCATTTAGACAGCCGTAAAGATGTGCAGAATATTGAGTTAATGAATTTAGCTGGCTTTTGCCGTAACTGCTTTTCAAAGTGGACAGTTAAAGAAGCAGAGCAACTAGGAATTGATATTGATATCGATACCGCCAGAGAGCAGGTTTATGGCATGCCTTATAGCCAATGGAAAGAAAAGCATCAACTACCCGCTACCGAAGAGCAAATGGCCACCTTTAATGCGCTAAACAAGAAGTAAAACTAGTACTAACAAGTAGATTACTATTTTAGCGATTAGCTTAAAATAATCGCTAAAAGATTAAAATATTGAGCTTTATTGGAAAATTATCACCTTAAAAACTATCCGCTTTGAAAATCAACAGCTTTGAAAGTCAGTCAACACCGCTAAAAACTCCGCACCAAAGCGCTCAAATTTAGTGATACCGATGCCTGAAATCGCTAACATTTGTTCTTTATTGCACGGTTGATAAGTCAACATTTCATGTAATGTGGCATCGCTAAAGACGACAAAGGCAGGTACGTTAGTTTCATCGGCTAGCCTTTTTCTACAGGCCTTTAATTTCAACCATAACGGCATATCAACTTCTTCAATGGAAATTTTTTGTTTCTTGGCAGTTCTCGAACCAGAAGATTTACTCGTTATCGACAGTGCAACGTCTTTTCTGAGTAATAACGCTTGCTGACCATTAAGTAAGGGACGACATGTTTCGTTGAGTTTCACAGCGCCATAATTATCAGCATCTATCGACAAAAATCCGCGAACAACAAGTTGCCTGAATACACTACGCCAAGTATTGGCGTCTAACTCTTTACCAATGCCATAGGTTGATAAATTTTGGTGATTAAACTGTTTAATTTTTTGATTATTAGCGCCAAGTAAAATATCAATTAAATGTACCACGCCAAATCGTTGTTCACTGCGATAAACCGTTGATAACGCCTTTTGTGCAGCAATTGCGCCATCCCAAGTTTCTACAGGTGTTAAGCAATTATCGCAATTGCCACAGTGATCACCGGTTTGCTCATTAAAATAATTAAGTAATACCTTTCGGCGACAACCGGTGACTTCGCAAAGGGCTAACATCGCATCAAGTTTGCTACGCTCTGCCCGTTTAAATTGATCGTTGCCGTTAGAGTCTTGCATCATTTGACTTAAAAACACGACATCTTGCATACCATAAATCATCCAGGCAGTTGATGGTAGGCCATCACGGCCTGCCCTGCCTGTTTCTTGGTAATAAGCCTCAATTGATTTGGGCAAGTCAATATGAGCAACAAAACGTACATCAGGTTTGTCTATACCCATACCAAAAGCAATGGTAGCAACAATAATGACATTATCTTCTCGTAAAAATCGCTTTTGATGTAGCGCTCTTATCTCAGCAGATAGCCCCGCATGATAAGGCAAAGCGGTAAAACCTTGTTGTGATAAATGTTGAGCAAAACTTTCTACCCGTTTACGAGACAAACAATAAACAATGCCACTGTCTTTTGGGTGATTGTTTTTAATAAAGTGTACTAATTGTTTTTTAACATTATCCTTTTGACCAATGCGGTATTGAATGTTGGGTCGGTCGAAGCCTGAAATATACTTTTTAGCATGTTGTAGCTGCAAACGATCAATAATTTCTTGTTTGGTGCGCTCGTCTGCAGTAGCTGTTAACGCCATTCTTGGCACTTGTGGAAACTGCTGAGCTAAAATACTTAACTGTAAATAATCACTGCGAAAGTCATGGCCCCACTGCGAAACACAATGTGCCTCATCGATTGCAAATATGGAGATGGTAAGTTGTGATAATAGATTAAGCGTTCTTGATTGAATTAAACGCTCAGGTGCAATGTAAAGTAAATCAACGTTACCATTAAGTAGTTGACGCTCGATATGATTAACTTCGTCAATACTTAAGGTGGAGTTAAGAAAACAAGCATTTAGACCAAGTTGCGCTAAAGCATCAACTTGATCTTGCATTAAGGCAATTAAAGGCGAGATAACAATACCCACACCGCTGCGCACTAATGCCGGAATTTGATAACAAAGTGATTTACCACCACCTGTCGGCATAAGTACTAAAACATCTTGTCCACTTATAGCTTGGCTAATAATATCAGCTTGTTGATCACGAAAATCAGCATAACCAAAGGTATTTCTAAGAATTGATAATGCATGAGGATTGGTAACGTTTGACATAAAGTACAAGTATTCCGGTTATGATAGACAGGGTGATTTATTAGCTTACATAGCTTACATAGCGATTATAATGGCATTGTTAACTAACTGAATTCACTTCTTCTTCAGTTAAGTGCCGCCACTGCCCTAGAGCTAGATCATCAGGAAGTACAATGTCGCCAATTTGCTCTCGGTGTAGTCCAACCACTCGATTAAATACTGCCGCAAACATGCGCTTCACTTGGTGGTACTTACCTTCGGTGATCGTTAACAATACTTCTTTTTTATCATCACAACCTTCAGCAACTATTAACTGGGCTGGTTGAGTTAGCGAACTTTCGCCTTGTAACTGCACACCTAGTTTAAATTGTTCAATTATAGCTTCATCTAACGAATTTCTTAACCACACTCGGTAAGTTTTTTTACAAAGTTTTTTAGGGGAAATGATATTGTGTGACCAACGTCCATCGTCGGTGATCAATACCAAACCTGTGGTATCAACATCTAACCTACCAGCAATGTGTAGATCAAAGGCTTTATCCACTTCAACAAGGTGCAACAAGGATGGATGATTTTCATCAACGTTGGAGCATATCGTATCTAGGGGTTTATTCATCATAATATAGCGAGAGGTTCGAGCCATTAATGATTGTCCGTCAACGGTAATTTCATTATTCTCATGAACCTGAGTAGCTGGATTTTTAATAACCTCGCCATTGACTCGCACTTCACCTTGTTTTAACAGTGATTTTGCTTCATTTCGGCTAAGTTCGGTACTTTTACAGATAAATTTATCGAGGCGCATGTTAAAAATAATGTTAATAAAGAATAGCTGGTCGCTATTATCCTAGTTGATAGGAAAAGCTGTCAATGAAATTTACAACTGAAATGAAAAAATTACCAATTAAATAATTTAATTGGTAATTTTAAAACAACCGCTATTGAGTTTTTAACAGTTAATAACTTACATTTTCTAAGGTGTATAAGTTATATAAATTGAATGGCCAATTTAAATAAAACCAACTAATGCCAAACTACACTGAAGCTAAACTCAATAAAGTATTATTACGCTTTAAGGCGACGAGCAGCTAAACCAAATACCGCTAAACCAAATAAAGCAATACTTGTTGGTTCTGGAATACTTGCTGAATCAAGATTAGCAACAGATAAAACACGAACTTGGTTGGCATCATTAGTAAAGCGAATTGAGTTTGAACCATTGCAACAGTTTTCTGCCCAGTAAACATCGATTACTTGGTTATCACGAGAAAGATCAGATAAAGTCACTGTAAATACATCTGAATGATTCCAATTATAACCCCACCATAAGTCATCAGTACGATTAGCAATTGAATCAACTGCACCATCAAGATAAACCGCAGCACCATGAGTCGCATCTAAAGCAAAATCAAATGTCCAACTTGCTGCACTTCTGTCTATTGATAAGTCTATTTGCAGATGGTTGAAGGTATATCTACCTGTTAGGAAACTACTAAGATTATCAACAACACTACTGGTTATAGTAGAAGTTTGCTCTCCCCATGAGGTTAATAAGTCTGATGAATTAACCTCTCCAGTAATATTACGACTTTCAAGCGTGATTAAAGTGGCGCTAGCGTTCATACAAGTAAAAATCATAGCTAAACATACAAGTTTAATATTCTTTAAATTCATTACTACGTTCTCTTTTAGATAAAAAAATTATTTCAATGCTTGTTAAGCAATATCAAGGCCAATTCTTAATCGATTGTTTTTATTGCTATTTTAAAATGTAAGCGTTTTCATTGTAAAGTTTTATGACACATTTGTACAATAAATTAACATTCCTCTTAGGAAAAACACCAATAACCACTCTTTATCAGTGCAGTAATAAACTCCAGAAAAAATTATTATTGCCCCAGAGAGTTAATCTTTGGGTAAAAGCTCAACGTTATTGCACAATAATTTAATTGCCTCGACTATTGATGGGTTAAATGAAGGGTCAAATGAACATTCATATCCATTAAACTCACAGCTATTTAGGCGACTGACATACCAGCTATTTGATGCCAAAATCCGTTGCACTCTTTTACTGTATCGAGTACATAGCGTGCGGGCGTCTCTAGCTGCTGCTTAAAATTAGTTAACTGAGTAAAAGCTTGTTCGCTGTCGGCACTAATTCTGGCAATATCAACACCGAGTTTATCAAGCTCTGCTATTTCATTGATTAAGTTATATTGGTAAGCCGACATGGTTTGAATACCGTTGAGAATAAAGACTTTTTGACCTTCGCGGCTGTTCATTTTTCTACCCTGCGGATAGTTAATGCAACAATATTGACAGTCGTCTTTTGGTCGATCTTCAGAGCGTGCGGTAAAACATCGAGCTGAATAAGCTAAGGGTAAATACCCCCAAGAGAAAACCTCACACTCAAATTGATCTCTAATATTTTCTTGCTCTGCTTGTTGTAGTAGGTTTTTAAGCCAGTCACCAGAGAGCTCGACCGGCATTGTCCACCTCGTCATGCCTTGTTTTAGCAATACTTTAAGTGTTGATAAGTTATAACAATTTATCGCAGGGCCAACAACAAACGGCATTTTTAACTCATGCATAATTTGCACAGCACTAAGATCGTTAGCCTCAATGAGTAATTCACCGTTATCGCATAATCGTTTCATCACTTGAATTTCAGCAGGTGACTCTAGTAATGCCATAGTAGAAATAACGATTTCTTTATCTTTAATACGATTATCAGCAGCCAATTCTTGGGCCATATTACCAGCAAGGTTCAACCAGTCTTTACCCCGTAACTCCCTTCGTTTTGAGCAAACCGTTTCGCCTAAATATATAATGTCGGCACTGCTATTTATCGCTTTGTGGTAAAAGTCTTCAACTTGTTTTTTAGGCCAGAAAAATAAACTAGGCCCGAGGGAGAATTTCATGATTTAAAACCTTTAGTAAATGTAATCAAAATTTTTCGCTTAAACTATTATTGCCACTTACGATGATACGCACCAAGCGTGGTTTGGGACCCTTCTGACAAATTAGCCAGCGTTTTCATCCACCGCCCCTCTACTTCAAAGTTATCAGGACAGTTTTTATAATGATCAAGTGCGTCACGCCACGTTTTGGCCACTTGCTCAACATAAGCAGGGCTACGCTGGCGGCCTTCAATTTTTACTGAAACAATTCCCATGTCGGCAAGCTCAGGGATTAACTCTAAAGTATTTAAACTGGTGGGCTCTTCTAAGGCATGGTAGACATTGTTATCTACTTCAAATCGACCTTTACATAATGTCGGATACCCAGCATTTTCACCTTCTTGATATCGGTCAATCAAAACACCATTAAGGCGACTTTCTAAAACATTTTCAGTTTCTTGCCAACGTACATACTTTGCAGGAGAGCAAGCACCAACAGTATTTGGTGACTCCCCCGTCATGTAAGATGATAAATAACAGCGACCTTCTGCCATTATGCATAAACTGCCAAAAGCAAATACTTCAAGACTAACAGGACTATTTTTAGCGAGTTGTCTTACTTGTTGAATTGATAAAACTCTCGGCAGGACAACACGCTGCACATCAAAGTTATTTTTGAAAAATTTAATCGCTTCAAGGTTAGTGGTTGATGCTTGAACAGAGACATGGCGTTCAACATCGGGATATTTATTGGCTGCGTAATCAAGTACGCCTAAGTCAGCAATAATTAGGGCATCAGTACCAATTGCTACCGCATTATCGACTGCTTTGTGCCAACGGGACTCCCCATTAGGGTGTGCAAAAGTATTTATCGCAACGTGTAATTTTTTACCATGTTGGTGAACATAATCAGCGGCTTTTAATAATTTTGCATCATTAAAATTTAAGCCGGCAAAGTGACGAGCATTAGTATCATCTTTCATACCTATATAAACGGCATCAGCACCGTTATCGATAGCAGTCTTAAGTGCCGGTAAATTGCCTGCTGGACACAAGAGTTCCATATAAATTCCAGAAAAATAGTGATAAAAGTTATATTTACCGCATTCTAGCGCTTAGCTGTCCTGTTTTACTTGATGTAAATTAACTTATTCATTAAAGAGTAATTAATAAGTCAATTGCACCGATTCCTTGATCTAGTGCAGAGCAAAAATCAACTGTTTTGTTAACATTAAAATTATTTTCACTCATTTGGATGTTAGTAGTGTTTAACTTAACAAGGTTTAACTTAGCCGGATTTAATTTCAATGGGCTTGATCGCTTGCCTATAACCATTCGCGAAAAAGTAATCAAGGTTTTACCTAAAATATTAAAACCAAGTTTCGTTCTCATTCCCTTTAAAGTACAAAAACTGTTATTGCTTAAAATGCTAACTTCAATCTTTCACCAAGCAATTACCGAAGGTGATTTTGAATTTTTACAAAACAAGTGGTTGAAAATCTCAATTACCGATCTAGGGATAGATTGGTGGTTAAGCTTTGATGGCAATCAACTAATGATGATGCCGCATACTAGCAATATTGTTGAAGATGTTTGTTTCAGTGCTACTGGTGATGATTTATTATTAATTGCCGGCAGAAAACAAGACCCCGATACCTTGTTTTTTCAACGCCGATTAAAAATTGAGGGTGATACCGAATTAGGCTTAGAAGTTAAAAACTTAATTGATGCGATTGAATTAGACCAATTACCGACATCACTACATAAAGCGGTTGATGGGTGTGCAAAGCTAGTACAACAAACACATGATGATATTGCCCAATCAAAACTTCGCGAGCTTTTATAATTAATGGGAGAAGTTAAAAATTAATTTTGCGACTTTAAATAAGCCCATTGCCTATTAAATATTATTAATTAAGTATCTGCATCTTGCCAAGTATTTTTTCGATGCTAACTTTATCTTTTTAATCCCATTATCAGCCAAGCAAGTAAATTACTTGCTTGATAACTGCGGCTAAAAAAACAGTTATTCTTCTTTTACATGATGTTTGTCTTTATGTTTATCTACAGCTTGCTGTAATAATAGTAATTTAATTTCAGCAAGCTGGCTTTCTAGCTTGTCTATTTGAGCTCGACTGGCATGTTCACCACCGTCAGCCGTTTCACCGTGAAGCTCTGCCCGATAACTTTCATGCTCTTGCCCCATGACCTCAAGTACAGTACCAACCATCATATTCAAAAAGATAAAAGCTGTTAAAAAGATAAAGGTTAAGTAATATATCCAGCTCATGGGATGCACCGCCATGGTTTCATACATTACATCAGTCCAATCTTCAAAAGTCGCGATACGAAAGAGTGTTAACATCGAAATGGAAACATCCCCCCACAATACTTCGTTTATTTGATGAAAGATCATGCTACCTATTGCGGCATAGATATAAAAAATGACAAACATCAGTAAAACGATGTAGCCCATACGAGGAATAGCTTTGAGTAAGGCATTTATTAGAATTCGCAACTCAGGTACCATGGAAACTAATCGTAGAACTCTGAAAACCCTTAATAACCTAGCTAATAAGACCCCTGTACCACCTGCTGGAATTATACTGCCTATAACAATAACTAAATCGAATATATTCCAGCCACTTTTAAAAAATTCTTTTTTATTACGATAAGCTAAAAATCGGATAGTAATTTCAATAACAAAAAACACGGTAATAGCACTATCTAAGAATGCAAGAAACGAGACTAGATTTTCGGGCAAGTCATGGGTTTTTGCCCCAATAAGCAGTGCAGACAAAAGGATGACAGTAATCACTATTCCTTGAAATATTTTACTATTGTCAATTTTTTTCAAGCGACGTTGAGCGCTATAAACTATTGATGACATCGCTATATTACTCCAACACCAAATAAGGATTGCTTATCCGCTCTTCACCAAAAGTTCCCATTGGGCCATGCCCTGGTATAAATTGAACTTCATCGCCTAAAGGCAATAAATTTTCCTTTATTGATTTAATCAATGTTGCTTGATCTCCTTTGGGAAAATCAGTACGACCAACCGATCCTCGAAATAAAACATCACCGACTTGAGCAAGCTTAGACTCTCGATGAAAAAAGACAATATGCCCAGGTGTATGACCGGGGCAAAAGTAAACTTCAAGTTCAATGTGTCCAAATTGTACCCTATCACCTTGGTCTAACCATCTATCAGGGCTAAATTTCTCAACTTGGGAAAAGCCAAAAAGTTCTATCTGCTCTGGAATAAGATCAATCCAAAATTGATCTTCTTTATGTGGTCCTTCAATGGGAATTGAAAAACGATCAACTATGTCTTGTGTTGCCCCTGCGTGATCAATATGAGCATGGGTGAGTAATATTTTACATAAAGTTAAGTTGTTCTCTTCTACAGCCTGAATTATTTTGTCAATATCACCACCGGGATCAATTACCGCAGCCTGCTTTGTTTCATCGCACCAAAATAAGGTACAATTTTGCTGAAAAGGAGTCACCGGAATAATTTGATATTGCAACATCGTGTTGTTCACCTAAAAATACTAATACTTGAAAACGCTCTATCTAATATGGGGACATCAGATAATAATTAAAGCCTGCAACTAATTCTTTGTTATTATTTTATAAAAGCATTGCTCTTAAGACTTGATCAGATAAAAAGGGGCTAAAGATAGTCAAAAAACACTTTCTAAAGAGTGACTAACTAGGTAAGCTCAATCGCAAATAACAATAATAGTCATTTAGTTTATGTCAAATCAAAGAGATTCTTTTCATTCCCGTATTGGTTTTGTTTTAGCCGCAGCAGGCTCTGCTATCGGGTTAGGCAACATATGGGGTTTTCCAACTCAAGCAGCTAACAATGGCGGCGGAGCATTTTTAGTCGTTTATTTATTAGTGACGCTATTATTAGCATTACCTGCACTTTATGCAGAAATATACTTGGGAAACCAAGCACAGTCGAACCCTGTTAGCGCACTTGAGCGGGCATGTAAGGAACGTTTACCTAGAGTGGGGCGTTATGCAGGAATTATCGGCTTAGTTGGCGCAATGATGATGTTAAGTTTTTACACTATTGTTGCCGGCTGGATGCTATCACACGCACTTTCCGCACTAACTGAGCTCTTTGGCTTTGTTGATATATCAAACTGGCTGTCGACCTCAAGTACTTTAAGAAATATTATATTTACGCCTATTTTCATCATTCTTGGTGCGTTAATTATCCACCAAGGAGTTCACGCCGGAATTGAAAAATGGTCTGCCCGATTAATGCCGGTACTATTACTGATGTTGTTTGGTTTGATTGTTTATATTTTACAGCAAGAAGGTGCTTCAGAAGGTTTGAAATTGTATTTAATACCTGATTTCACACAAATTACCGAACCTAAATTAATTATATCTGCAATGGGACAAGCGTTTTTTTCCTTGTCCATTGGCGTGGGCGGTATGATGGTTTATGGCTCTTACATGAAAAAAGATAAAGATATTGGCAAACTTGTTCTTTCTATCGCAGCACTTGATACCTTCATTGCCTTTATGGCGGGTTTATTAATCATCCCGGCACTTTTTGTTGCCCAACATGCTGGCCAACAAGTTTTTGTTGATAATAAACTGATTGGTGAAGGGCAGCTTATTTTCAAAGTACTGCCATCGCTATTTCAATCGATGGGTAACATTGGCTTAATTGTTTCATTCGGCTTCTTTTCTTTACTGTCGATTGCTGCGCTTACCTCAACAATCTCATCTACTGAGGTTCCGGTATCATACTTAGTTGAAGATAAAAAAATGTCGCGTTCAAAAGCAACGTGGTTAGTATCTGCCATTGTTTTGATGGCAAGCATGACCTTAGTGGCATTTTTTGATGCTTTATTTGGTTTAGTGATAATGGTATTAACCACTATTATGCAGCCTTTAATGTGTTTATTTTACTTTATTGTTATCGGTTGGATTTGGCAGCGAGGTAATAAGCTCAATATTAAAGCGCAAACTGAAAATAATAAGTGGTTAACACTTTTTGCTAATTATCTTCGTTATGTCTGTCCTATTTTATTAATTGTTGTTTTTATTAATATTGTATTTTTAGCATAGGTTAAGTCTATTTTTATCGACTCTTTATCTATTAATGACTGACATTGTTTCGGCCATTTTTTTTAGCTTGGTATAATGCTTGGTCTGACGCTTTTAAGCATTGCTCAAACGTTTGTTTCGCCTGATGTTCTGCAACACCAATTGAAATAGTAACACCAACAGTTTTATTGCTATTTTTCTTAGATGTTTTTGCTACTTTCTTTGTTAATTTTTTCCTTGGTTTCTTAACACTCCTTTGAGGTTGGCGAATAGCAATTTTATAATCAGCTATCGATTGACGTAACACCTCAAGTTCAACCAACGAATCAGACAGATTTTTTTTAGCAAATACTACGGTAAATTCTTCTCCGCCATAGCGAAAAACGCGTCCACCACCTTTAACTTTAGCTAACTTTGAAGCCACTAACTTAAGTACTTGATCGCCAACATCGTGGCCATAAGTATCATTGAACTTTTTAAAATGATCAATGTCCAGCATTGCTACGGTATATTTTCTACCTAAAGATAATGCATATTGGTTAAGTGCTCTTCGTGATGGCAAAGCGGTTAAATCATCCCGGTAAGCCAAATAATAGGCATCGACAATTACTGCTAGTAAGTATTGAGACGTTATTAACGCTAACGCCAGTGACCAAGGTATTAACTGGCTTTGTATGTCGGTTAGTAACTCAATTTGAACCGCATATAGTGCCCAAATAATATAACTGACCAATAAACAACTTTGAAATAGGTCTTTGTTAAACAGACTTCTTAAAAGTACAAATATGCCACAAAATACAAGGGGTAATTTGAGTTTGATAAAAGAGATTGATAGGTATAAAGCATATTCACCTTCACCATTAGCACTAAGGGTTTGAACCGCTAACAGCCACAAATAAGCTAGAGCACCACAACCAATAGCTAACATTAATCGAACAGCACCATGAATACTTAAGAGTGCCCTATCCTTAATAAAACTCAGAGTAACGAATAAGAATAAAATCGTTAACGTTAACCAATCACTATTTTTTGCTAACCAAATTGACCAAGGCAGTTGATAGTTTTGAGTAAAAAACAATAATAACCATGACAAACATAGAAGAGAAAAACGGCTTCGATTGAACTGCGCAGCAAAAACAGCAGTAACGAATAATAATATCGGTATGACACTTTCAAACGATGTTAGTAGTGGCTGCCAAAATTTATCACTGGCTAAAACAGCTAACCACATAAACAGCATGGTCAAGAAGGTAACAAATGTAAGAAGCAAACCTTTAAATAATGAAAACAATGATAATCTCACTCTGTATATTTAAGTGCTATCTTTTTGAAGAATAAATAAATTAGTAAAAAATAGTACACAATATCCATAATATCTCACAACAGCGGCGTATTTTCGGCTAAAATCAGCTTATTACTTTAATGATTCAACTTATACACTTATTAACCCTATGATTTTTGAAAAATTAATAAACCTTGGTACAAACCATCAAGTTTTCTCAGTCGCCAGCAAGGCTCGCATGACAAATATTGTCAGCCTTTTTACCATTTTTATTTCCGGTTTTTATACTTTAAATTACATCCTTATTTTAAATGAACCACTGGTCGCCACGATTAATGCCGGTTTTACTTTCGCCTATTGTTTAACGCTAGTCTTTACTTTTTTTAATGAACATAAAAAAGCCAAGTTATGGTTCTTTTCGGTAGTAATGCTTCATTTAATCGTTTGTACAAATGTCTATGTAACTAACAAAACAGGCTTTCATTTATATTTTTTCCTAGTTCCTACCGGAGCCTTTCTATTATTTGAACTAAAAGAAAAGTTAGAAAAAATAGCATTAAGCCTAATTGCAGTTTTGTTGTTTTTTTATTGTGAAAACACATTCAATACCACGCCATTAATTGACTTAACCGATGATATAAACCACTTAATTTATCAGTCTGTATTTTTCTTTAACATGATTGAGGTTATTTTTGTTCTGACTTTATTTGCCAACCAAATAGAGGCAAATGAATTAAAACTCACCAAACAAGCCACTTCAGACTCACTTACTGGCATTGCTAACCGTCATCACTTCTTCGAACAAGGTAATGCATTATTAAGTATTGCTAATCATGATGATCGCCCTTTCAGCCTGATTCTATTAGACTTTGACTACTTTAAGCGCATCAACGATCAGTATGGTCATTTTGCTGGTGATTTATGCTTAGTTGAGATAACGAAAACTATTCAAAAGTGCTGTCGTTCACAAGATGTTTTTGCTCGTATAGGGGGTGAAGAGTTTGTTATAGCCCTACCGGATACCACTTTACAAGAAACCAACAACATTGCTGAAACCATCCGCTTAGCCATTAAAAATCAAACAATTCCAATTGTTGGCCAGTCCAACTTTACTTGTACGGCAAGTTTCGGCATAACCAGCCGAACGAACAAACGTGATGAACTAAAAAATCTAATGATTGAGGCTGATAAAGCTTTATATCAGGCTAAAAATCAAGGACGTAATCGAGTTCAGGTATACGCTAGCAGTTAAAGAATATATTAATTGAACTAATATTTAATAAAGCTATTTTACTATGCTGATTTCTTCATTTTCTTCCAAGGACTCATCACTATCTTCCGTTTTTTCAGTTAGGTCAACTTGCTCTATTTTTTCGAAGCGATTAGAAATTTTATCTGCTGAAGTATGAATTTGTTTTACATCAGTAGCCGCTTGATCAATATGTTTAGCAAGGTTGGCAAAACGGGATTTAAACCGATTAAAATCGACGGCAAGATCTGACAAGTGAGCTTGTATTATATGAATCTGCTTGCTTGTTGCTTCATCTTTTAATACTGAACGAGCGGTGGTTAAAATGGCCATTAACGTGGTTGGCGAGGTTAGCCAAACACGTTTTTTATTAGCATATTCGACTAAGTCGCTCTGGTGAGCATGAATTTCTGCAAATATCGCTTCGGCAGGAATAAACATAACTGCGCCATCGGCCGTTTCTTTATCAATTAGATATTTGTCACTTATATCGTTAATATGTTTTTTAATATCTATTTTAAATTGACGCTCAGCTGATTTTCTATCGTGATCGCCAAGGGTATTGTCGGCCATTTTTCGATAACTCTCGAGTGGGAATTTTGAATCAATAACCACATTGCCCGTAGGTGCAGGTAAAAACAATATACAATCGGCAATTTTTCCATTAGACAAGGTATGCTGAAGTGAAAAGCTTTGCTCAGGCAATACATTACGAATAAGCGAATTAAGCTGCACTTCGCCAAATGCACCTCGAGAGCGTTTATCTGCTAATACTTCTTGTAAACTCACTACATTAGTAGACAGCTCAGTTATTTTCTTTTGTGCATCATCAATAAGTGCCAGCCGCTTTAAAATATCGGTAAAGGTTTTAGTGGTTTTATCAAAGCCATCACTTAGACGTTGTTCAACTTGCTTACTAATTTCTGTTAATTCTTGCTTAGTAGTTGCTGTTAACTCATTCATTCGTTGTGAAATCTGCTCAGCATTGGCTATTAGCGCTTTATTTAATTCTTCTCGGTTAGCCTGTGTGGTTTTAGTTAAATGGGTAGTTAGTTGCTCTAAGGAAGCAAGTTGCAATTGATTAAATTGATCTTTTTGCTCACTCATTTGCCTGAGCAGTTTTATACGTAAATCCGCAATTTGCTGCTCGAAATAAGTTTTTAATTCTGACTGTTGATGAGCAAGGTGTTGATGATTTAAGGTAAGCTGTTGCTGTTGCTGCAGCTGAGATTTATCGTTTATTTCATTGGTAAAACTCAGTTTAGTAACAATCCCTTGCTGAATTGACAACTGCTGTTGTTGGTTTTTAATTACTCGACTTAATTTAAACCAGAGAATAATACTGAGCAATAAAAGCAAAAGAATTAACGCACTAGTTATACTGAACGCTATAAAAGAATTATCTTCTAATGAAAAAACCATAATCAACCATCTTATAACAATAAAAATTTCAAGCCCATTAAAGCATGGTTACATTTATTAAAACTGAAGTCCACAAATACTGTATATAACATCAGTTAGGATAAACTATTCTTAGTCTTTGAATTTAAAATGTTAATACATACAACAATTAAATATCTATGCATCTGATATAAAAATATATTTATCTATTTTTGTAAGGCTTTTAAGTTTACGGTCACTAAATATGTAATGACATAATTTTCAAATGAAGTAGTGAAAGATAGAACAATACGGCTGGTAATAATTAATGCGCACAGATCAAGATAAAAATTTTTCAGAATTAATTAAAAAATATGAAAAAGCCTTATGGCGAGTAGCTGCCACTTATGAAGCAAGACCCGCTATCCGAGATGAGCTATTTCAAGAAATACTATTTGAACTTTGGAAAGCCCTTAAAAGTTTTAAAGGAAATAGTAGCTATAAGACTTACATCTATCGTGTTGCGCATAATGTTGCATTCAAACACGTAAGTAGACAGGTAAAAGGAAAATCAGCAGCCTCATTTTCAGCAGAGTTCAAAAAAGAAGTTTCAGCTGAAAAAATACATATAGCCAAACAAAATGCTGATGGATTATCAAGTGCTATTAGATTACTACCTCTTAAACAACGAGAAGTCTTATCGCTTTTTCTGGAAGGATTAACTTATCAAGAAATTAGTGAAATCATTGGAGTTAGCCATAGCAATACCGGCGTCATATTAAATAGAGCAAAAAATCAGTTAAAAGACATGTTGGAGAATGCATAATGAAAGAAGCATCAAACGAGTGGCAACAACTACAAGCTCAATGGCAAACCCAAGCAGACTCATTATCAGCGGATCAATTTGAACAGCGCTTGAATAAATATATAAACCTTATTCGAAAAAAGAATCTCATCGAAATTATTGAACTCATTTTTGATTTATTCGTTGGTGGATTAATTATTTGGTTTGCACTTAACAGCATGCTCAATGACTTTTCAGTTATGAAAGGAATAAAATCTCCAAGCCAATTTATGCAAATGATAACTGCTTTAACATTACTTTATGGTGGGTTAATAGCAATTGGCGTAGTTATTCCATTTTTGTCAATAAGGTTTAGAAGACAGTTATGGAATAAGAATTCGATTGCCGATCAATCTTCCAAACTATGGATAACAAACTACTTTGATGGGAAAATTAAGCAATGTTTGATTGGGCGGGTAATTGGAGTATTAATAGCAATCACCTTCTGGTTTCCAATTTTATTTCTTTGTATATCACAAGGTTATGTAAATGGTTGGGATAGCCCTTACGATATTTCTTTTAGATTTACTACTTTTGTTTTGTTTCCTTTATCAATTTACCTAGTCGCTCTTTGGCAAAAGAAAAAATTTGTAAAACTCAAAGAACAAGTATTATCGGAGTTTAACAACGGCTAGTTTGACCTGATGATTTATAGTAACCAATAACAAAACTACACTAATAAGTTAGCGTGGTTTTGTTATTCATACGACTACTCTTATATTCAAAGAGTAGTTATTTTCCTTTTTAATTGTACTTTATAAGCTAACAGAAGAAAATATTCACTTAGTTGCCAAATCTGACCTTAGATAATTTTATCTCCGGTTTGAGTTGAAGTATTTTCATTAGACAACTACATTAAGAGTTCAATATTAAAAGGATTTTATATTATGAACCCAACTCCACCACCTTCTTTGCTTATCCAAATTTGGGTCGATATAGCCAGAGCTAATCAATACCCCGAAGCCCAAGAAATAGCCATTAAAAAGCTACTCAATTTTTTTGATGACCTTAGCCATGCTGAACTTTTTCTTGCAAAGGGAACAATTAAGACATCAAAGAGGCCAGTTATAAACAGTGTTAGTCAAGTTTCAAGTTAGCCTATGAATATTCGAAGGCTATGTATCGATATATACTCACCTGCAGACATCCCTAAATGCCATTATTTAATTAATATTCCCTACTATCTCCTGTAGTGCTTTCAAATGTCCATTATATGCTCTACGACCCTCTGCTGATAAAGATAGCCAAGTGCGCTGACGTCCTATATCTGTTCGTTTGGTTAAACAAACATAATTTGCTTCTTCTAATGATTTTAAGTGCTTTGAAAGCACCGAATCACTCACGTCTAGTTTTTCGCGTATTACTTTAAATTCAATTTCAGCGGCAACGATTAACATCGCACAGACTTGCAATCGATTTTGTCCATGTATTAGAGGATCAAATTTGGCATTAGTCATTTTTATTTCTGCCTGTAATGAAATCCCCTGAAGGATACTTATGCATGATATAGGCTAACGATATCGCTGCGACGGCAGCACCAGCGTAGGAGGCCCACCATATATCATTTTTAGAAAACTCTCTGCTTAATGCGACAACTAGACCAAAAAATATCGCCACTAAGAAGTTGAATATATATTCTGACTTACTCTTTGGTACTAACTTAGGTTTTACCCCTAATAGACGATTACTATATAAATAGAACGCTAAAGCTAAAATAAACACTACGCCTGAGGCAATGCACCCTAACATCCACTGATTTTCATCACGTGTTGATGCCCAGGAAAAAACGCCCATTCCGTATGAGCAAGAAATGATGAAATTAAGCCAGAGTGGCGCTCTAAGTGAAATATTAGTGTCTTGTTCTATTTTAGCTAAACTTTCAAGCGTCGATTTTGCCTCAGCTACAGAAATTGTTTTTTCAATATTATTCATTGTTAACCCTTATATTACTTTCCATGTTGGAAAGTAATATAAACGACACTTTCCAATATGGCAAGCTTTAACTTTCCATGTCGGAAAGTCATTGTCCTTTTGACTTTTAAAATAAATATAAACGCTTATTTTTCAATATTTATTCATTGATATTGAAATTTACTGCAGGTGATTTAAAATCTTAATACTTGAGCAATTTATGAAAAATACGAGAAAGGATACCTTAGAATATATTGACAGATGAATAACATCAACCTACTCTGAGTTAGCAACTAGCCTTTATAATGTAGTTACGCCCTTAAGCCAAATAACCTACAAAGTAATAATCGATTTTATCGCCGTAATCTTGTATCTCTACAACAATTATAGTGAGTCCACGAAAAGGGGTTAAGACTACACTGCGGTCAGTAGCTATAACAGAGTAAAGAAATTCATCTTAGTTTTTGTATGAATAACTCAGTAATAATCCGCTGGTTCATTATAAATTCATTTATCGATAATTAACCTATTTAAAGTATCTTCAGGATTACTTAACCTAGTTTCAACAAGCTTTTTAATTCGAATCACCAATTCCTTAGAAGTATATTGTTCAACCAAAGCTAAGAATGTTTCAGATCCTTTTTCATTACCCTGTTCGACCTTTTGACGAAATTCATTCCAAAGTGAGTAAATATTCTTTAAACCATTACTTTTCTTTTGCACTGAATGATCAATTGCTCTGTGTATTAATAACCCACAGGTATAATACAAACCAAACTGACCTTCATCGGCTGCCTCCATTAATGTAAGCTCCGTTAACCCCTTCACACAATGCTCTTTGAACCTACCAATTTTTTCAGTAACGTATTCTTCTGTTTTAGGATACAAGTCTAATAAAGCAAGGGCAGCCAGCCAGTCAGCGTTACCCTCGTGCAACCAAGACTGATTAGACTCTCCATATAATGCCCCATATTTACTTCTTTGATATAGGTGCGCAACTTCATGGGCGAAGAACCAAGTGGTCTGATTAATGAATTTAGTGTCTTTAACTTTTTTATCAAGGTCGTTTAAATTCCAATGCATAAAGATTTGATTAGGCAACGTACCACCTTGTGACGAGCGATCTTCAACTTTGGCATATGACGCGAATAAGGTTGGTTTAACGCCGCTAAGTTTGCCTAGTCTCTCTTGAAAATAAACCATCAACTTTGGTATGTCAGCGCTTAACGACAATTGAATTTCTTCTGGCAAACCACTATCGATAACAGCAATAACACTAGCAGTTTCTATCGGCTTTTGGCGACCGATATATATATTCATTCCATCGTCTCTATCAACCCAGTTGGTTGATTTAGTATAAACGTTACCATTTACTATCAGGTGTTCTCCTTGCGGAATATTCATTGATACCTTCCAGTCATTTACATCATCTGCGCACTTATCAATGCAAGCAAATAAACGCCCCGTGTAGATCAAAACTCCGCCATCTGAATAAGGAGAGAAAGGTGCATAATCTTTGGAAAGGTGTTTATAAGTAGGTCTTAACATAAGCTAAACATGCTGAAACGAGCTACCGTCTTTTTTATTTAAATACTCTTTACCTTCTTCAAA
>JALJPB010000002.1 GCA_022969175.1 Colwellia sp. | reverse complement strand
AGTTGATGGTGGGTTTGATAGCCAATTATTTTTATTTGATTCTGGCGGAACTGAAAAAGCAATGAATGATGATGCAGATCGACCTGTTTCAGTATTATCTGGTAAAGCTTGGGATGCATATATATCAATAACCTTAAATATAGGTTTTTATACTGCTATTATTAATCAATATGATAGTGAATATGTATCTGGTGATATATTTTCAGGTATATGGACAGATGCAATCGCAGAAGACTTTATGGATGTATCGGATAGCCAACGTACTTCAGCTTTTGCCTTTGATATTTCTGGTGAAGATTTAGAAGGAATTGGTGGTAGTGGTGTTGATACAACTCCAGCTCCAATTCCTGAGCCTACATCAATTGCATTATTCGGTTTAGCACTTGCTGGTTTTGCTGCAAGACGCAAAAATAGCTAATTTGATAAGTTAAATTGTTATACTAAAAACCCTTGATGCAAATCAAGGGTTTTTTTATATCTAAAATAAACAGGAAAATAGAACGAGATGACAATTGAAAGGTTAGAAACTAAGCCTCGTATGAGTCGAATAGTCAAACACAATGGCACCGTTTATTTATGCGGCCAAGTGTGTAAAGATGCAACTAAAGGCATCACTGAACAAACCAACTCAATGTTAGAGAAGGTAGATGACTTACTATTAAAAGCGGGTAGCGATCGAAAACATATATTATCAGCCACTATTTATGTAAAGGATATGAGTTATTTTGCTGATATGAATACGGTTTGGGATGCGTGGATACCTGAGGGATATGCCCCAGCAAGAGCTTGTATCGCAGCGCCTATGGCAAGAGATGTTTTATTGGTTGAAATTAGTGTTGTCGCAGCACAAATTAATGGCTAGCTACTGTTATATTGTTAAATAGCTTTACAGGACAATACTTTAATTGTACTGTTTAAATCCTCAGTGGCTTAAGGTTGTATTAAGGACGATAAATGATTACGTTGTATGGGTTTGGTAAGCGCATTGGGGTTGAAGATGCGAGCCCTTTTGTAGTGAAAGTTGATGCTTTTCTACGCATGGCGAAACTAGAATATAAAAGTATAAGTGACTTTAATAATTTAAAAAAATCGCCAAAAGGAAAACTACCTTTTATTACTGATGATAAAACCAATCAATTAGTCACTGTTGCAGACTCTGAAGATATCATTGATTATTTAACTGAAACCTATCAAATTGACTTAGATCATTTTTTAACGGATAAGCAAAAAGCCCAAGCACATCTGATCACTAAATCCTTAGATGAAAGTCTGTACTGGTGTTTAGTTTACTCTCGTTGGGCATTAGATAATACATGGCCGTTGATTAATCAAACATTTTTTGGTGAAATGCCTTTCCCGTTAAAAACTTTTGTGCCTAAGTTAATTCGTAAAAGCGTGATAAAAAACCTTTATGGCCAAGGCATAGGGCGTCATTCAGCAGAAGAGATTTTAGCCATAGCCAATAAAAGTTTTTCTGCCTTATCAGTACTACTGGCAGATCAAGATTATATTTTCGGCTCACAAGCTTGTCGGTTAGATGCCGTTATCTATTCACATTTATGCGAATTTATCTGTGTAGATTTTGATAATCAATTTAACAGCCAAGCAAAGCAGTATGATAATCTAGTTAAGTACTGCCATCGGTTTGAACAAAGTTATTATTAGCATATGCACTTAAGGAGCTGCTTTTGAAAAACCCGCTAACAGCTTCTTTGATAGATTATTTTGGTTTTGACTCTTTTCGACAAGGACAAGAGCAAACCGTTACTCAACTACTCAGTGGTCAATCTTCTTTATCGATATTTCCAACAGGCTCTGGGAAAAGTTTATGTTACCAATTAACCGCTTTACACCTACCTCACTTAACATTAGTTGTTTCACCATTATTGGCTTTAATGAAAGATCAATTAACTTTTCTTGCCAGTAAAAATATCGCAGCAGCGAGTATTGATTCAACTTTAAAAGGTAATCAAGTACAGCAGGTAATGACAGACATTAGGAATGGTAAAACAAAAATATTAATGGTGTCAGTTGAACGTTTTAAAAATGAACGCTTTCGCCAGTTTATCCAATCTGTGGCTGTATCTATGTTAGTGGTCGATGAAGCTCATTGTATCTCTGAATGGGGGCATAACTTTCGTCCCGATTATTTAAAGTTACCTAATTATCGCCATGAATTAAAGATTCCATTGGTATTGTTATTAACGGCAACAGCAACAAAACAAGTTAAACTTGATATGGCTGCGAAATTTTCAATTGCTGAAGAAAATATTGTACAAACGGGTTTTTATCGCAGCAACCTGGATTTATCTGTTGTCCCTGTTACCAGTGAAAACAAAAATAAAAGCTTATTGTCAGCAGTTGAACAACAACAAGGTGCGGGCATTATTTATGTTACTTTGCAGAAAAGTGCTGAACACGTAGCCCACTTTTTAGTCACTAATGGTATCAACGCAAAACCCTACCACGCAGGTTTTGACAGTGACAAACGCCAAAATATTCAAGAAAATTTTATGCACGGCAAAGTGCAGATTATTGTTGCCACCATTGCTTTTGGCATGGGTATAGATAAAGCTGATATCAGGTTTGTCATTCATTATGATTTACCCAAGTCGATTGAAAATTACAGTCAAGAAATTGGCCGGGCAGGTCGAGATGGTGGCCCTTCAAAATGCATTACCTTGGCCAATTTAGATGGCCTTAATACCGTAGAAAATTTTGTTTATGGTGATACTCCTGAGCTAAGTGGTATTGAGGTTGTCCTTAATAATATAGCAACCGAATCTTATGCTGCGGTCTATGCTCACCAAGGTGAAAAACGTTGGGAGATACAAGGTTTACAGTTAGTGAATGCTAGTAATATTCGGCAACTACCTTTAAAAACTTTATTGGTACAACTCGAGCTTTATGGTGTTATTGAACCATTACATGCCTACTTTGCCGATTTTAAAATTAAGTTACTAAAACCAAAAGAAGAAATACTTGCTGGTTTTAATCAAGACAGACAGGCGTTTATAACAACAATATTTAGTCATATCAGTTTTAAAAAAGTGTGGGGAAGTTTAAGTTTTGATAGCCTGTTAGCTTCTGGGGAAATTGATAGAAATCGAGTTGTTTCCGCACTAGAATATTTGCATGAACAACAATTGATCGTACTCGAAACTAAAGGTATGACCGAAGTATTTAAGGTTAACAATACAGAACTTTCTAAACCTTTACTGGCAAGTAACCTTCATCAATATTTTATCGATAAAGAGAAAAAAGAGATTAAACGTATTGCGGCATTGATCGCTTTTTTCGAATTAGATAGTTGTCTAACAGCAAATTTATCTGAATACTTTGATGATCATTCTTTTGAAAAATTAGTGCAAGATACTGAAGGTAAAGTTTGCGGCCATTGCTCTGTTTGTCGAGGGGAAGTGGCAAAACTTAATTATTCGTTTGAGCCTCAATGGCCAAGTGATCAACAACTATTAATGGTATTAACCCCTTTTATTGAGCAATTATCAATAAAGATAAGATCGCCTATCTCTGTTGATACCTGTTGCCGATTTCTTAGTGGTATGAGTTTGCCCATTTTTGCTCGAAACAAAGTTCGCCAAATGACCGGCTTTGCTTTGTGTGAGCAGTTACCTTATGCCGATATTCGTCAAAAGGTTAAGTTGTTAATTAACCAAGCATAACCATTAAATTAGTGACTAAAGTTATCGTGGTTTAGCTCGTGATAAATATCATCATGATAAAAAAACCGATAATAGCGCTATTAAAGATTAAGATATAAGAAAAGCCTTTCAACCCCTCTTTCACACTAAAGCCTTTACTATCTAAATACTTCCACCAAATTAGACACATCAGAATAGGTAGGAGAAAGAAAAATTTAATCATGTAATTACCTTAGTAGTGGTTTCTAGTTTGTTTTTATTTTCATTCCATGGCGCTACTCTAAACAGCATTAACATCCCAGGAATAGCAATGACAGTACAGAGGAAGTAAAAGTTCGTCCATCCAATCTGCTCGACAATCATGCCGGTACTTGCATTAGCAAATGTTCTAGGCAAGGCAGTTAAAGCGGTAAACAAAGCAATCTGCGTTGCTGCGAAGGCTGGATTAGTAGATTTAGCAATAAATGCAACAAAAGCCGCTGTTCCTAAACCGACACCTAAATATTCAAAACCCATCGCCATAGCTAAAGCATAGGTATTATGTCCAATTTCAGCAAGTGCCGCAAAGCCTAAGATACTGAATATTTGAACAAAACCAAAAAGCCATAAAGCACGATTAATACTCAATTTAATCATTACTATACCACCAACGCCGAGACCTATTGTCATCGCAATTAATGAGGCGGTTTTAGCGACCACTCCTATTTCAGTCAAGCTAAAACCCAAATCAATAAAAAATGGGGTTTGAAGTGCTGTTGCCATGTTATCCCCAAGCTTATAAAGAAAAAGGAAAACAAGAATTTCGAGCGCAGGTTTTAACCCTTTTCTATCGATAAAGTCTTTAAAAGGTAAAACAATGGCCTCTTTTAGTGTTTTTGGTGGCGCAACCTTCTGGTTAATTTCTTTTATCGATAAAGTGAGAAAGATACCAACAAACATGAATGCTGCAACAATTAAAAAAACATATTGCCAGCTCATATGATCAGCTAAAATAAAAGCAAGAGACCCAGGAACTAACCCTGATAGTCGGTAAGCTTGTACATATATCGAGTTACCTAGTCCTAATTCATTATCGGGTAATAATTCACGCCGATAGGCATCTAAGACAATATCTTGACTGGCGCTAAAAAAAGCGACTGCAGCAGCCAAATATGCTACTGACCAAATATTCATCACCGGATCTATAAAGCCAAAACAAGCAATTGATAACAGTAAAGAAATTTGTGTTAATAACATCCAGCTACGTCTTCTACCTAACAAAGGTAAAGAGTAACGATCCATAAATGGCGACCAGATGAACTTCCAAACATAGGGAATGCCAATAAGTGAAAATAGCCCGATTTCGGTCAAGCTAACCCCTTCAGATCTGAGCCAACCAGGTACAAGTTGGTAAAGTATAAATAAAGGCAGGCCTGAACTGAAACCAGTAAAAATACAGATAAGCATTCTTCGATTGAAAATTGAATCTTTTAAAGCAGAGGATGCCATTGAAGTTATAGCCTAATGGTTATTCACGATTGGATAAGATTTTCGAGAATATCAAAAAGTTAGCTATAAAAGAAGAAGAAAATAGATCATCTATAAAAATTTATGCAATTGGCCGCCAACCAATACAATCGATAGGGTAGCTACCCACACCTGAGAAAAAGTCGAGACAAGTTGTTATCTCACTCTTGAAATACAGATCATGATCAAGCGCTTGAGCACCGTGTAAACTAATTTCATGAACAAGATGCCAAAATACCCGCTCTTTGGCATTGTTTGGACTTTCATCAGTAACTGCTAATAATGTCCATTCGCTCATAGTTTCACTAATAAACTGGTCTAACTCAGTATAATGTAAAGTATTACCAATAACCGCTTTAGTATATGCTTCTAACTGATTTGTTTTTTCATTGATAAACTGCTCAATTACCATAAAAAATCCTCAAAATATCCAACCGAATTTCTACTTCAATTTTATCTGGATAACTATTATTTTATATTTTTGAAACGGCAGATAAAACCTTTATCTGAAAAGTATAGCCAGAAACTACGAAGAGTGCGGTGAATATATGTAATCTTTTTGTATGTTTTGCGTTTGATCATCATGTCAACCAGTTGGTGGTACTGGTTGATGACTTTAACTTAGCAAATGGAGCCATATTTTTATTATTCACTACTTTCTGGTAGCAAGGTTACCTTTATTAGTAGTACTGGCTTAACGGGGACATCGTCCCAGTTTAAACTTTCATCGTAATGTGTTTTTACCGATGCCATGGCTGCCATTACTTCTTCGCCCTCAACAATAACGCCAAAGACAGTATACCCCCACTGTCTGCCAGGGTCTAAATTGCTATTGTCGCCGGCATTAAAAAAGAATTGGCTATTGGCTGTGTGGGGACGGCTTTCTTTGGCCATTGCGATAGTGCCTATTTCATTTTTTGAGCCGTTACCTGATTCGTTAACAATATCGTCGTAGAGCTTAATCGGTCCAAACTCTTCATCATAACCGCCGCCTTGGACAATAAACTCAGGCATGATGCGATGGAAAACGGTATTGTTATAACGACCATTTACCACATACATTAAGAAGTTGTCGACGGTAATAGGGGCTTTCACTCTATCTAACTCAACAATAATATCACCCATAGAAGTCTCAAATTTAACTTTAGGGTAAATATTGGTAGGGTCTATTGCTAAGTTTGTTGCGCTAATATTACCACTGAATAATACGCTAAAAAATAAAGTAACTAGCAAAGGGAATGGTATTAATATTTTCATAAGTCTCTCATCTTCTATTATCAATATACTATTACTTAATAAACTGAGTAATCTCATTATTGTTTAAAATGTTAATTAAAGCATTGGTGAGTTGCTGATTAAAATCACGTTCTAAAACAGCAATGTCGGCACTTAATGGGCCGCTACTGGAATTTTGGCTATTGAATGTTTTGGTTAAGGTTTGCTGATTGTTTTTTACCTTCACTCGCAAGCTAATGTTACTTTTTGCTTCATAAGACATTGTTTCCTGTTTAACTTTAATTAATGCCGTATCGATAATAATGTCAATGTAATTAACACCCGTTTGATTGAGTATTAGTCCTTGTTTTTCAAACTCATTTTTTAAAGTTTGGTTAATAACGTCACTCAGTGATTTTTGTGAAGTCATTAATTGTGCGGGCTCTGCTTCACGTAATATTTGGATGATGTGAGTAGCGGTTCGTAAGTCAGTTACCTTAAAGTGTACTTGTTTATTGTGATATTTTACTGTTGTTGGGGTGTGTATTTCGGGGGCAATAATTAGGTGACTTGGACCGTCTGCACAACCAAGCAATACAAGGCTAGTTAATATTGCCATGGCAGGTTTAATGAATTTCATTCTCTGTTTCCTTATGTATAGCTATTTAACGGCTACCGTTTTTTTGCTGATAATGTGACAAATTTATTGTTAGTGGCTATTTCTTTACAGTTACCAAAAATACGCATTAATTTTATATGGTAAGCCAATTGTCGATTGCCGATAATACGTAATTCACCGCCTTTTTTTAATGCACGAAATGCATCATTAAACATCTGCCAAGCAATATGATCTGTCGTTGCTGTTTGTTGATGAAAAGGGGGGTTACATAAAACAAGGTCAATGTCTCGTTCGTCAATATTGGTCAAACAATCGTTGACGGTAAATTCACATTGGCCAACCTCGTTAGGTAAATTCTTCTCAATATTGGCTTTTGCAGAGGCAATGGCCATATAGGACTCATCAACAAAATGTATTTTAGCGAGTGGCTGAGCAGCAAGCAAAGTTAACCCCAGTACCCCATTACCACAACCTAAATCAATAACCTTAGTACTTTCAGCTACTGCGGGCAGGCTTTGTAAAAAGTAACGAGCGCCTAAATCAAGCTTTTCTCTCGCATAAACATTTGCATGATTACTTATGCTAAATTTAGTCGTTGCTGGATACGTTGGCTCTAGTTCCCAGACAGTAGGGAAAGGGGACTGGTAGGTACTTTTATTATCTAATTGGCAAAACACTAAGCGCGCTTTTTTTACGGCTAACGAGGTGGTTGTAGTACCTAGATGTTTTTCAAATACCTTTAAAGTAGAGCTATGAATATCTTTGGCTCGATCTCCGGCAATAAATAGTAAGCTTTCAGAATAAGTATTCTTAATCTGTATTAGTTGCTCAGTAAGTAAAGATTTACTTTTTGGGATTTTATATAACACTAAATCAATATCAATTGGCAGTGCATCTAAACTGGTTAGGTAGTGAATGTTATCTGTAGCTAAGTGATTTTGTTCTAGATTATGTTTTATGCCCTGTTCACTTAAAAATGAATCATTAATACAAAAAACTTGATTACCTTTAAGAGAAAAGTTTGCCGTGAGTGCTCCAAAGGTATCATTGAAAATAACTACCTTGGTATTATCATTAATTAAACCTTGTTCATTGACATAATTAACAAGATACTCATCTGCAGCGTCCCAAGCTTGTAGACTACGGTTAACTTGAGCGACAGGAAAACGATCTAAAAAGAGATTTTTATCATTAATAATAAATGGGCTAAACATAAAGAGTTTACTTATTTAGTTTGTTGATTAATTCAGCTGGCTATTGTGACAAAATAACGCTTATCTCGCTAGGAAGCTTTATCAAAATATCAGCAAAAAATGCAGATACCTCTTATTTTCCAGGGTTTATTGCTCATCAATTAAGAAAATCCTACTTTACTCATTTGATGACAGCGGTAAGACAGAGGTAAATTGGCAACAAGAGCAATTAAAAATGTCGGGTAAATTGGTTCATATGGCAAGATTACAAGCTTGATATAGCTTGTATGATTATAGCTTTCATAATTTAAATTTACCCGTCATCCTTCTACCCCTTTACTCGCAGATACCCAAGCTCTCTTAATGTTTAACTTGTTTAAATTACTTTACGTTATAAGCTATAAGTAATTGTAACAAAATTTGAATTTAACAGATTTATGTCACTAAATTCAGTAAAGTGTGCGACGAAAAAATGTAAATAATTTGTAAACCGTTACTTGAAGTAGATTAAATTAGATTTTGAGTAAAATAATAGAACAAATAAAATATAAGGGATAACCAAATGTTAAGAAAAACTGTGACTAACAGGCTTAGTAGGATGTTGCTATTGCTATGCTCTGTATTAATGACTGTTCAGGTAACAGCTTCAGAGCAAGTACCTACCGGTCAATTACCTGAAAATGTTGAACCAACACATTATCAATTAACGTTAACGATAGATCCAGAACAAGAAAGGTTCTCAGGTCAAACAAGCATTGATATTAAAATTAAAAAAGCTACTGATTTTTTCTACCTCAATGGTAAAGAACTAACGATTAACTCAGTTAGTTTAACAAGTAGTCAGGGTGAAATATTCAAGGCGACAGCTAAAAATACCAGTGTTGAAGGGGTAATGAAAGTTACTGCTGCAGCCAAATTAGCTGCTGGAAAATATACCATTACTTTTGATTACAACGCACCTTTTAATGAAAACCTTGAAGGTTTACATCGTGTTAAAGATGGCGGTCAGTACTATGCCTTTACTCAAATGGAGTCTATTTCGGCACGTTTAGCATTTCCTTCATTTGATGAACCTCGCTTTAAAACAACTTATGATTTGGATATGATTATCCCTGAAAAATTAGTTGCCATTGCTAACTCCCCGGAAGCTAACACAACTAAAATGAAAGACGGTTGGAAAAAAGTTTCATTTGAAACCAGTAAGAAATTGCCAACTTACTTAGTTGCTTTTTTTGTTGGCGATTTTGATGTGGTGGTAATGCCTGATATGCCACCAACAAGTGTGCGTGATTATGCTGTGCCACTTCGCGGCATTGCTGCTAAAGGTAAAGGCAAACAATTAGCATACGCGTTATCACAAACACGAATTGTTACTGAAGCCCTAGAAGACTATTTTCAGTACCCTTATCCTTATCGCAAATTAGATGTTTTAGCTGTTCCTGATTTTGCCGCTGGTGCAATGGAAAATGCCGGTGCAATTACTTACCGCGAACAGTTATTATTATTAGACGAAAAATCATCTATTGGCCAAAAACGTAGTTCTATTTCTGTGCAAGCACATGAATTAGCACATCAGTGGTTTGGTAATTTAGTGACACCAGTTTGGTGGAATGACATTTGGTTAAACGAAGCTTTTGCAACTTGGATGGCGGCGACGGCACTTGAGCGTCAATTCCCTGGAGAGCAATGGCAAAGACAACAAATTCGTAGCTCTAAAGGTGCAATGAACTCAGACTCAATCCCTTCAGCTCGTAAAATCCGTAACCCAATTAAAAGTAACAGTGACATCATTACTGCGTTTGACGGCATAACTTACCAAAAAGGCTCTGGTGTTTTATTCATGGTAGAAAATTTTATGGGTAAAGAAAAGTTCCGTGAAGGTGTGCAAAAATACATGAGAAAATATGAATGGGGTAATACTACCGCCATTGACTTTTTTGAAACGATTGCCAGTGTGCTAGAGCCGAAAAAAGCCGAAGCTGTGGTTAAATCATTCAGAGACTTTGTTGAACAAGCAGGTGTGCCAATTTTAAATATTGCTCAATCTTGTGAAAACAACAAAGCGATATTAAGCATTGACCAAGAAAGATATACGCCATTAGGTACTATGTTTAAAGAAAGAACCCTGTGGAATATTCCTGTTTGTATGAGTTATGAAGTTAATGGTGAAATTAAGCAGCAATGTAATGTTATTTCAAAAGCTCATCAAAAAATCACTTTAGACGGTGCAAGTTGTAACAGTTGGGTTATGCCTAATTCCAAAGCGGCAGGTTACTATCGTTTTAACTTTGACTCTGCTGGTTGGCAGTCGCTGTTAGCTAACTTGCATAAAGTGAACCCTTTAGAAGCAAACTCAGTAATTGACAGTATGAAGTCAGCCTTTAAGAGTGGTAATTTAACGGTTCAAAATGTAGTTGATGTTATTCCTTCAACCGTTGAGTCTGATTCTTGGGAAGTAATTACTTCCGGTATGGGCACTCTAGGTACGTTAATTAACTATGCGGATGAAGATGATAAACCAACATTAAGAACTCTTGCCGGTGACTTATATCGTGCAAATGCGGATCAAATTGGTTTTGTTGATAATACTGAATTAGATAAAACTAACCCTTTAGATGCGAACCAATTAAGAACTCGTTTAATTAGCTTTATGGCTTTTACTGCAGAAGACAAAGCCTATCGTAAAGAGTTAACTAAAATGGCTTCAGCTTATACCGGATATAAGGGCGATGGAAAATTCCATGATGAAGCTATCATTCCAGCGTTACGTACTACGGCTATGTCGGTTGCTGTTCAAGAGTTAGGTCAGCCTTATGTTGATTCTCTGATGGTACATTTAAAAGCATCGGCAGACGGCACTATCCGTGGTCGTTTAATCAGCGCGTTAGTATCAACAGAAGATTTAAAAATAGGTAAAGACTTAATCGACTTTAGCTTAACATCGGATGTTCGTGACAATGAAAAAACCACTTTTATGTTTGGTTTAATCCGTAAAAAAGAATTAGATGCAGTGATGTGGCCTTGGTTAACCGCTAATTTTGATACTTTAATTGCTGGTTTACCGTCTAACTATCAAAGTTATGCGCCATACTTATTTGTGGCCGATTGTGACGAAATGATGAATGATCGTTTGGACAGCTTCTTAGCACCAAAATTAGATAAACTTGTTGGCGCTGACAGAAACTTTGTTAAAGTGAAAGATCACTTAAAACAATGTTTAGCACAAAAATCCCATGTTAAACCACAAATTAAAGATTTAGTAATGATGCTTGAAGACTCAGGTACTCAAGCTGACTAATTAAAAACTGAAGTGGTTGTTTCTAGAAGGCGCAATATTAATTGCGCCTTTTTATGTTCAGGATGAACGGTATGTCGTGGTGCCATGGATGGCAAAGAACGTGTATGTTCAGGATGAACGGTATGTCGTGGTGCCATGGATGGCAAAGAACGTGTATGTTCTGGCCTTTCTCAGACATCCTGTCTTTCAAGGCATTAGTGCATCCATGCACGTCGATGAACGGTATATCGTGGTGCCATGGATGGCAAAGAGCGTGTATGTACCGTATGGCCGTTTTTTAGTTCTAGGTAAAACCTATGTGCTTATTTCCCTATTAGCACAATTTTTAGCTCTAAAGAGTGTATAGGCCCTTTAAATTTAACAAAAGACATCTGCCTATTTATTCCCATTCATCCTCTAATTCATTTTCCATATGCTGTAAATGACGGTCAAGTTTATTGAGTAAGTGGTGCAGGGTAGATAACTCCTCATGAGTAAAACAATCATCAATCATTTTTCCTGTTTCAATGCGCTTAGGGGTAATTTGATCATATAATTTTGCGCCAGTTTCTGTCAGATAAATAAGTACCTTACGACGATCCCTTTTAGAATTTAAGGTAGCCACTAAATTATGGGTTTTTAATACTTTTACTGCTCGGGAAACTGTAGCCGCATCCGTTTTTAATGCATTAGCAACATGGCCATTAGTTAAGCCACCATAAGCGCCTAAAATAGAAATAACGCGCCATTCACGTTCGCCAATATTGACACCTACTTCGTTCAGTAATTCAGGCAAATCATTACCCGCTTGAGACATTTGTGCAGCTAAACAATACATTCGGTAAGGAAGGAATGTTTGAAGATCTAAACTACAATGCACCTTACCCGCAGGTTGTTTGTTGGCAATAATGGGCGGGATTGTTTTTGTTGGCTTGTTTGGCATCGGCAAACTAATTGAAAAAGAGAACGTAAGTAAAGTCTACAGGGAAAGGAGGGGGGATTCTAGTTACTCGACCCTTGAAATGAAACCTCGGAGGTATTCATTATCGGCTGAGGAACTTTACTTTAGATTAAATTTTTCACGAACACGTATTTGATCTTGCTCAATACGAGCCAAATAATTAATGACTACAGGGTGCTTTCGCCAAGGACGCAAGGCAAATGCGGTTACATCATAATTTTCTCCCCAGTATTGATACCCTTTTTTGAAATTATTGTTAAGTATTTCTTCGGCAATTGCTTGATTACCGCTGTAAAACGCTGAAACAAGGTAATATCCAGCAATTCCCCAATAATGGTAGGAAGCTGAAGAGTCCTCTTTATAGTTTTTTATTGCTTCAAATAAAGCGGTTGCGGTACGTTTTGAAATTCTTTTTTGCTCTGCATGGTATTGCAGTAACATTAAGCCCATGGAAGGATTTAAAGTTTCAATACCAATAGAAAATTCAGGGACGGCGCTAAGAAAGGTTTTCAGCCTTGGTTGTTTTTCTTCGAACATTGCTTGTTTCGACAGTGCTGCCATATCCTCAAAATAGGACGCATTATTAAAGTCTATTTGTAAGCGTTCAAGAAAATCAAAAGGCTTGGTTTCAAATTCTACATGATGGTTATATGCAGAAAGAACAAAAAATATTGGCCAATAACCTTCTTGAGTTTTATCTATCTGGCTAGCTAGATTTTGGGCTTCCTGTTCAGCCCCAGCTTTCAATAACAGCTCATAGTAACTTGTAAGGTAACGTTGATTTGGGTTATCAGTTATACGTTGCAGGGTATCCTGTAAAAAATCATCCCAATTAGTTCGCCTATTGGAGTAATCAGCAACGGATTTATCGTTCAATAAACTAAGTTGCTCCATAGCTTTTTCTGGATGTAAGCAATGCAGGATCATATAGTCAGTTTCATTTTTTTGTTTAGTAGAAAATACCCCATCAGGTACTGAGTCGACGAATACTTGTAAGGTTTCACAAGTAGCTTTTGTCTGAGAGTAATAAGACAACATGTATTGATAGTGTTCAGCGCCACCAGGATAAAAACGGATAAGGCTAGTATAAATGTTACGGGCGAGTTTCAACGTTTGCGGAGAATCGTCGTATATTACAGCTAATACAAATAACGCATCGATATTTTGATCATCCAGCGTTAACGCACGCTCAGCCATTTCTATTATTTGTACTGTTGTTAAAACTTTCTCGCCAAAACTACTATGCATCATAGCAGCGTAAGCAGACAACCCTATTATTTCGGCAATATTAGGATACTTCTCGTCTAATGCATCTAAGGTAATAAATGCCTTTTTAATTGATTTAGTTGTACGCTCTTTAATCTGAGCACGAGCACTAACTAGCTGCTCCACGGCGATATAATCTAACTTGGCTAAAGCTTTGTTATAACGATCTTCTTTATGCACTAAAGACAACTTTAATGCCGCCGCTACTTGATGACTAATTTCTTCTTGCAACTCAAAGACGTTTTCCAACTTGCGATCGAAGGTTTTTGATAAAATATGGCTGCCGGTTTTTGCCTCAATTAATTGCATGGTAATACGAATTTTGTCGCCACTTTTACGAACACTGCCTTCCACTAAATAATCAACATCTAATTCTTTGGCGATAACACGTAGGTCCATATTTTTATTTTTATAAGCAAAGCTAGAGGTTCTGCCCATCACTTTTAACCCTTCAATACGAGTTAAGCTGTTGAGTAACTCTTCAGTTAAGCCATCAACAAAATATTCTTGCTCTTTGTCATTGCTCATATTAACAAAGGGAAGAACAGCGAGAGGTAAAACACTTTTGGTTAGCGGGGCTTGTTTGGTAACAGCTGGTTTACTGTTTAAGGTTAATGGCTGTTCGCTTTGATCAAGTACTTTTGTTAATTCCATTGACTCAGTAGTTTGGCTACTTAGATTGGCAATATTATTACTGTTATCACTCTTATAATCATAAAAAATATATACCACTGCGATAAGTAAAAAAGCGATGGTAATAGAATTAAGTTTTTTCCCAGTTTCATGACTGATCGACTGGTCTTGATCTACCTCTTTGCTGCGTTTTATCCCCTCAGCGGTTAGCTCAAATGCCCATGCAAAAAATAATGCGAAAGGAAAACCAATGACTCCTAAATAAAAAACTAGGGTATTAACCCAGTGAGGTAAATTTAAAGCAGGAACTGCAACTGAAGTAACTTGTACGACTATCCATGCTAATACAAGGTAGCTGATGGCAACTTTAAAAACGTTCCGCCTACGCAGTTCAATAACTAAGCTCATACATCCATTAATCTTGCATATTATTACTTCATAGAGCTTAGTACAAAACACCGCTATTACTAGCTTTACCTTTAATTAAGCGTAGTGTTTTTTAATAAACTCTCAGCAAGTAAATCAATAAAACTTCTTATTTTTGCTGAAGATATTCGATCCTCTCGATGCACTATGTTGATCGGTAATGGCGGTTGCTCAAACTCTTCAAGGACAAATTTCAGCTTATTCTGTGCAAGTTCATTCGCTACTTGATACGAAATAACTCGGCTAATACCAAAACCAGCAACAGCGGCATTTATTGCTGCCTGATTGGTAGTAACACGAAGTCGAGAGGATATCGGCTGATGAACAATTTTTCCATTTTGAATGAATTTCCACTCAGGGTTAAGGCTCCCTGCACGCGTTTCAATAAGTGAGTGATTGTTAAGTGCACAAAAGTGCTGGGGAATACCATATTGTGCTAAATACTCAGGCGAGGCGACCAAAGATAACCGTACCGAACCCACTTTTTTAGCCCGCATTGATGAATCTTCCAGATCTCCAATTCGAATGCCAACATCAAACCCCTCTTCTAAAAGATTAACTACTCTGTCAAGGAATACAGTATTTATTTCAGTTTTAGGGTAGCTATTTAAGTATTCTAAAACTGACGGTAAGACAAATTGTTGACCAAAAAGTACTGGGGCAGTAATACTGATACTGCCTTGTGGTATCGAGTTTATACCCTGTGCTGCTTCATTGGCTAAATTAATGTCATTGAGTATACGTTTTACATCTTCTAAATAACGAATCCCTGCATCAGTAACCCTGACATAACGTGTTGTTCTAGTGAGCAGTTTCACCGATAAATGTTCTTCTAACATAGCTACAGCACGAGTAACTTTTGGCGGCGATATGTTTAAGCGTCGGCTGGCTGCAGCAAAACCTTGCTCTTCAGCTACTGCGACAAATATTGTCATCAATTCTATTTTACCTAACATTTATTTACCCAATCTTGTTATTTGTTATTTGTTATTTGTTATTTGTTCATTGTTTTGTTGATAATTTTGTTGATTATTCCACATAATGAAATAATCAATTGTATATTGTGGGTATTCTTAAATAAAGTATTTTGTCGCACACTAGCTTCATCCTGAAGAAGGGCATTAATTAACTATTATATTTAAGAGGTAGCATCATGAGCAGAATTAATTTAGTGACAGTAGAACAAGCCAATGAACAACAACAAGTTTTGTATACAGCAATTGAACAACAACTAGGTATGGTACCCAACTTTTTAAAAGTGTTTGCCAACTCACCTGCAGCCCTAAAAGCATTTTTAGGTTTACATACTATTGCTAGCGAAGGTGAATTAGATGCTAAAACTAAAGAAAGAATAGCGTTAGGTCTGGCTGAACAAAATTCCTGTCAATATTGTGTTTCAGCACATACGGCAATTGGCAGAAAAGCGGGTTTGACAGGCGATGAAATGATAGCAAACCGAGCCGGCAGTAGCCAAGATGCTAAAGCGGCTGTTGCGGTTAAGTTTTCACGATCTTTAGCTGAAAAGAATGGAGAAGTGACTACAGCCGAGTTATTAGAGATTCGCAATGTAGGGTACCGTGATGCTGAAATTGTTGAGATTATTACTCACGTAGGTATGAATATCTTGACTAATATTCTAGGTAAAGCCAGTCGAGTAGAAATTGACTTTCCAAAAGTTGACTTAAAAAAAGCGTCTTAAATTACTAAGCTAAAGCTAGACTGAAACACAAGTTGGAGGAGTTCGCAGCTCAGCTTGTATTGAACAAAAAGATTTTAAGGAAATTCCATGGCTCATCAATATGCAAAAACTTTATTCACCAAAACCGTAAGGCAAGTTCAAAGTGAGCAGAATAGTCGTACGGGTTATAAAGGTATGGATGTTGGTGAAGACTACAACTTCATGCTCTCAGAAACAGAAGCTGACTTTATTGGTCAGCGAGATAGTTTTTATATGGCGAGTGTTAGTGAAACTCAATGGCCATATGTTCAACATCGTGGAGGAATTAAAGGTTTTCTTAAAGTTTTAGACTCAAAAACACTTGGTTTCGCCGATTATAAAGGTAATCGACAATATATCAGCACTGGAAATTTTCGAACCAACGACAGAGTTTCGATCATATTAGTGGATTACCCTAATCGTCGACGTTTAAAACTTATTGGTCGTATCTCAGTTGTTGATGAACAAGATTGGCAAACCTTATCGGCGCTAGAGGATAATGGTTATCGTGCAAGAGTCGAACGTGGTTTTACCATTAAAATAACTGCATTCGACTGGAATTGCCCGCAACATATCACGCCAAGATATAGTGAGTCAGAATTATCCAACTTAATTGAACCATTGGAAAAACAAATTAACGCCCTAGAGTTAAAGTTAGAGGCTGAGTTACAGTCAAAAGTGATTTTAGCTAATAGCAGACCTATTTCAGAAACACTTGGTGATGGTGAATTGTCGCTAGTTATTAGTGGTATACGTCAACTGACACCTGAGATCAGAGCATATGAACTGCGAAGGAAAAATAATGAGCCATTACCTAAAATTAATGCCGGCGCACATATTCAGGTACCGGTAATATTAGAAAATAAACAACTTGTCTGGCGAAATTATTCTATTAGCAGCAACCCTGAACGAACTGATAGCTATGAAATAGCAGTAAAAAAGGAGCAGCACGGAAGTGGCGGTTCACAGGCAATCCATCAGAGTTATCAACTGGGCATAACTTTAAACTGTAAAGCGCCTAGAAATAATTTTTCATTAAATAAAAGTAACTCAACCAGCGTTTTAATCGCTGCTGGTATTGGTATCACCCCAATTAAGTCAATGGCACTGGCATTATTGAAGCAAGACAAAGAATTTGAATTACATTTCGCAGGGCGCACTGAAGAATATATGGCTTACGCCGATAGGCTATCTCGGCAGGTAGGTGACAAGTTACATTTATATATTTCAGCACAAGGCAATAGACTTTCATTTAACCAATTAATGGCAAATCGCTCAGATGAGACCAACTTTTACTTTTGTGGCCCTGCATCAATGCTAAATACCTTTAAACAATGTGCTATTGAACTAGGCATTAGTTCTGACCGAATTCACTTTGAGCAGTTCAATCAAGCGGTTAATGAGTCTGCGCGAGCTTGTCAGTTAACATTAACAAAATCTAATGTCACGATAGATGTTAACAGTGAACAAACATTACTAGATGCAGTATTGGAAGCCAATGTAGAGCTACCGTACAGCTGCATGGTTGGAGAATGCAAAAGTTGCGTAGTCAATATTCCTAAAGATGCAGATGTTGAACATTTAGATAGTTGTTTAACCGATAAAGAAAGAACCTTGAAGATGTGTTTATGTGTATCACGACCTCGGTCAAAGGTTCTAGCCATTGAACTTTAGCCAATGAACTTTAGCTCAAAAGAAATCATTTAAAGGAAAAGCAATGAATAATAAATTAGCGATAGAAGAAATTAGACACCCTTTGCCAAATTTTACGGGTGAAACGGCAATTGAAAAAATACGTAAAGCAGAAGATACGTGGAATACTAAACAACCAGAGCTTGTCGCCACTGCCTACAGTCTTGATAGCCAATGGCGTAATCGAGATGTGTTTCTTCAAGGAAGAAAACAGATTATTGATTTACTCACTACCAAGTGGCAAAAAGAACGTTATTACAAATTAATTAAAGAGCTTTGGTCGGTAGATAAAAATAGGATCGCTGTGAGGTTTGCTTACGAGTGGCAAGATGAATATAACCAATGGTTTAGATCCTATGGTAACGAAAACTGGCAATTTAATGGCAAGGGCTTGATGGAACAACGGCATGCCAGTATCAATGATCTATTAATTAAAGAAAAAGATCGTAAGCTTCTTTGGCAAGGAGATAAAAGACCCATTGATTACCCTGGGCTTACAGAGCTTGGTTTGTAAGCTCTGTAAGTTTCTTATTTAAATAATCAATAGTACTTAAAAATAATACTCTATGGCTAACTGAAAGTGGTCGTCATTTTTGAAGCTGTATAACGGATCATAGGCATCATTACTTTGCAGTAATCTAACGTCTAAACTGACAGTAAAGTTTTCACCTAAGCGGCGATTTGCTTCAATAAGAAAGCTAAAAGCATTATGATCTAAGTCAGCGCCAAAGCCGATAAGCATTTCACTACTTTGCATATCATTTAACGCTAAGCGACTGCCAAAAAATATATCATTTTGCACATTCGCACCTTGTGATTGCTCATTGCCTTCACCACGAGAGTCCCAACCATATTCAATTAATAACCCTAGATCAGCTGTGCTATTAAAGGCACCAACATAGGTATATTCAAACCCTGCTTGCATCGCCCAGAAGTCTTCAATATCAGTAGTACGATAAATGGTTTCATACTTCCATAACCAATCATCTACGGTCGCTTGTACCTCAAAGCCAAATTGATCCATCTGATTATAATACTGTCTAAGTTTTGTATTATTACCTTCAGTGACAGGCGTCAATATGGGATCTCGGTTAGTACCATGGAACCAATAACTGCCGATATCAAAAACACCTAAAGACTGGCTCCAACGAAGGGCAACATCAAGATGATTATCCTCTTTCGAGGATTGGTAACTAATATTGTTGTTATCAACAAGTAGTTCACTACGAAAACGACTTTGTTCTCCAACAAAGGGCCTTGTCCTAAATCCAGGTAACAAAAACATATCTATGATGCCCCAATCACGAACTAATGATAAATTAACCATTAATTGACCAAGTTTATCTTCGCCATCGGTATCTTCAACACCATCCGTTTGGTTAATTACATCGACGACATGCTGAAATTCTGTTACTCCCCAGAATTCTCGACGAATACCGGCCCTAAGTTCCCAGTCATCGCTGGCATGAATATAAGACAGTTCTCTTATGTCGCCATGGCTGCGTTCATCATCAACGCTATCTTGGCGATAAAAAGGTTTAAAAGTTAAACTATCACTGCCTTTATTCCACCCCCAGTAGAACTCAGGCTCGATAAACACAGAAGTTTGGCTATGTTCGAGTTGATGCTCAAATTGTCCTTGCTCAGTAAAGTAGCGTTGTTCAAGGCCTAGTCGACCAGAAAGTTCAAACTCATCTGCCACGGTTGTCTGAGGCAGTAAACTGGCTAAACAAAGGGGGATAGCCAGTACAAAGTTACTCTTTATCTTGTTCATGTAGTTAGCGAGCACGTTTAAGGGTATTACGGTTAAAGTCCCCGTCAACTAAACCAGTTTTAAAAGCGTAGTTATCCCATTTTAACTCAGTGCTTTTACCACTTTGATGATTAACCATTAGTGCAGAGTCTGCACGCCAAAATTTATTTAAGTACTGCTGGTAGCTACTGTATGACAGTGTTTTTAGTAGTGAGTTTTTACGATCATAAAATTCAATTTTTTGAACGCGATATTCAGCTTTATCAAGCCAGACTATCCTTCTGGTATAACCTGAATTCTCATCAACTGGAAATTGTTCCACCATAAAACTATCTAAACCGTTTATGGTGTCATCACCTAAATAGTTATAACTATACTTTTCTACTTCAAATGAACTTAAATCTTCAAAAGAAAACTCAGAGCCCATAAAAGGACCTGACTTGTTACGTGAAGATATACGCTTGACCCTTTTTAAAGAGGGTAGGTACAACCACTGATCGTCATTAGCTATCGGATGAGAAAAGCTTAAAAATGATGTACCTTTGATATCTCTAGGTTTATTAAAAATGGTGAGACTTTTATCACCATCATCTAACAGTTCTAATGTTTTTGTTTTAATTTCACGAATACTTTCCTGACCTTGTTTGTTGCGTAAAAGCATCGTCATGTCAGAGGTATTGTCACTCCAACCAGTATCACGTAATTTTGCCTGCGTTGAAATTTTCAAGCCTAATTTTTCTGAATCTTCTTGCTGCATAGATTCTGCCAGTACACTGTACGAGCTAAGAGATAAAGCAAGGGCAGTAACAAGTGATGTCATCGTTTTTGTCTTTAACATAAATATTCCTAAATTTTTATTAGTTAACTAGCTGGGTTATTAGCAGCAAGTTGAGTTGGTAAACTGCTTTGTTCATCGATGGTTATGCCGCTCTTACCTTTATCAAGTGCAATGAGCAGCGGTGGTAAAAATAGAAAATCAACGAGTAAAGCAATAAAGATTGTGATAGCCGTTAATAAACCCATGTCAGCATTTAAGCTAAAAGATGACTGAGCTAGCACGATAAAACCGGCAACCAAAACAAATGTTGTTGTCCAAAGTGCTTTACCGACATTACCGAAAGCATATTGAACTGCTGCCTCTGGGGTGGCTTGTTTTTCACGTCTTGCATGTATGTACTTAGTTAAAAAGTGAACGGTATCGTCAACAACAATACCTAAGGTCATACCAATAACTACCGAGATGCTCATACCAACTTGCCCCTCAATTACCCCCCAAATGCCAAAGGCTACCCCTGCAGGAATTAAGTTAGGTAATAGGCTGATAGCCCCATATCGCCAGCTTTTTAGAGCAACACCTAAAATGATAGAGATAAGCAATAACGCTAATGTGGTACCAATTAACATGCTGTTAATGCTGCGTTGACCAATATGGGCAAACATTAAACTCGGGCTGGCAATATCAACTTGGTATTGCGAGGCGTTTTCGCTAAACCAAGCATTGATACGTTGCTCGATATTTATCAGCTCATTACTGGTTAAGTTTTTGAAAGTAGCAACTATCTTTGCTGATGATTTATCAACATTCAGTTGGTTGTTTAGATCAAGGCCATACGGTAATGACATTTCATAAAGTAATAAGTATTGGGCAGCCATTGCCTGATCTGTTGGTAATTTGTACCAAGAAGGATCGTCGCCATGCATGTTTTTGTTCAATCGCTTTAAGGTATCGGTAATGGTATTTACATGGTCTGTTTCAGGTTGTTGACGTAACCAATCACTAAAACCTGCTAAATTTTGTAAATATTCAGGACTATTAATACCGCTAGAGATACCTGTTTCAACCGATATTTCTAATAACGTCATGCCAGAAAGATGTTCCTGCATAAAGTCAGTAGCCACTCGGTAAGGTATTGATGTATCGAAGTATTTAACAAAGTCATCATTTAGTTCATTTTTAGGTATGAATAAACTCGCCGCAATAATGACAGCGCTGGTGAGTGGCAGTAAAAGCTTTCTATTTTTGATAACAAAGTTGGCTAATGCTGTCATGCTATCGTCCTTATCTGCTACCGTTTTTATTTTAATCGGTAGGACAGTCAATAAAGCTGGAAAAATAGTGATAGAAAATACAAAGGCAAGCATAACCCCCATAGCAACTAAATTACCAAGGTCTCTAAAAGGAGGCGAGTCTGAAAAGTTCATGCTCAAAAAGCCGATGGCAGTGGTGATACTGGTTAAAAATATGGGTTGTAAATTAAGGCGTAAACTTTTGGCAATGGCCGTTTTTTTATCGCTGCCTTGGCGCATTTCATAAAACATAGAAGAAAGGATATGAATACAATCAGCGACGGCTAGGGTTAATATCATTGTTGGTGCTGAAGACGAAGGACCTGTTAAATAGAAGCCTAACCAACCGGCAATGCCCATGGTACTGGCAATGCTTAAAATAATAACTAAAATGGTGGCGAGGGTACCGGAAATCGTCCGTAATAACAGGCCAATAAAGATGATAACAATCAAAAACATTAAAGGTACTAAAGTGGCGCTATCACTCATGGCAACTTCTGTAAATGCACCATTCATCATTACCATGCCAGACATGTGAACTTGTGAGCCTGGGTTGGCAGAAATAAAATCAGCTTTCATTTGTTTTACAAAATTAGCCACCTCAGTTATTTCAGCGTTTGGATCTAAACCTGGAAATTGAACACTAACATTAACCACTGACACATGACCTTCAGGAGATATTATTTTATTAACGAGTAACGGCTCGTTGACTGCGATATTCCTTATTTTATTCAATTGTTTGGTGTTTAATTTAGTCTCCATAACCAAGTCTTCAACGATCATGTCGTCTTCTTCAGCATAGGTATATTGGAAATTAGTCACTGAATCTACACGGGTAGAAAAGGGGATTTGCCAGCTTTCTTTGGTTAATTCCTTTAACGCTTGTAAATGCTGCGGCGTAAAAACATTACCGTCTTTAGGAGCAACGACAAATGAGACATTATCACTTTTATTGTATATGTTTTGCATCGATTCAAAAGCGACAAGTTGTGGATTATCAGCGCCAAAGAATACTCGGTAATCACTTTTGAATACCAAGTTTTGCGCACCCGTTGCGGCAAAAAAGGCAATGGATAGGCTGACGAGAATAACCCATAGAGGGTTCTTTTCGATAAAGCCAAATAGCTTGTTTTTCATGTTATCCCCATTGTGACGAATCGTCACTATTTGTTATAAAAAAAACGGTGTAAACACCGGCTAATTTGTTTGTTTATAATGACGAATCGTCACTGTAACTTGGTAAAAAAACGGCAGGAATCGCCGCTTAACTTATTGATATTAAATGTAAACAACAAGTATAATTTTTTATTTATTAAAACTGAAGTGAGCTTTAATTAACTAAATTTAAACTCTCTGCCTTTTGCTTTTAATAAGGCAAGTTCACCAGGAAATACTTCTTTTAATGCTGACTCTAGTACTTGCTGATAGTTTTTTTCATCAGCAAGTGGTTGCCACTTTAGTCCATCAAAAATAAGGTTGTTTTGGTTAAATAACTCACGCTCAACTACCATAGGAGTATTGCCACAAACGTTATCTTCAGAATAGAGCAATTCGATAATGCCGTAATTGGCTGCCCAAATATTAAAACTCACTTGCATAATATCCATGTGCTTTGGCAAGGTTAACTGCTGCTTGTCTTGGGCATCTTCGATAATGCCAAAGATTGTTCCCAATAGCTTACCCTCAAGCAACCCCTGCTCTTGCACTCTTTTTTCACTCGACTTTCCATAGACATTTGGGCTTTTAGAGCATTGTACGGTTTTAAATAATGATGGATGCAAAATGGCATAAATTAAGTATGAAATATTCTTAAGCATCATACGCTCTCTCGCACAGCCCTGGTATTGCGCCGCTCGAGTGAATAAGTCGATCATTATGGTCATTGCTTGATTGCCAATAGCCAAGAATAAATCTTCTTTACCGATAAAGTGTTTGTAAACCGTGCCTTTAGAGTAGGGCACTGCAGCAACAACTTTATCCATAGTGATATTTTCTACACCTAACTTTTCAATTAAGGCAATAGTGCTATCTATGATGTCTTGTTCACGAGCTTTTAAACTGTGCTCATCTAATATTCTTGGAGTCATATTTTAAGTGACGAATCGTCATTAGGTAGGGCTATGATAGTTAATTGTAACTATTTGTCAACAATTGTTTATAAAAGATCTCTTTATTAAAAAGTGAAAGCCTTAAATATTTATATATCTAAGGCTTCAAAAGGAAGTGTAAGTAGGTGTTATTTTTAAACTAGTTACTAGTTACTAGTAGCTGGTTTTAGTGTGTTAATGCCATTGATAAAATTCAATAACATCATCCATAATCTCATCGATTAATTTTCCACCACTGTCACTGTTGGTCATAATTACTATTCCATCGCCTGATTGAGTTTGCGCATAAAGGAAAGCCCTAAATCCTTCATTTGAGCCACCATGTGAAAATGCTGTAAAGGGATTTTTACCTTCGAGAAAGAAGCCTATGCCCATGTCGTCTATTTGAGGCGTTAACATTTCATCAATACTTTGTTTGGTAAAAATTGATTTACCTGTAGCTAAATTCGCTCGTTGAATTTGAACAACTAATCGTAATAGATCCGAAGGTGTAGTCCATAATCCAGCCGCAGATTGCGTTGCATAGGTATGTGCGCCACCTTTTACCGGATCACCGTTAGAGCGGTATGGCAGTGCTGCATTTTCTTTTAACTTGCCCGTTAAAGGTTGTGAATAGCTACTGTTATTCATTTTTAAAGGAGTAAAAAGTATTTTTTTAGCTAACTCTGCAAGAGGAATTTGACTTTGATCTTGAAGTGCCAGTTGGGCTAAAGTTGTTCCCCCTCCTGAATACCTGAATTTAGTACCCGGTTCAATATTTACAACAACAGGATCTGAATTTGCAGGTTTACTACCATTTAATAGAGATATAATTGAAGGGACATCTTCTCCTGATGCATATCCTGCAAAGCCATGCACTGTGGTACCTGCCGAGTGGCTAAGTAAACGACGTAGTGTGACTTCGCTTTTGTTTTTCCATTGATGGGAAGGTAATTGCCAACTTTTCAGTAAAGAATTGATGTTAACGTCTAGATTTAAGTCGTTATCTTGGCGATATTTCATTAGTATACTTGCAAAAACCGGTTTAGAAATACTTGCTGATTGGAATACCGTATTCGCATCAACTGCATGGTTACTCTCAAGGTCGATTACCCCTTCAGTATGTGTCCAACTGATTTTAAAATCTTTTAACAGGGCGATTGAAACACCAGGCACCTTATAATGCGCCATTCTTTCTTTTAAGTTTGCTAAAATATCAGGTTGTCCGCCAAGGTTATCACTAAAGTGGCGACTTTCTTTTCCTATCAAAGTATTTACGGTAAATACCACTAGTATCAATAATATAAACAGTGTGGATGCTTTAAGTTTCAAAATATAATCCTTATAAATTGCCTAGTTAAATAGTTACTGACTGAGTCGTTGAACTGATACTGGAAGGATACTTGCTTAGTGATGATGCAGAGTAATAATGAAGAGTAATGAGTTAAATGGCAAGACTATTGAAGACTATTTATTAATGATAAATAGTCTTCAATTCTAGGGGCTGTTAGGCGCGTTCAATAATCATCGCGATACCCTGACCAACACCAATACACATAGTACATAAAGCATATTGTCCACCGGTGCGTTGTAATTGATAACTCGCAGTAGTCACTAAACGAGCGCCACTCATGCCCAGAGGATGACCCATAGCAATTGCGCCGCCATTAGGGTTAACACGAGGGTCATCATCACTTATGCCAAGTTCACGCAAAACGGCTAAACCTTGTGCGGCAAAGGCTTCATTAAGCTCAATTACATCCATTTGATCTAAGGTTAAACCTGTAAGAGCTAAAACTTTTTTAGTGGCGTTTACCGGGCCTACGCCCATTATTCTGGGCTCTAAACCTGCTGTTGCCATACCAACAACTCGAGAAAGAGGTATTAAGCCGTTTTTTTCTGCCGCCTCTTTTGAAGCAATTAATAATGCGCATGCACCATCATTAATGCCAGATGCATTGCCAGCGGTTACTGTGCCACCTTCTCTAAATGGTGTTTTTAATGCAGCTAACGCTTCTAAAGTAGTGCTTGCTCTACCGTGTTCATCTTTATCAAAAACTTTGCTTTCTTTGCGGTTAACTTTCACGGTTACCGGTATTATTTCTTTATCAAAAATGCCATTTTCTTGCGCTTTGGCGAGCTTTTGTTGTGAGCGATAAGCAAACAGGTCTTGATCTTCACGGTTGATATTAAATTGCTCTGCAACGTTTTCACCGGTTTCCGGCATAGAATCTACGCCATATTGTGCTTCGAGTTTTTTATTAATAAAACGCCAGCCCATGGTGGTATCAAACAGTTGCGCTTGTCGAGAAAAAGCGGTTTCTGCTTTAGCCATCACCATAGGTGCACGAGTCATGGCTTCAACACCACCTGCTATTGCCATTGATTGTTCGCCGCATGCTATGGCACGAGCGGCCATGCCGATTGCATCCATGCCTGATCCGCATAAGCGATTGATGGTTACTGCAGGGATAACCTGAGGAAGGCCTGCGAGCAATACACTCATACGAGCAACGTTGCGGTTATCTTCACCTGACTGATTAGCACAACCGTAATAGACTTCGTCAACTTGACTCCAATCTACCTGTGGATTACGTTCCATCAATGCCGTCATCGGCAGTGCACCTAAATCATCAGCTCTAACGCTTGATAATGAACCGCCATAACGGCCAATTGGCGTGCGAACGGCATCACATATATATACATCTTTCATTTTAAATTCCTAGTTAAGTCTTGATTAACTATTATTATTTTAATGTTATTACTTAGTAACACTCAAGACGCTGTCATTATTTATAGTTAATAATTTATAGCTAATTATTTACCAATAAACTTGGCAGGGCGTTTTTCCATAAAAGCAGCGACACCTTCTTTATAATCATCGCTTTTACCCAAGTGTTGCATGGTTTCACGTTCACGCTCTAATTGATCATGTAAGCTGTGATCAAATGAAGTATTTAATAATCGTTTAATATTGCCTAATGCTTCGGTGGGTTGAGTCGCTAAGTGAGTAGCTAAAGTCATCGACTCCTCTGCTAATACCTCGTTTTCCACAACCTGATAAATTAAGCCCCATTGCTCTGCTTTTTCTGCACTGAGTTTATTACCTAAAAGTGCTAAAGCTTTAGCACGAGGTAATCCTAAAGCTCGAGTAAAGTGCCATGAGCTGCCAGAGTCTGGTACTAAGCCAACTTTACAAAAAGACAAAATAAATGAAGCACTTTTTGCTGCAATAACTATATCGCACGCCATAGCAATGCTTGCTCCAGCACCCGCAGCGACACCATTAAGTGCACATATAACGGGAATTTTCAAACCCGTTAACCTTCTTATTAACGGGTTGTAATACTTCTCAACTGACAAACCCAAGTCTGGCCTATTTGCTTGAGAGTCATCGTCAGCCGAAACAGCACGGTCACTTAAGTCTTGTCCTGCACAGAAACCACGGCCATTACCGGTGAGTAGTAAACAACGACTAATACCATCACTGGCGATATCGTCTAGTGCGACTCGAATTTCTTCATGCATCTGTACATTGAAGCTATTCATTTTATCTGGACGATTAAGGGTGAGTTTTGCTACGCCATCAGATTTTTCTAATATGATAGTTTCAAAAGTTTGTTGCTCGTTATTTTCATGGTGCATAGGGTAAACCTCATTTATAATCTTCTGACAATTCAACTTGTCGCTGTAGCGTTCAATTTATGTGTTAAAAGTACTCATTGACTCACGTCAACTCCGTGCTATTTCCTTTAAATTGAACACTTCAACTTAAAGTTGAATAGTCACTTTATGTTCTTTGTTTTTATTTACTTTTATTTCTTTATTTGAAGTAAATAAAGAATAATTAATTACTCATTAGCTTCGGAGACTTTTATGCCTATTTATGCCCTTGATGACTTTATTCCTGTCATTGACCCTAGTAGTTTTGTTCATCCAAGTGCTGAAATTATTGGCGATGTCATTATCGAAGCACATTGTTATATTGGCCCAAACTCTGTGCTGCGTGGAGATTTTGGTCGAATTCATGTCAGTGCTAATTCTAACGTGCAAGACGCTTGTGTATTACACAGCTTTCCTAATAAAGACTGCCATCTTGAACCTTATTCCCATATTGGCCATTGCGCCGTTTTACATGGTTGTCACATTGGCGAACATGCCCTAATTGGCATGAACGCGGTAATCATGGACGATGCAAAAATTGGCGCCGAGTCTATTGTTGCCGCATCATCGTTTGTTAAATCAGCTTTTAGCTGTGAACCACGTTCAATGGTGGTTGGTACGCCAGCTAAAGTTATTCGAGAATTAACTGAGCAAGAAGTTAATTGGAAAAAAGCAGGTACTCAAGAGTACATTAACTTAGTTACTCGTTGTAAAGACAGTTTACGAATTGTTGAACCACTTGATAAAATTCAAGCAGATCGTCCTCGTTTTAAGCAGTCTTCACATCAAACCAAATAACTGACCTTTACCCGTCATGTCCTAGTGTATTTGTTGGCACTATTTTAACAGCACATCCTCGACTGGCTATTTCGAGGATGACGGCATAAAAAAGACTAATCGTCGCTAGTTTTTCGTTCAACTAGCGTTAAAATATCATAAATCGCCACAGCTTCACCGTGTTGATTAGTCACTTCTATATCCCAAACAACTACACCAGTATGGTATTTGTCATCTGGGCGTTTAGCTTTATTAATTTTACGTTTAGCGGTCAATTTAACTTGAATGGTATCGCCAATCGCTACTGGTTCAACAAAACGTAAGTTATCAATACCATAGTTGGCTATAACTGGCCCTTGTCCTGGGTCAACAAACAAGCCAGCTGCAGCAGAGATAACAAAATAACCATGAGCGACACGTTGACCAAAGAAAGAATCTTTTGCCGCTATTTCATCAAAATGCGCGTAGAAATGATCGCCAGATAAACAGCCAAAATTAACAATGTCAGCTTCAGTAACGGTTCGTCTGTGAGTGGTTAGCGATTCACCAATTTGCAACTCTTCAAAATACTTTCTAAACGGGTGAATTCTATCTTCTGTGGTATTCGCGCCTTTAACATATTCATTAGTAATCGCCATTAATGAAGATGGCGAGCCTTGAATTGCACTACGCTGCATATAATGTTTAATTGCGCGCACGCCGCCAAGTTCTTCACCACCACCTGCACGGCCTGGGCCGCCATGCACTAGATTGGCAAGTGGCGAGCCGTGACCTGTCGATTCTCTGGCACAATCTCTATCAATGACTAACATACGACCATGATGAGAAGCTGAGCCTAAAATTAAATCACGGGCATGGTTTTTATCATAAGTAAATACAGAGCCGACCAAGCTGCCTTTACCCATTTTTGCTAACTCAATCGCTTGTTCAATATCTGTGTATGGCATTAAGGTACTAACAGGACCAAAGGCTTCAACATCATGCACTGTAGTATTAGTTAACGGGTTTGAACATTGTAGTAATGTCGGCGCTAAAAATGCGCCTTTATCTTTATTTATACCGATGCTCTGAAAGTTTTCCATACCTGAAAGCAGTATTTCATTGCCTTGACTGAGTTGTTCAATCACAGAAATAACATCATCACGTTGTGATTTGCCAACCAAAGCGCCCATGCGAACACCTTCTTTTGTTGGGTCGCCAATGGTCGTTTTTAATAATCGAGCTTTAAGTGCTTCGGCCACGGCTTCTGTCATGTTTTCTGGGGCAAAAATTCGGCGGATAGCAGTACATTTCTGACCTGCTTTGGTGGTCATCTCGCGAACAATCTCTTTGATGTACAAATCAAATTCAGGGTCTTCAACGTTGACATCGGGAGCTAAAATACAGCAGTTAAGCGAATCTGCTTCCATGGTAAAAGGAATCGATTTAGCAATAATGTTTTTATGCGCTTTTAACATTTGCCCTGTTGATGCCGAGCCGGTAAAAGTCACTACATCTTGCTCATTCAAGTGATCAAACAAATCACCAACACTGCCACAAATTAATTGAATAGACCCTTCTGGAAATATTTTCGATTCAATAATCGCTTTAACCACAGCTTCGGTTAAATAACAGGTAACACTGCCGGGTTTAACGACCACAGGTACACCGGCAATTAAACTGGGCGTTATTTTTTCTAACATGCCCCATATAGGGAAGTTAAAAGCGTTAATATGCACAGAAACGCCTTCTTTAGACGTTAGAATATGGCGACCAACAAAAGTACCATTTTTTGATAATGGCTCAACAGGGCCTTCAACGATAAAAGTATCGTTATTTAATTCCCGACGGGCAATACCACTATAGCTAAACATGGTGCCAATGCCGCCTTCAATATCTACCCAGGAATCAGCTTTGGTAGCGCCAGTTAAATAAGAAATTCGATAAAAGTCTTCTTTTCGTTCAAGTAAATAACTCGCTAGTGCTTTAATCATTTGTGCACGTTGATGAATGGTCAGCTTTCTAAGCGCTGGGCCGGCTTTGGTGCGGCCATAGTTAAGTAGCTCATCAAAGCCTGATGTTAGTGAATTTATTTCACCAACAATTTCATCGTTTACCGCATTTAAACATTGTTGAGTGCGGCCATCGCCACTCACCCATTGACCATTTACATAACTTTGAATTTTCATTAGTTCTTCCTGTTTACCATTCTTTTATTTTAGGGGTAACTCAACGGTGTATTTTGCACTTTAGCGGAGAGAGTTACTCACCCCAAGTTTCAATAACGTTAACAAATTCAACCAAAAACAAGTTGGTTTGGTGTGCGTCTAAGGCGCGATGATCTATGCTTAGCGAGACATAACATTTTGGTTTAATTACCATAGTATCAACGCCATTCACTTCTTCAACTACTACACGTTTTTCTAATTTACCAACACCTAATATTGCGACTTCTGGTTGGTTAATGATAATAGGTGTAGCGATTAAACTGCCACTAACACCATGATTTGAAATAGTGAAAGTGCCATTTTTCATATCACTTGGTGTCAGCTTTCCTGACCGGGCTTTAATCGTTTGTGCTGTTAAGGCTTTGGCAATAGCAAAAAGGTTAAGGGATTGTACTTGTTGAACTACTGGTACAACTAAACCAGCATCACCAAGGGCGGTGCCAACACCAATATTAATATCGCTAAATAATTCTAATGCATCGTCATGGAAGCGGGCGTTAACTTGAGGTACGGCTTGAGCGGCTTTTACCACTGCCGCTAAGAAATAAGCGGTAAAAGTTAAGTTAACATCACACTGGGAATATTCTTTTTTGTGCCACTTTCGATGAGCAATAATATTACTCATGTCCATTTCAAAAATACTGGTAACATGTGGCGAAGTTTCTAATAAACTTTTTACCATATGATTAGCAATGGCTTTTCTCATGTTGGTATGTGGCACCATAGTGCCTTTAAGTGGTCTTGCAGTTATTAACTGTACTGACATTGGAGTCTGATGTGATGTGTCGATGCTTAATTTAGGCGTGTTTTGGATATAAGCACGTATGTCATTTCGGGTTACTCTACCTCGTCGACCTGAACCCGTGATTAGGTTGAGATCTAAATGGTGACTTTTTAATAAACGACGAGCCGCTGGGCCGATAAGATCATGAGCGCTTTTGTCATCTATATCTTCTGAATCAACGCAGTTGTTTTCCGGGCTACTCGCTGTGCTGTTTATCGCGTTATCAATAGCTTGATTAACATTTTTTGCGTGGTCAATCACAGCTGAACTATCGGTATCTATATGACCTAAAACTGCATCAACAACTATTTCTTCCCCTTCACAAGCAATAATGTCGCGTAGACTACCTGTTTCTGGTGCGCATATTTCCATTGATACTTTATCGGTTTCCAACTCTATTAAAGGATCGCCAGCTTTAACCTGCTGACCAATTTTGACCAGCCATTTTGATAAAGTGGCTGAAGTACCTTCTAACTGAGCGGCGGGTAAGGTGATATCAACTGTACTCATTTTAGTGCCTTTATTAGTAATTTCTTTTAGTTAAAATTCAACAATGTCGATAATAGTTTGCGTTATCCGCTCAACGGTCGGTACAGCCGCATTCAATAAATGAATATTATGAGGGTTTGGTGTATCAGGCATAGTTAAGCGCTCAATTGGTGCGTCTAAATCAAAAAAGCCATCTTTTGCTACTACCGCAGCGATTTCTGCGCCAAAACCGGCGGTCATGTTATCTTCATGAACAATTAAGCAACGGCCGGTTTTTTTCACACTCGCCAATATCGCTTCTTTGTCCCATGGAATTATGGTGCGTAAATCAATAAGTTCAATGCTGTCAGGAGTATGCTCTTTTTTAAGTTCCTCAATCGCGTCATTGCAGCGTTCTACCATAGCGCCCCATGTGACTAAAGTGAGTTTGTCGCCTTTACATAAAATATTAGCTTTACCAAATGGAATAACAAAGTCATCACCTGGATACGGACGACGTGCCCAGCGGTTATCGAGTAACGATCTGTGTTCGAAAAATATGGTCGGGTTATTATCACGTAATGCAAAACGTAATAGACCTGCGGCATCTTCGGCGTTTGATGGCATAACGACTTGCCAACCAGTTTTATGCGCCCATTCCACTTCATCACACATCGAGTGCCATGGATCGCCACGACCGGCAAAACCACCTGGAATACGAATGACCATAGGAGCGGCAAATTGGTTATTGGTTCGCCAGCGCATAATGCCGGTATCGGTGATCTGCTCAGCTGCAGGCTCGGCATATTTTCTAAATTGAATTTCAGGTACTGGCATTAAACCCGCTAAGGCCATACCAACAGCGCGGCCGATAATACCTTCTTCAGAAAGGCTAGTATCAAATACTCGGCGGTTACCAAACTTTTCATTTAACCCTAACGTAGCACCATGAACGCCACCTTTAGGGCCAACATCTTCACCAAAAACGAGTACTTTAGGGTTTGTTGCTAATTCATGTTCTAATACTTTGCGAATAGCGGTTTGCATATTCAAGCGTTGCCCTTCGGGTTTAGCTGTTTCAGTTACCGGAGGGAATTGATACCTTTCGTTAGGTAAGCCACCATGTAAACCGCCGCGAAGTTGCACTTCTGCTTGGCCATTTTTATCTTTTTCAGCAAAAACATAACGTGTTAAGTTATCAACATTTGGCTCAGGTCTTTGCTTGGCTCGCTCAACACTTTGACGCACATCTTGTAATGATTTTTCTTCAAGTACTTGCCATTGCTCAGCTGATATTATGTTTTCTTGTGCCAAGTAGCTTTTTAATTTTGGCAAAGGATCATTAGCTTGTTCACTATCGATCATCGCTTGTGGTTTATAAGTTTGGGTATCTTGAAAGGTATGTCCACATAAGCGAGGAACTTTTAATCGTAGTAAACAGGTACCTTGACCACTTCGAACATAATCAACCGCTTCTTGTACAAGTATTGGCGTTAATATTGGGTCTGTGCCGTCACCATCGATAATTTTTAAATTTTTATAGGCCGCTAAATTGGCAACCTGATCGCCACCAGGTGTTTGCACTTCTTGAGGAACCGAAATGCCGTAGCCGTTATCTTCTATATAAAATAAATGCGGTAAATTATTGGTGGTCGAAATATTTAACGATGCCCAAAAACCACTGGTCGACATTGATGAGTCACCGCCCATAGATAATCCTAGGGCACCAGTATAAGCATCGTCTTTAAGCTCATCACGATGATAAACAATAGATTGTGCCCAGCCTGCAATAGGTGAGTATTGCGCGCCAACACCACCACACATTGGAAATAACATCGCGCCACTACGCTCAATATTAGGATAATTACAAACAACGCCAATATCACGTCCATCACTGTAACCACCAGACTTTGCCATTGGCGAGGCTACCGCTTCATCAATGTCTAAACCAAGGGATAAAACAAAAGGTCTAGAGCGGTAATAGCCCGTAGCACCATCGTGTGGGTGTGTTAATTGAAGGCCTAAAAGAATTTGTGCAAAATCATGGCCACGAGCGGAAAATTGATTAAATACTAATTTTGCCGGAACAAGCTCTTGTTCTTCAACATCGTCCATGGCGCGAGACAGTAATAATAAATAGCTGAGTTTGTGCCAATCTACTTTAATCGATTGGTCAGTGCTTTTTTCGTGCGCACTATTTGTCGCTGGCTGAAGTGAAACGGTATTCATTGTACATTCCCTCAAGGTAAGAAGTTCAATCTTACGGTAATCATCCTGCTGTTCTTTTATTAAATACTTGTCTAAAACATAGCGGTAAAGCTTCAGTCGTTAAGCAGTTTTGTTGTTTATTGAACAGGATAGCTTGTTGTATTAACTGATACTACAAGTGAATCGTTGTATCTGCAACGATATCACTGCTGTTGGGGGGTAATTTATTTTAGTAAAAAATTAAAACTGTAAAATCATAATGACAGTGACCTGCGTTAACCTTCCGTTAACCCTTTATCAAGTAAACTTATCATCTATACTAGGATTAGACATTTTGTTCGGGGTTTTGGGTTATGCGTTTATTTGGTTTTAGAAACATGCTGATTAGCTTTTTTATTGCTTTGTTTTTAGTAGGTTGTGGTGAAAAAAAAGAAGTATTTGAAGAGGTTATACGCCCTATTGCTTGGGTGGAAGTACAACAGTCTTCTTTTAATCAAGTGAGGCGTTTGTCTGGTAGTGTTCACCCTGTTGAAGCAACTAATTTGAGCTTTGAAGTTGGTGGTAAGGTAAATGGAGTAAAGGTTAAGTTAGGCGCAAGAGTCAAACGCGGTGATGAATTAGCCAGCTTGGATATTAGAAACTTTAATTTAAGCATGCAAACCTCTCAAGCAAACCTACAAAAAGCTCACGCGTCACTATCTGAAGCGGATAATGAATTTAAGCGCTATGCAGAACTATCAAAAAAGGGCTTAGTATCAAAGTCTGGTTTTGATAATGCAAAGGCCGCTTTTGAGTCAGCCACCAGCGCAGTAAATTTAGCCAAAGCACAAGTGGCAATTTCGGGTAAAGATATTAGTGATTCAGTATTGCTAGCGCCTTACGATGGCAAAATTACCAAACGCTTAATTGAGCCGTCAATGCAAGTTTCTCCCGGCCAGACAACGTTTGAAATAGAAGGTGAAGATGGCTTAGAAGTACAATTGATGGTGCCTGAAACACTTATTCAAGAGTTAGCGATGGGCAGTGAAGTTGATATTCATTATTCTGCATTTCCACAACTGAAGAGCAAAGGACAAATTACCGAAATTAGCTCTCGGGCGTCAACAGCAAATGCATTCCCGGTAACCATTGTCATTAGTTCATCGATTGAAGGAATACGTGCGGGTATGACTGCTGAAGTTGATTTTGTTTTTGCCGGTGTTGGCCGTACCGGTTATACAGGACCAACCTTTCATCTACCTATCTCAGCATTAGGTGCGGGTGAAGGACAAAAATCCTATGTCTATGTATACGACGAAAATAAACAAATCATAAATAAAAGACAGGTGCAAACTGAAAGCATTATTAATAATCGAGTGATTGTTTCTTCAGGATTAAAAAATGGCGAAATCGTTGCGACCGCTGGCATTTCATTTTTACTTGATGGTCAATCTGTACGTTTGTTAGATAGACATATTCAACGTTTTAACTAACATCAGCGTTTTTTTACTGATTCTTATTATTGAATACTGACAAGATTACCAACGAGATTAAAGATGAATTTAACTGAAGTTGCATTTACTTACCGAAAGTCCATATTGATGGTGCTGGCATTGTTATTAATTAATGGCGTTTTTGCTTATTTAACATTGCCCGCACAAGAAGACCCTACCATTACCATTCGTAATGCCTTGGTTACCACCTCATACCCGGGTATGGCACCAGAACGTGTCGAACAGCTAATAACTCGCGCCTTAGAAAAAGAAATCAGAAAAATTCCTGAAGTTAAAAAATTAACATCTACTTCAACCACTGGGCAATCGATTATCCATGTTGAAATATATGATCGATATTTTAATCTTGATGATATTTGGCAAGACCTACGCAATAAAGTTAAACAGGCTGAAGCAAATTTGCCTCAAGGTACTCATACGCCATTTGTCAATGATGAGTTTGGTGATGTTTCAGTGGTTACCTTAGCACTAACCGCTGACGGTTTTAGTTTAGGGCAGATGTATGATATTGCCAAACATATCAGAGATAACCTTTACTCGGTTGCCGGTACTAAAAAAGTTGAGATTTTAGGAGCACAAGCCGAGCGAATATTTTTAGAAGCGGGTACCGCCAAGCTCTCTCAATTGGGGATTTCTCCTCAAACAATTATCAATGAATTACAAACTCAAAATATCATCAGCCCAGGTGGCCAAATTGATACCGGCACTCGTTTTATTGTGGTAGAGCCGACGGGAAATTTTTCGTCACTTGAAGATATTGGGAATACCCATATCACTATTCCTGGCACTGACGATACTATTGCGCTAAAAGATATAGTTAGTTTACGCAGAGGTTATGTTGATCCGCCTCATCAACCCGCTTATTTTAATGGCCAACAAGCGATAATGTTTGCTATCGCGATGTTGCCTGATTATAACTTACTTGAATATGCACCAAGGGTGAAAACCATGGTGACAAAAATAGAAAATAGTTTGCCTATCGGTTATCAAGTCAATATTGCGACTTATCAAGCTGAACAGGTACAAAAGGCAGTACGCGGCGTTTCAATTAATGTCTTGCAAACCTTAGCTATTGTGCTTGTTGTCGTTATTTTCTTTTTGGGGCTGCGAACCGGTTTAATTGTTGGCTCGATTGTGCCATTTGTTATGTTAACTACCTTAGCCATTATGCAATTTTCCGGCATGGCATTAGAGAAAATGAGCTTAGCTACACTGATTATTGCCCTAGGTCTGTTGGTCGATAATGGCATAGTAATCGCAGAAGATTTTAAAAGTCGTCTTGAAAAAGGGGAAGAGCGCTTTTATGCGATGGTTCAAGGCGGTAAAGAACTGGCCATGCCGTTATTAAGCTCTTCTGTAACAACTATTCTATTTTTCTTACCCTTGATGTTAGCTGAGCATGTCGCTGGGGAATTTACTCGTTCTATCTCGTTAGTCATTTTAATTACCTTAATGACCAGTTGGGTATTGGCTTTGTGTGTTACCCCTACGTTATGTTATTTGTTTATTCGAGTTGATAAAAAAACTAACTCTGACGGGACTGAAAATAATGGCCAACAATCGAGCCTTTTTTACACAGGCTATGAAGGCTTTTTACATTGGGTATTGAAACATAAAGCTTTGTTTATGATCGCTATGGTCGGCATCTTAGTTTTCTCGATGAGCGGCTTCAAATATGTTGAGAAACAATTCTTTCCTGATTCAGACCGCACTCAAATTATGATGTACATTGACCTACCAAATGGTACATCTGCCCGTGAAACTAATCGGCAAATGTTAGAGGTTTTTGATTGGCTTGATGATAAAGAGCGCTTCCCCGAAGTGACCAGTTATTCAGGTTACTCAGGCTTTAATGGACCTCGTTTTGTCTTAACACTCAACCCTGAAGACCCTGCCGATAACAAAGGTTTTGTGGTATTAAATGTTAAAGATGGCACTGAACTAGATCGCTTGGTGAACAAGCTACACAACGGAATAATTGAAACCTTCCCTAATGTCTCAGGACGAGTAAAAAGGATGTTTGCCGGACCTTCAGACTCAAGCACTATTAGCATTCAAGTGAAAGGGCCAGATAAAGACATTATCTACGCCAAAGCTAATGAAATTATGGCGGTCTTGCAAAAAGTTCCTCATACCAAGAATATCCGAACAGATTGGGAAAACCGTATTGTTAAAGTTAAAGTTGAAGTTGACCAGCACAGAGCAAGGCGAGCAGGGGTAACCTCAGAAGATATAGCCACCGCATTGCAAAGCTACTTTAGTGGTGTAACGGTGACAGAGTTTAGAGAAGGTGATGACATTATTCCGGTCATACTCAGAGCTAATGACGAAGAGCGCTTTAACCTTGACCGATTACGTACGGTATCGATATATTCTCATTCAACTGGTTTGGCTATTCCATTATTTCAAGTGGCTGATTTCATACCGGTTAATCAATACGCTAAATTGCAAAGAGAGGATATGTTTAGCACGGTTACCGTTGAAGCTAATAATACTGAGATGACCGCGGAAGATCTTAAACTTATTATTGATGCCGACATTGAGGCATTAAAAGCAGACTTACCGATTAATCACCATATTGAATATGATGGTGTAATTGTGGTATCAAAAGAAGCACAACAAGCTCTTGGCGCGAGTATGCCGATGGTCATTGGTTTTGTCTTGGTTTTATTAGTGATGCAGTTTAACTCGTATCGCCGAGCCTTGATTATTGTTTTAACCATTCCGTTATTGTTAATTGGCACAATTATCGGTTTGTTGGTAATGAATGCACCCTTTGGTTTTATGGTAACTTTAGGTATTTATAGTTTGGCTGGTATAATTATCAACAACGGTATAGTACTCATTGATCGCATTGATATTGAGCGCTCAAAAGGTGTTGGTGATTACCAAGCAATTATCAACTCCTGTTTAACTCGTATTCGTCCTATTACTATGACAACGGTTACCACCATAATGGGCTTGTTACCATTAATGATGAACCCTGAATCAATGTTTTTTGGCATGGCAACGGTATTAGCCTTTGGTTTGGGTGTTGGCACAATATTAACCTTAGGTGTTGTACCTGTACTATATGCAGCATTCTTTAAGGTCAGTCGATAAGTTTTTGTTACTGAAATAAATCTATGAGTAAAGAATTTATGAGAGTGTGGTCATGATTACCGTCCTACTTGTTGAAGATGATTTGGACTTAGCTACTACCGTAGTGGATTATCTCGAACTTGAAAACATGCAATGTGATCATGCGGCGAATGGTATTGCAGGCTTGCAGTTAATTGAGCAACAAAAACAATATCACCCCTTTGATGTTATTATTCTTGACGTTAATATGCCTCGTATGGATGGTCTTACCATGTGCAAGCAGATGCGTGAGCAGGGCATTAATACGCCAGTACTGATGTTAACGGCTCGCGATACCTTAGAGGATAAACTTTCAGGATTTGATGTGGGTATTGATGACTACATGGTAAAACCTTTTGAAATGCTCGAATTAGTAGCACGTTTAAAAGTATTATCGAATCGCCGAACTGGCCAGATTAATAAGCTTATTTTGCATGGGCTTGAGGTGGATTTTAGTAGTAAAACAGCACTTCGAAATAACCTAAGGTTACAGTTCACTCCGACAGGCTGGAAAATATTAGAAGTGTTGATGAGAAAATCTCCTGAAATTGTTTCTAAAGAGCAATTAAAGCAAGCAATATGGGGAGATGACTTTCCACAAAGCAATAGTTTAAAAGTACATTTATATAACCTTAGACAACAAATTGATGGTCCTCAATTTGAAGCTGAAATTAAATTGATACATACCATTTCTGGTCAAGGCTTTAGCTTCGGGCTGAAAAATGAATAGACCTCAAACGCTACGTCGCTATATTTTGAAAATGCAAAGCTTAGTGGCGCTAACGGTAGTGCTTAGTTACACCATAGTTATTAGTTTTTATTTTATTGTTGGTTTAAATGAAGCTAATTTTCAGGATCTTCACTTAGAAAGTAACGCATTTTCTCATGCTTATAACAACAAAGAAGCCGTCGAGTTACCCGATAGTATTCATTTTAAAGGCTATTTGGGCTGGCAAGAACTACCACAGAGAGTTAAGGGGATTTTTCCTCATTTAATAAACGTTTCATCACTTGAAATGGAAAAAATTAGAATCTTTAGTCAGGATACTTTTGTTCCTTGGCCTGAACAGGCGATTTTTATTATTGCTCAGCCACTAAATGATGGTCAGATCTTTTATTTAATTCGTGAAATTAACATTGAGCAATATGACGCGTTAAGCCAAAGTGGCATTATCAAAATGTTCAGTTTAACCGTGCCAATAGCTTTACTAGTTTTAGTGATGATGCATATTGTGGTGCACCTTTTACTGAAAAGAACCTTAAAACCTGTCAGACAACTGGGTGACTGGGTTGATACCCTAACTATTGATAATGTTACAAAAGCTGTACCTAGTTTTGAATTCAACGAATTAAACAGAATAGCCAATCAGCAACAAGCTGCGCTTATTCGTATCAGTGAAATGCTTGATAAAGAGCAAGATTTTTTACGTCATGCTAGCCACGAATTACGTACACCGATAGCTGTGGTTAAAAGTAATAGCGAACTACTGGCTCGAATTTTAGAAAATGCCGGCATTAGCGAGACTTGTGATCATAAAGGTGTTGCCGCTATTGCTCGTATTAAACGCGCTGCTTTAAACATGCAACATACCACTGAAACACTGCTGTGGTTGAGTCGAGAGCAAGGCGACTCGTTAGTAACTTCAGAAGTTAATGTTACCGCTATGATTAATCACCTTGTTGACGATAATCATTATTTGCTGCAAGGTAAAAAGGTCAGTATTTCATTAAATATCGATAATGAAACGCTACAGCTTGCCGAAACACCCTGTCGATTAGTACTTAATAATTTAATCCGTAATGCCTTTCAATATACCGCTGAAGGTGAGGTTGTGATAAGTTTTCATCAGGCTAAAGTTAACATCATTAATATTAATCAATCTCAAGAATCACTCGATCACACGGCAGCCGACTATGGCTATGGTTTAGGCTTAAGGTTAGTGGCACGAATTGTTGATAAAATGTCATGGCAGTATCAAAATAATGAAATCGATGGTGGACGAAATGTTACTGTAGATTTTGGTACTCAACTTTGAGATAGACCCGCTCCATAGCTATATAGGAAAGCAGCAGATGATAATTATTCTTTTACCCTCAAGTGATTATGATCCCACAGAGTCAGGGGTTATTTGGCAAGCACTAGTAGATAATGGCTTTGAAGTACAGTTTGCGACACCCAATGGCGAAAAGTCTTATGCAGATAAACGCTTAACAGAGATTGGTTTTAGTCTATTGTCACCACTATTAATGCCACAAAAGCCTGCGATGAAATGTTATAACGCTATGATTGCCAGCAAGGCGTTTCAACAACCGATAAGCTATCAGCAGGTCGATATCGACAATGTTCAAGGCTTACATGTACCGGGTGGGCATGCTCAAGGAATGAAAACATTAATTGAGTCGTCGACGGCGCAAAAACTAATAGTTGATGCATTTAAAAAAGATCTTCCCGTGGCAACTGTTTGTCATGGTGTATTATTGCTTGCTCGAAGTATTGATAGCGATACCGGACAATCAGTATTGCATGGCAGAAAAACCACGGGCTTAATTAAACCTATGGAGCTAGCCGCATGGGCAATGACATGGTTATGGTTAAAAAATTACTATCGTACTTATAATATTTCAGTGGCCACTGAAGTGAAACGAGTGCTTAAATCTGCTAAAGACTTTAAACAAGGTTCGATATTGCCGATAAAAGATAGCGTTAGAAAACTTAATGGCTTTGTTGTTCAAGACGGAAATTATTTATCTGGTCGATGGCCGGGGGATTGTTATACCTTGGCCCAGCGTTTTATTGATTTGTTAAAGAGTAAAAAAATATGAGAAAGGGATATTTTGCATGGTTATTGATTTTTTGGCTATTTAGCATAAATTGTTTTGCTCATATTACTAAGGGAGCGTCTCATCAACAAATTGAATCAACAGCAACCGCTCAGTATTTAGGTAACGAAGCGATACTCTTTACTCATCAAAAGACAAAAATATTATTTGATCCTTTCTTCCATAAAAACTTTGGTATATATCAATTGGTTCCCGAAGAAATTAAAAAAGCAATAATGTCAGGTACAACACCCTATAACGACATAGATGCTATTTTTATCAGCCATGCTCATGATGATCATTTTAATGCCCAAGAAGTTGCAGACTATTTAAAACGTCATTCTGCCACTAAGCTATTTTGTTCAAAGCAAGCGGCTGAACTGCTAAGGCCATTAGTCAACCGAAAGATTGCAGAGCAACAGGTAGTTTCTATTACGCTCAACTATCAAGACAAACCTTGGTATAAAAAATTTGATAAACTGATTGTTGAAGCGGTTCGTATTCCACATGCCGGCTGGCCATCAAGAGCAGAAGTAGAGAACTTGGTCTTTAGAGTCACACTCAATGAAACGGCAACGGTTATGCATATGGGGGACGCTGATCCCGATGATGAACATTTTATTTTTCATCAAAATTATTGGCAAAAACGATTTAGCCATATAAATTTCCCTCCTTATTGGTTTTACTTTTCAGCAGAAGGTCGTGATATTTTAAATACTAGGGTTAATGCTAAAAATCATGTGGGTATTCATGTGCCAGTTAAAGTTCCAAGCCAACTCAAAAAGGGCAATTACCAATACTTTTCAGAAGTTACAGAGCAAAGGAAAGTTATACTGGAGTGATAAAAGATATTGAATTGAGAGTGTAATTAACAGTGCAATTAACAGCCCGACTTTATATTTTTAGCTTGCTCATTACATCATGCCACTCTTCCAAGCATGTACCGCCACTTGTGTTCGGTCTCTAAGTTGTAATTTGGCTAAAATATTACTGACATGAGTCTTAACGGTTTTGATGGCAATAAATAACGCTTCGGCTATTTCTGCATTATTATTACCCGTTGCTATCAGCTTTAATATTTGGTGTTCTCGTTCACTTAACGTCATTTTTAATGCCACTTTAGCATTTAGTGGTTTTTGTGAGCTGGCATATTTTAACAACTTATTGGCAACAATAGGGGAGAATACCGCCTGTTTTTGTGCTGCTTTTCGAACCGCAGAGCTTAATTCTTCAGGCAAAATATCTTTGAGTAAATAAGACAATGCACCGGCCTCAAAAGCAGGGAGAATGTATTCGTCATTATGGTAAGAGGTTAATATAATGACTTCACTTTCTGGCGATTGTTTTTTGACAAGTTGTGTTCCTTCAATGCCCGCCAATGTATCTTCAATTTGTAAGTCCATTAATACAACATCAGGCTTGTGTAGAGCTATTAAAGCCAATCCTTCGTCGATAGTGCTTGCTTGAGCAATAACGTTTATATCATTTTGAAGAGAAAGAAAAAGCGCTATGCCTTCTCTTACCATGGGGTGATCGTCAATGCTGATCACGGTAATTGTTTTATTTATATCGGCAGGCATATTGATATTTTTATTCCTGAATAAGCGGGTGTTTGATGATTAAAATTGGCGTTAAAGCTGCCACCTATATTTTCTACCCTGTGCTGCATTAAACTTAAGCCTTGTCCTTTTTTAAATGGCTTTTGCCATTGACCATTATCAATAATTTCAAAGATTATTTTTTCTTTTTGTTGTTCAATCAATAAATTGATTTTTGTTGCTTGACTATGTTTACTTATATTTTGCAGTACCTCGCCTAGGCAGCGTTTAATTACGTGTTGTAATTGAATGGGACAACTATTGAAGACCTTAATAGTTTTATTAATTTCTAATGGATTATTATCATGCCATAAGGTTAGCTGAGTTCTTAATTCATCAGAAAAATTTCCACTGCGATTGTTAGGCTGCAGTGTGGAGATCAATTGATTAACCTGACTAAATGCTTGTTGGTTAGAGTTGATAACTTGTTGTAAAACAATTTGTGCTTGTTCGGTTTTATCGCCATTGATTAATTGCTTGCAGCTAGCGAGGGATAGGTTATTAGAGAACAAGTTTTGCTTTACCGTATCATGTAGCTCTGCGGCTAGATACTGTCGTTCGTTAAGTGAAGCAAGTTGATTATTATCTTCAATCAGCTCTTTTAACTGTGTCGCCATGATGTTTAACCTTGATAAACACAGGCCTATTTCATCGTTACTGGTAATTTCTATTTGATGATAAAGCTCTCCTTTAGTCCAATAATTGAGGGTAGAGTACAAATGGTTAAGATGCTGGCGCAACTGCTTGGTCGCTAAAAATACAATGGTGAAACTTACCGGGATCACTAAAATTAATGGCAATAGCGAATAAATTAATAAGTCAGTGAATGGCGTTATCGTAAGAAAGCTGAGTAAGTTGGTATCTAACATGCCTTCTCGCCATTGCTGTTTTGATATTATTGCGCCAATGATTTTTTGTTGTTTATTTTTTAGTGGTTTTATTATTAGTTGGTCATTTTTACTTATCGACTCAATACCACTATTGTAATGGCCTATTAGCGCATCGGCTAAGTCATCTCTGGCACGAATCATTAACTGAGAACCGATATCTCCAGCGGTAAATAACTCTTCCCCCCACTGTGCGATTAGCTGCGCTTTATTATCAACTATAGCGATACTTTTTATTATTATATCCTGACTATTTAGCTGCTTATTTTGTTGCAGAGTGAAGGACTTATTTATCAGTGGGTAAAGCAGTTCTTTAAATTGTTGGTTTGGCGTTATCTTAAGTTCTTCTGTTAAAATCTGTTCAATAGGAGAGGTTAATGTTTGGTTAAACCATTGCTTAAAATAAAGCTCTTTTGCATGTGGTTGATTCGAGCCCGAAATTGTAAGGGCTAAAGAGAAGAGCAGTGAAAAAAGGTAACTCACCAAGATTAAGGCAAAAGGCAGTTTAAATTTTAATGAACGAAAAATACTAATATTGGTTACCACGTTTATTTGAGCCCTTATGTTGCTTTGATGCTGAATCGGCTCTCGATAAATAGGCCGACTACATCTCAGTACCGTTAGTATAAAGCAATAACAGCTAATTAAAATCAGACCTCAGACCTAGCTAAAATCACCCTTATGGCTGATTACCTCAGTAATTTATTTTGTTTAAATTAATTCATCTAATTCAACAAATAAATAAGTGGGGTGGGAATGGAATATATCATTGAAACCAATAAGGTAAGTAAAACCTTTAACGGTAAAAAAATACTAGATGAAATATCACTTAAGGTAAAGCAAGGCAGTGTTTATGGCTTTTTAGGAAATAATGGTGCGGGTAAATCTACTACCATCAGAATATTACTGGGGTTATTAAAAGTTGATCGAGGAGATGTGACTATTTTTGGCGATAAAATTGCCATTAGTAATGCTACTTATAAACAACATATTGGCTGTATTATCGACTCTCCTGTTTTATACGAGCACTTAAATGCCGCTGAGTTTCTCCAATTAACTCGTCTGCTAAAAAACTTGCCAAAAACTGAAATATCACGAGTATTAGAAATTGTCGGTTTAGCAGATAATAAAAAACTAATCATCAGTAATTATTCACTGGGCATGAAGCAACGATTAGCCATTGCTAATAGTTTGATGGGACAACCTAGATTACTCATCCTAGATGAGCCAACCAATGGCTTAGACCCTCAAGGTATTATTGATGTTAGAAACTTATTAAAAAATTTACCTGAGCAAGACAATTGTACGGTGTTTTTATCGAGTCACCTACTTGATGAGGTTGAAAAAATTGCCACTGATGTTGGCGCAATTCAACAAGGAAAAATGATTTTTCAACAGTCATTAAGCGAATTAATTAATGATGCTCTGGGCTGTTTATCACTAGAGATCACCGAGCCTAAGCTTGCACTCGATTTATTAGTATCAAAGGGCTTCTCATTAGATATTCAATCTAATAGCCAAATAACCATTACCAACATAGAAAAACAACACTGTCCTAGCGTTCATCAATTATTAATTAATAATAACATTGAAATTTTTCAATCTAGGTATCAAGCCCGTTCGTTAGAGCAATGTTTTCAAAAATTTAATCAGCAAGTTAATTAATACCAATTCCATTAAGTTTCTTCCCACTCAGCGAGATTTTAAAGGCTTAGAGGCAAGGCATTGATTGAAGATAATGGTTATTCTCGGTAATTGCTCCTGCATTACTCTAATGTCCTACATCCATGTAGGAACCTTATCAAAATCAATAACGCAGACTGTAAGCCTTTTAAACTCGCCCTTTGGGAGCTTTCCAGCGATTCGATAACCGCACAGAATTTCTTTCATATAGAATAACTATATACAAAAAAATTCTATTTGTTCTCAAAACGCTGGCAAGCTCTGAGTGAGAACAAACTTAATGGACTTGGTATAACACTAAAGGAGAAAAATTATCTATAAATTATTTTTAGTTGAGCTAATTAAAATCAAACGATCTCAAGCATTATTAATGACCTTGTTATGTCCGTTAAGTGTGGTGCTACTTCAGTTGATGATTGTAGTAGAAGGGGCTGGCGAAAAAATCTCAGCAAAAGGCTGGGCACTTTATTGGTCAGGTGCAACCTCACTTTGGTATATGTTAATGCTGCCTTTGTATATTGCGCTGATTACTACCTTAATTAATGCTATAGAGCATAAAAATTCGGGTTGGCGGTATATGGCTACTATGCCAATACCCCAATGGAAACTATTTGTTGTTAAAGCCTTTATCGCTTGGCTTTTTGTCATTTTAGCTTCAATTATTATGTATTTTCTTACCGGTTTAAGCATTTCATTTATGATGTTAATTGGTTATCAGGGAAAAGATGCTTTTGAGTCGCCATTTTTGATTCACTTGTTAAGTATTAGTATTACCTGTTTACCTATTTTACTTATTGGTCATGTTATTAGCTGGCGGTGGCGAAATGTGGTGATACCCTTAGGTGTAGGAATTGTCATGACGATGACAGCAATGACCTTAGTGAATTCAGAGCAATATTGGCGTTACGATCCTTGGACTTACCACATGACAAGTACCATGGTTGAAAATGCCCTTGTACAAGCTGAAGCAAAAACATTAAGTCTACTTATAGCGGGTAGTGTTTTAATTTTTGGCACGCTGTGGCTGGGGCGACGAGAAGTGAAAGGCTAGTTGTATTTACTAGTAGATAGTTATGCATTTATAGAAAGTTATTTATAGTAGGTAGCAAGACAAATAAAAAGGCTTTCAATACCACTGCATTGAAAGCCTTTGCGTATCATCAAATAGTGATTTACAAATTACTGATTTACAACTTAGTTTTGAACGGCATAATGCTTGTCGCTGTCTACTTCAAAAATAGCCACACACTCGGTAGAATCGGTATTATCAGTAGTGCCTAGCATTATTCTGTCACCATGACGCCAGGTAATATTATCCCAAGTTTCACCCGGCGCTAAGCTTGCGTAAGATTTACGCCTTAATAATCCGTTGGTCTTTTTGTTTGCCATTTGGTCAGGGAAAACCCAAAATGCATATAGGGTTTTATTGCTTTCATTACGCACCGAAGCATTGCTGGCTTTGACTTTACCTCGAGTATAACTTTCTTTTAAATTACACGACTTGGCAACAATTGCAGAGCGATCAAAGTAACCTAAATGAACAGCACTTTTAGCTGTAAGCGTGCCAAGATATGCTCCATTTTTGTTAGTTACCGCAATTCGCTCTTGCTGATAAAGTAACGTTTCAGGTATCCATGTTTCACCTGCAGCTAAACTAATGGTTTCACCACTTTTTGTCCCTCTTTTTTTACCAGTGACTTCATCAATGCGTTGCAGGATTATCGCTGTTGCTGAATTATTCGTTATATGAAAGTTTTCAGCTTGGTTGTTCTCTGAGCGTTGTAACTCATAAGGTTGCAGTAAATCATCGCCACTAATATCTGCTGAGTCTACTATTCTAGGGATTTTCATAACCGCTACTTTTTCAGCATCAGGTGTTGCTGGTAAGGTAAATGTGATGTGGCAGTCTTTTCCAGCACAAGCGTAAAGGTGGGTATCGGCCAATACTGTAACCGCTGTTTCATTATCTACGGTAATGTAATAGTTGCCGGCTTTGGCATTTTCGATAATACACTGCTGATTAGGTCGGTTTGTCGTTTCACTTGTTTGACAAATTAATGCCTCGGCATTTAAATTGGCGACAGAGTGCACTGGTTTGTCTTTACCAATTAATAAATCATATTTACCTGAGCCACCACCTGAGCCAATGGTTAAGCTGTCAACATCTTGGCTTAATTGTAATCTAAAGCCCCAGTCGCCAGCGCCATAAAGAGTGGTGTAGCTATTAAGTGCCAGTTGACTTTCTTCAAGAGCAAAACTGTCAATAAAAGCTTTTTTTGTGCCCCAGTTTAACCAAGCTTGAAAGTCAGCTTCATAGATTGTTGCCCATTTGTCGAGTAAGGCATCAGACTCGTCATATTGTCCGGCTTTAATTAATGCGACGAATTTTTTCAGCTCGGCATGTTGCTCTTCAAAGAAAAAGGTAAAGGCTAAGTGGCCCCAAGTATAAGCGTTGGCTTTCTTTTGAAAGGTATCTGCTAGAGTGCGCATTTTATCTGTTGTACTCAGGCGCTGGTTTTTAAATACTAAGGTCTGGTTATTTTTCAATGAAGCATAAGCAACACAACTATCGTGCTCGTTTTGTAAAACAAAACGGTCACCTGCATGCCACTGCTCCGCGGTAAAATTATCCAGTCGTTCATTTGGCGCCAGTGTAATAGCTTGATCTTTTGAAGATAACGTGCCTTTTTTATGATCAACTCTGTACAGTATTAATGGGCTATTCGACTGGTTAACAATGCTAAACTCTTCAACAATATCAGTTGTTCTGCTGTCACTATAAGCTGTTAAAGGCGTTGAACAAGCTAAGATGTTATCAGGATATAAAGTGCTGTGTGCGTTAGCGAATAACCTCTCAGGCCCGTTCCAGAAACCAAAATATTGTGCCAAACCTTCAGACCACCAACTCACGTTATGATTTGATGTTGTAGAATAATTACCTTTTTTAAGGTAACGGCCATCTAAGTAATGGGAAAATTCGTGTTCTAAGTTCCAGTAATGAGTCAGGCCACTTGTCCAATGTATGCCATTAAAGGTTCTAAATGCTGCACGAGGTGATTTTGGATCTTCTGGGCTTTCTTCATGAAAAACCCCACTGTTATTACTACTGTCTTGTAAATAACTCATCCACGTGGTGAAGCTTTTCATGCTTGAAAATAGCTCGGCCACAACTCTGGAATTTAAATCTTTATCAATAGGAGTAACAATATCAGGATCTATACTGCGCCAAGCGGCTTTAAAACGTTCTTGTGTCATGGCTAAACGTTGACAAACAAACTTTCTTTGTTTGTCTGTTAATGTTTGCGCGCGAATATCGGCTTCAGCATTTTCACAAGCATAGCTAACGTTGAATAAATCCGTGGTTGCGAACAATATGCCGTCATTAACGGTAAATTCATTTGGCTCTACCTTGTCTTTTGCCGTTTCACTTTCAACTTTTTTGCCTTCTTCGCCTTCTTTGTGTTCGCTTTTAACAGGATTAACTAAAATATAGTACTGGCCAGCTTTGGGCTTATCAAGAATACACACTTCAGAGTCACCGGCTTTCCATTCGCTACGACAGTCATACACTTCGGTTGTTGCTGCATTTTGGTGGCGAATGTAAATATTAGGGTTACCTAATTTTTTATAATCTTTTCCCCAAGCAAAACTTACCACTAAAGATGATTTACCTGCGGGCACATCAACAACATAATAAAGAGGATCATTGGTGCTAATTTGATAAATTGCGCGATTTAAATTAAGTGTAATGGGGTTACTACTTGCCCCTAGCGGAGCGTTTGATATCTCATTCACTTTATTATCAAGCGGGATGCTTTTTGGTGGGCTACCACAACCTGATAACAATAAAATTAGCGGCATGAGTAAGACTTTGAAACAACGCATACATTTTCCTCGTTTTGATAGTAGGGCAAATCAATTAAGTTTTTAACAAGTTGATTATAATCTGGCATATTGCCTAATGTATACAGGATGCTGTTTAATTGTGATGATTCTAGATGTTAAGTGGCAAATTTATGGTAGAGCGTTCAGTTAAGAAAAATTACTGGCTCAGCTAAAGCCGTGGTGAATTGGTAGGTGAAGTTTTATTAATCAGTACTTACTCAGTAGTTAAATCGTACAACAAGTCGTACTGATAAGTTTGTCACAGGCTAAATTTTATAACTATCTCCAACAAAATGTTCAGAAACCAATTGTTATTTCACAATACTATTTTTAATAGTGTGACCCCTTTTTTAGTCGTTTTGAGTATAAAAAGTGGAGGGTTTACATATATTAACTAAACTGTATAATCTTTTTTCAAAATAGCCCTCACTAGTTAGCTTGAGTTCAAGGATGATATTATGGTATGCCTTAGTCGTTTTTTCCTGTGCAAATTTTAATTCAAATAAAATTAGCTTGTCTAATTCTTATAACCTTCCACATAAATCAGTTTATTTTCTAAGTTGTCATCAGCTAAGATTTTAAAGTGAGTATTAAAGTTAACATTAAAATGGAATATTCCCTGAAGGAACCCCAATGAAAGTAAATTTACCCTACATTTGTGCACGTGTTGATCTGACACTTGTTCTATTGTTTATGATATTAACCTTAGGCGCAACTTCTGCTCAAGCCTATTCAACAGCAGCGCCGTCATGGGTAAATGCTGCTCCTTTTGGTGGCAACGACGTAACCCTCTCATGGGCATCTGTATCAGGTGCTGATCACTATGAAAGACAGTTAAGTACTAACGGCGGTGTTAGTTGGGATAATTCTCGTTCATACACCTCAACAAGTGTTAAGCTTTATAATCACCCAGCGGGTAAGACTTATCTCTATCAAGTAAGATCATGCCCATCTAGTGGCGCATGTTCCTCCTGGGTAAAAGCTGCACCTTTCACCGTTTATTTTGTAGCGCCATCATGGGTAAATGCTGCTCCTTTTGGTGGCAACGACGTAACCCTCTCATGGGCATCTGTATCAGGTGCTGATCACTATGAAAGACAGTTAAGTACTAACGGCGGTGTTAGTTGGGATAATTCTCGTTCATACACCTCAACAAGTGTGAAGCTTTATAATCACCCAGCGGGTAAGGCCTATCTCTATCAAGTAAGAGCATGCCCATCTAGTGGCGCATGTTCCCCTTGGGTAAAAGCTGCACCTTTCACCGTATCTTTAGCAGCGCCTAGCGTAAGTGCTGTGCTTTTTGGCGGTAATGACATTAGGCTATCATGGTCAGCAGTATCAGGTGCAACTAGTTATGAAGGTGCTTTAAAAACGGATGGGGGAAGCTGGGGGGCATCTCGTACTTACACAAACACCAGTGTTAATCTTTACAATCATCCTGAGGGTCTGCACGTATATCGTGTAAGAGCACGTTCTTCAGCAGGAATATATTCTCCATGGGTTGAGTCAGAGAGAATAACAGTAAATCCCGACCCCATACTTAAGACGTTTTATTGGAATCCATCAACCACTACAACTGGTCAAAATTCATACTTTTATTGGGATGTAGAAAATGTCACTAGTTGTACTAGTACAGTTTCAGGCACACAGCCTATTAGTGGCAGGCTAGGACCCTATACATTTTCAGAACCAAGAGACTCAACCACTAAATGGTATTGTACCGACCTTAATGGTGACCGTTATCCAAGCAGTGGTTATTTAGAAGCAAGGCATATAGTAAATCATCCATCACCTTCAAAAGTATCATTTCAATGGTCACCATCAACCGTAGAAGTTGGTAAACCTACTACGTTTGAATGGCAAATAGATAACGTAAAAAACTGTACTAGCACAGCTTCTGGCCTCCAGCCTTCTAACGACAAAATTGGCCCTATGATTTTATATGGGGAAGGCTCAGTAAGCACAACTAAATGGTTTTGCACCGACCTTAATAATAATCGTTATCCTGTATCAGGTTATCTAGAAGCAACGAGAACAGTGACAAACGTATCAATGAAAGAGCATATTGCTATTTCATTTACTAATAGTAATACCGATAGTATTGTTAACATTGCAGACGATTTTATTGCAATGGCCAAACCGCTAACAGTAGATGGCGAACTGACAGCTATTTCAACAGTCTCTTTTAGGTATTTTAAAACGGGTACTTTAGATGTTTTAGCGCAAGTTGAGGCTGTCTATAATGCTGGAACAACGGAATTTACTTCAACATTTGGTAGCGGCTTAGCGACGGGGGATTATGTATTACAAGTGGTTGTTGACGGTATATCTCAGTCGGGTTTAACAAAGTACTTCACCGTGGTGGAACCTATAGAAGTTAAGTTTGGTTGGTTCCCCGCTATTGTTGAGGTAGGTAAACCTACTACGTTTGAATGGCAAATAGATAACGTAGAAAGTTGTACCAGTACAGTTTCAGGCTCTCAACCGACAAAAGGTAGTATTGGCCCAGTCACTTTTTATGGTGAAGCAACCACCAGTATAACCCAATGGTATTGTAATGACTCTAGTGGCAACCGTTATCCAAGTGTAGGATATTTAGAAGCCACTCGAATAGTTAATAACTCAGCTGGTCTTCAACCCGTGGTTGTAAATGCTGGCGATCAACAACAAAATACTAGCTCTATGCAGCATATTGTTGTCTCGGTTGTACCCGATGCTAACATTTCATTCGAAACGGTGCGCTTTAGTTTAGACAGCATAAACTGGTATCGAGCGACAAAAAATGCGGATGGCAGCTTTGACTTTAAGTTTCACCGACTACCAGCAGGTAATTATACTTTAGAAATTGAGATTGATGGTGTTAGGCAACATGGTTTAAGTCAAAGCTTTGAAATTATCCCCGGCGTTGGCATATTATGGCAAACAAACTTAGTACCGATTGACGTGGCGGGTATCACAGTTATGGTGCCTCAAGGAAACTCTGAATCGGCTAACCCTGGAGTCCCTATTGGTATTAAAATCCTATTTATTAAAACTGAACTTATTGGTACGTCAGTAGTGGAAGAAGCTGAAGTGATTAATTAATAACTAAGGGTGAAGCCATAAAGATAAAGTGAACAACCAGTAAACCTTATTAAATATTAATAAGGTTTACTGGTAAGTGGCCTTACTTTAATTTTGAACCTCAACTATGATAAGTGTGCACATACCCCCTTCAGTTGTTTGGCTATAATCAAATCTAGACAGATTTTTACCACTGGCTTTGGCCATCAACAATGTTGAGTAAGCGGCTTTACCAAAAGAGCTATTAATATCGGCATAAATGAGACCATATTCACAGTTTTTGGTAAAAGCTTCAGAGACATCGAAATAAAGATTATCGCCATGTACACCGAGTCTATTTATTGTCTTACCATTCTCTCGAATAGTTTCCGCTGAAGCCGTTGATAACATCGCCATTAAAATAAGTGAAGTGTATTTGATTTTCATTAGTTGTCCTGTGGGTCTTGTGCAAAGGGGAGGGATATATTGATGTTAAATCAAACTATCTTCCATGATTTAAGCTAATGTTATCACGATATTTATAGCAAACCAATTCACTAGCATGGCAAACAACTCTCTAAAACAAGAGATAAGCCCATAAATACAGTGCTGAAAGTATATTCGCTATCAAATTGATTATGCTGATTATTCTAGTTCTAACTTACTACGAAATATTTGTTTACAAATAGTGGGATATCTATACAATCCCCAACAAATAGGCTGGTCTTATCGATCTATTCCTAATACATCATCATTAAATGGAGTTAGATGGTGTCTCTGAAACTTACTCAATTGTTATACATAAACTCATTACTAAAATTAAATTTTGAGCAATTATGTTATTCGTTTTGTAGTAAACACTCCTTATTAAAAACAATAAAAACATTTCAGGATTTTAATTTAATGGATTATTCATTCAAAAAACTCATCTTAGTTTTACTTGTCCTTATTTCTTATAAAGTACAGGCAGAGCCAACCTTACATAAACTTATCTTCGAATTTAACTCCAGAATGAGTGTCCAAGAAGAGTTTTTAATTTTTGATGGTAGCGCAGTATCCGACCCTTTGTATTCAAGCAATGAGCTTAGAATTCAGCTTAATGGTGGTAAAACATATGAAGCTATAGAATTTTATGACAAGGTTTATACAACCCATGGTCAAGCTGCTGCTTATAATATCTTAGATTTTCGTTGGATAAAATTCAAAGGTAAGCTTTTATATATCGCATCAGGCACTGATGGCAATAATAAAATGGAAGTGATCCCATTTAGGGTGATAAATCCAGATGGCGAAACCTCAGACTGGGGCGAAATACGGATAAGTTTAGATGGTAGATTTGATCAAAATTACGATTATTTTCCTCAAGCTGATAATGCAACAACTGCAGCAAGTACCAGTGTCAGTATAAATGTGCTCGCTAATGATCCCGCGGTACAGTCTTATTACCAAGTTGAGCGATTTTCAAGCCCAAGTAATGGCAACATTACTTTTAATGCTAACAAAACTATTACTTACACGCCTAACGAGGGTTTTTCTGGTGTTGACAGTTTTCAATACTGGGTAATTGGCAATAATTTATATGATGTTGATAGTGCGCCAGCAACCGTTACCATTACCGTTGAAGTGGCGAACATGCCACCTGTTGCCGTTGACGATACCATTATTAACTTAGGTGATGGTCAGCCCGTTACCGCATTTGTAATTGCTAATGATACTGACCCTGAAAATGACTTTATTTATTTACTACCTGAAATAGGGATACCGTCCCATGGTACTGCGGTATTTGCTTCAAACCAAACGGTAAAATATACCCCGAATGTCGGTTATTGTGGCCCTGATAGTTTTACTTATACCGTGACTCAAGATGTACAAGGCACCTCAGCTGATATTGGCACAGTTACCGTAATTTGTGATACCCCGCCTGTCGCTGAAAACGATGCCATGACTATTATACTTAATGGCGGCAGTGTAACCTTAGATGTTATTGCCAATGATACCGACCTTGATGGCGATGTACTGTCACTGCTTTCAGTAGGGCAAGCGGCTTTTGGTCAAGTATCTATAGCCAGCAACAAAGCACTTAAATACAGTTATGCTGCAGGAACGTGTAAAAATGATAGTTTTACCTATATTGTTACCGACGCTGCAACTAATGGAAAAACGTCTACAGGAACGGTAACCGTTACTTGTACTAGTACGCCTCCTGTAGCTAACGAAGATATTATCGCTATATTAGGAGATAACGCTTCAGTTGCTATTGATGTTTTAGCTAACGACATTAGTTTTGAAGGTAAAAGCCTTACCATCTCTTCTGTTGGTGAGCCTAAAAATGGCACGGCTACTATTACTGTTGTTAATAGCAACCAAGTCATAGTGTATCAACCAAATGCACTACGCTGTGGCCCTGACGATTTCACCTATAATATGTCTGATGACATAGGATCGCAGTGGCAAGTTCAAGGCCAAGTAAGCATTGTTTGTGATAAAGAAATACCGAACAACAGTTATTTTTTCTTAAATCCTGGCTGGGTAAATCAAACTGTTTCAATAGCTGGTTTAGTAGACAATACTCAAGTGTCTATGAATGGAAGTAATACAACGGTAAACGAAGGAGAGTTGAGTTCTGTTACCGTAATTTCTCAAAGTGCGGAGTTGAGTTCAACTATGCCTCTATCTGTAGGGACGGCAACAAATGCACTTGATCTGCCAGTCCCCGGTAGCTTTAAAGGTAAATCTTTTGTTGTTCCCCACGTAAGGTATCATCACTTTTATTACTTATTAAGTCCCTATAAAGATGTGCCAGTAACTGTAACAATCGCTGGAGTTAAATCAATTATTGCCTTAAAAGCAGGCATTACGGTAACTTTTGATGCAAGCGATATCAATAATATTGCCGGCATAATAGAAGCAAATGATAATATACTGGTTTCCCATAAAGTTACTAGTGGCGCCAACGTATATGACGTTTATTCTGTAGCGCCTGTAGCCAATGAAATATTTGGCGTAAGAAACAGAACGGTCTCTGTAGGTGCTATAGAAGATAATACCCTCATTAGTGTATTGGCCGACAATGGAACCACTATTGACTACACCTTACAGGCAGGAAAAATTCAGACTATTGCTCTTGGCAGTAACTTAGCTCAGGGAGCCGGAAGTGCTTTTAGAATCACTTCCGACAAACCTATATCAGCAGTGCAAATTGCAGACGCTGATGGAGGTGAAACTACCGCATTTTTACCTCAACAATTTCTTGCTACTAGTTACTTAGTGCCTGTTGATGCGCAATATCTTGCAATAGTGTGTCCACAAGCCAACACCGTAATAAAACGGTATAGCATTAACAACGAGTTACTTGAGTCTTCAATGTGTAATACATCCGGTACTGGCTTAGGTAAAGCTTACTTTGGCAGTGAAACCAATGGTGTACACATTGATCAGGGTGAAAAAATAAAATCATCTGCACCTATTTACTTAATTTATGAAGCATCAAGTTCGAACGATGAACATAATTTATTAGGGGCAAATACAGAATTAATGTGGGGAAAAATACTCCTTATTCAAACCGACTTACTAGGTAAATCCGTAGCAAATGGAGCTGTCCAATAATGAAGTTATTCAACAAACTATCTGGTTGTCACTCTGGTCGTCAAACAAGTCAAACAAGTCAAACAAGTCAAACAAGTCAAACAAGTCAAACAAGTCAACCGCGGTCGACGCAATTAAAACCACCCAGTAAATGGAATTTAGCTATGAAATCTCATCGATTAGGCCAGGCCTTTATCTCCTTTTGTATTTTGTTATCAGCGCAATTGTTTGCGGTAGCCCAAGCCGATAACTTAATCACTTCGCTCGTTGCTAA
>JALJPB010000198.1 GCA_022969175.1 Colwellia sp. | reverse complement strand
ATGGTTACCATTCGTTTAGCTCGTGGCGGCGCAAAAAAGCGTCCATTCTATCAGGTTGTTGTTGCAGATAGCCGTAATTCTCGCGATGGTCGTTTCATCGAAAGAATTGGTTTCTTCAACCCTACAGCGCAAGGTCAAGCGGAAAAATTACGTTTAGACTTAGACCGTGTCAACCATTGGGTTGGTCAAGGTGCAACTGTATCTGATCGTGTGGCCAAGTTAGTTAAAGACGCTCAAGTAGCGGCTTAATTGCTTAGGCATAAGATTAAAGGTAGGTTTTAGGAGAAGTCGTGGAAGAAGTAAAAGAAATTATTCTTGGTAAAGTAGGCGCAGTCTATGGCATCAAAGGGTGGTTAAAAATACATTCATTTACGGATGAACCAGAAGCCATACTTGACTATTTTCCTTGGTCGTTAAAATTAGGGAATAAACGACAATCAGTAGAAATTACCGATTGGCGCAAACACAGCAAAGTTATCATTGTTAAAGTTGGTAATATTGATGATCGTGACGAAGCGCAAGCTTTAGTTGGCTCTGAAATATTAACAACCGAAAGCGCTTTACCCAAATTACCTGAAGGTGATTTTTATTGGCGTGACTTAATGGGAATGAACGTTGTGACAACTAAAGGTTACGACCTTGGTTGTGTTTCTGACATGTTGGAAACTGGCGCTAATGATGTACTGGTTGTTAAAGCGAATCGAACTGACGGCTTTGGGAAAAAAGAGCGGTTAATCCCGTATCTTATGGACCAAGTTGTTATATCGGTAAGCGCTGAAAATAAACAAATTTGTGTTGACTGGGACCCAGGTTTCTAACTTGAGCGATAGCGAAAATAAAAGCAGATTGTGGATTGGGGTGATTAGCCTTTTTCCTGAGATGTTTGACGCAATCACTGAGTATGGGGTGACCGGCCGAGCGATCCGTAACGGGTTAATTGAATTTCAGAAATGGAATCCAAGAGATTTTACCCACGATCGACATCGTACCGTAGACGACCGTCCTTATGGCGGAGGTCCGGGTATGTTGATGATGGTGCAACCGCTACGCGATGCCATTCGTGCTGCACGTGTTGCAGCCCAAGGGAAAGCTAAGGTCATTTATTTATCACCTCAGGGACGAAAACTAGACCAAGCTGGTGTACGCGAATTAGCACAACATGACCGACTGATATTTATCGCAGGACGTTATGAAGGCATTGACGAGAGACTAATTGAGTCGGATATCGACGAAGAGTGGTCTGTTGGTGATTATGTTTTAAGTGGTGGAGAACTCCCCGCGATGAACGTAATTGATGCCGTAGCACGCTTTGTGCCGGGTGTATTAGGACATAATCAATCTGCTGAGCAAGATTCTTTCTCAAACGGTTTGTTAGATTGTCCACATTATACTAGGCCAGAAGTATTTGATGAGGCTTCAATTGAAGGTAAATCAGTACCGAAAGTATTGCTCAGTGGTAATCACGAACATATAAGGCAATGGCGACAGTTTAAGTCATTAGAAAGAACGTGGACTAGAAGACCAGAACTTTTAACTGACCTAGCTCTGACAGCTGAACAGGAAAAAATGTTAACGGAAATTAAAGCCGATAATAAATAACTGTTGATGACTGTGAACACTAGGAAGAAGGTATTATGAGTAAAATTATTGACATGCTCGAAAAAGAGCAAATGAAAA
>JALJPB010000197.1 GCA_022969175.1 Colwellia sp. | reverse complement strand
GTACAAGGATCATCACCATAAACATCATCACCAACGATCGCTTCGGCAATGGCCTTTCGCATTGAATCACTGGGGCGGGTTACCGTATCTGAACGTAAATCAATCATGAAGATTCCTTAATGAAATTAGTAGGGTTTTAATTTTAAATATTTGCTTAAGTTAAACTAATTTTTAGCGTAGATCAAAGTAGAAATTTTGAATTTCAGATAAACTTAATCCATATTTATTTTGTTTGAATAAATACGTCATAGTTTTTAAGAATACGTCATATTTAACTGATGATTAGTAAAGATATAATAGTTTAGAGTAGAAGGTAATTTACTTTAGAGCAGAAAACTGATGATCACCTTCCGACCTTGTACCCTCGAAGACTCTTCAACTGTAATTCCTTTAATGTTTAGTGCTGGGCCTGCAGCCTATAGATATGTTTTTTCAGTAACTAGTAATGATCAAGTCTTAGAATTTTTAGAATACGCGTATAAAAATGGTCGAGGTGAATTTGGCTATCAAGACCATCAGGTTGCTATCAAAGCAGGACAAGTTGTTGGTTTAGTCGGTAAAAGGTCGCATTTAACAAATACGGTTTATACGATTTCAGCAATTAAAGCTATTTTGGGTTTTTACGGTATCCTTAATGGTTTTAAAGTTATTGTTCGGGGGCTTAGGTTTGAGCGAATTGTAAAACCACCACAAAAAGGTGTTTTATGTTTACATAATTTGGCTATTAGTGAATCATTTCGTGGTCAAGGCGTTGGTAGACAATTGATCACACATTTTATCGAACAAGCTCAAAATGAAAATGAAAATGAAAATGAAAATGAAAATGCTAAAACTAAAACTAAAACTAAAGCTATCGGATTGGATGTGGCAAAGAGTAACCCTCATGCTCAAGCGCTCTATCAACATTTAGGTTTTCAGGTGATAAGTCATAATACCGGCTCATTAGTCAATAAATATGGTATGGGTAATGATCATGTTTATATGGAATTTAAATTATAGGTTTATTTTTGTATTCGATGATAGTGCTAAATCATTGTAGGAAAAATAATTTATAGTTGTGCTGATGTTAATAGTGTAAATATTGGATGTCCTACTTATTCTCTTATTCTCTTATTTTATTAAATAGATCAAAGTGTGTTGTTGTCGTTAGCTACTGGTTGTATTTTAAGTCAACTGATCGCTAACCATTGTCCAATATTTGACTGTGTTAAACTTTTTTTTGATAACTTAAAAAGATAAAATAGAGTTCCAAGTAATGTTAATATTAAAATAAATTTAAAATTTTACTTTAATAGGATTTTTTGCTTGGAGAAAGCAACTATAATATAAAAGTCGGTTCTGAAATTTTGGTTATTGAAAGGCCTCCAACCTATATATGTTGAGAATATATCTATGAAAAAAGTGTTATTTTGTATTTTGTTTTTATTAACCCGAGTGAGTTTTGCTGAGGATGAAGTCAAAAAATTACCGCCATTAGACCCCGGGTATATGGGCGTTCATGGTATGGTTTTAGTTAATCAAGGCTCTAGCATTTATGCGTCTCATTTACCGCTTTATAAAAAACCTCATAACGTTCAACTATTATATAAATTAGATAATAATGATTTGTCGGTATTACAAACGGTCAGAGATGGTCAACTCATTACTATTAAGCCTAAGCCATTTAATTTACAACGCTTAATGCGTGGAGAAAAAATGGACATACAAGCTGATTTATATGCAGGGCATTTTGAGCGTGGTGGAATGTTAGTTTATGAAAATATTATATTGTCTTTTGATCAGCTACTATATGTTCGTACTTTTGATGACATTAAACCTTCAAGTACAAAACAAGAGTATGATGTTGTTTCATTAAAACAAAATTATAAAATTTATATTCACAGAATTCAGCAGGCACCTAGCTTTGATCATATATTGGCTATTGATTTAGAAGCCGGTTGTCTAGGCCGTTTTAGCACATCATCGACAGTACCAAAAGAAACTGAACTTCTATATAAGTTTCTAAATTGTGGCACGATAAAGCCTTTATATTTTGAAACCGAAGATTTTCAGTAAGTCAGATA
>JALJPB010000196.1 GCA_022969175.1 Colwellia sp. | reverse complement strand
TAACCCCATTGATTATCTTTGCCCATAACGAATTTTGCGTCATGTCTATCGGCATTCCACCACCAGTGATCATAGTTAAAGACTCTTTGTTCTATTTGGTCAGTTTCTGCTTCAGAGTAACCTACACCTGCTTTGATCATAAGATTATCTAATTCGTATTCGCCACCTAACTGTAATGTTAAGGTATCAACCTCGGAATCTATACCTACATCACCCGTTTGAATATATGTACTATCGGCAATGAATTCTGTGACGGTATTGGTGCTTGAGTCAGTAACAATAGAACTATCCACTATGTCGGCAGTGCCACTAGGGAGCCAAGACGTAAAGCTAGTAAGATCTACTTCCTCACTTACTTTAGAGTAAGTGGTATCCAAATAAAGGTTGAGCGCATCTGTTGGTTGCCATTGCAGGTTAACCATCAATGAATCACGCTCAAGGTCGCGACCATTAGTTGAAACAGCCCAACGTGTTGGATAATGCGCTCCCGTAGAAGTCTGTGCCCAGCTCTCGCTCATAATACCATCAGTTCGAGTATTAATTTCTTCATGTGAAACAGCGGCAGCAATACCAAAAGTATCGGTTAGCGCTGTTGTATAAGAAAAAGCGAAGGCAGGAGAGGTTTCTTCATTATTTTCATTATAAACCGATTCAACAAAAGCCGTGCCTTTGCTTTCACCAACATCTAAAGGACGGGCGGTAATAATATTAACGGTACCACCGATACTACCTTCCATATGGCTAGCTTCTGGCGTTTTATAAACTTCAATGGCAGAGATCATTGAAGAAGGCATGCTACTAAAATCAATACCGCGACCATCACCCGCAGAGGCCATGGTTTGACCGTTGATCAAGGTCAAGTTTAAATTTGGCGCAATACCACGAATCGTAACTTCAGTACCTTCACCATCTTCACGGTTAATGCTTACACCGGTAATACGTTGTAATGCTTCGGCGATATTTCTGTCAGGCATTTTACCAATGTCTTCAGCAACAATGGTATCAGAAATCACATCATTAAAGCGTTTACGGTTAACCGCTTCAAATAACGAGCCACGTAGCCCTGTTACTTGAATCACTTCGGTTTCATCGGTGGTTGCTTTTTTTGCTTCTTCAGCCGCCAAAGCTGACTGTGCACTAAAGGTTAGTACGGCTATAGCATGTATACACGCTAGGTTTAACTTATTTCGAGAGAACTGTTTCATGGTTTTGCCTATTATTTATATAGTTATTTAGAAAACCAAACTAGCGATATATACAATCCTTTTAAGCAACGCTAGTTATAGATATTAACTTATCAGATCAAACATTGTCAAAACAAAACAATTCAATTGCAAATTGTTAACAATAGTGATGCTGTTTAATTTATAACCCCTCACTTTATTATTGTCAACAATTTACATAATTTATTTTCAAAGCTACCCTTACCTTAATGAATATATAAATTTACCCGATTTGATTGTGGACTGTTTATTGTTGACAACTAATTGCAAGTATGCAAAAAATATTTAGGTCGAGTTAATGTATTGGCAATGACCTTCAATAAAAATCGATAGTTTTTCCCTAGGTAATGAGTTCAAGATTAAAGTGAGTTTTAGTTGATATAGCCATTTTATTTCAAGGAAATGTTTCAGAGTATCTTAAGGTGAATTGGCTATATTTATAAAACTAGGAATAAGGGCGAAAAAGTGAAAACTAAACAACTGGTTTATACCGCGATCATAGGGCTTCTATTTGCTTGTAGTGAACAAGCAAATAATAAACCTGAAGAGCCCTCGATTGAAAAAGAAACGCGGGTAATAATCAAAGCAGAATCCTTTATTAACAAATCGAGTGTTTTCTTCACTCAACCTCTCAGAGATGAAATAGCAAGCAAAGAGCATGGCAAATATGCTGATTATCATGTTGATGCCACTATGTGGGGATTCTTACCGCCTTCATTTGCAAACTTTGATTTTAAAAGTAATTTTACAGCAACAATGGCTAGTTATGTAACAGACACCATTAATCATGACCTTGCTGATGTAAACTGGGTTTCACGCATAGAATGGGATGTTATTTGGACTGGCATGACGTCAAAATACCCTCAAACTTTTCAACAGGCGATGGTTAAACGACTCGATGGTTCAAATCTAGAAATAAAATGGTTTCCCGGCCATTATTTTTTCTCAACCCACCATCCATTATTTCGCGAATATATTGAATGGCAAATTCAAGATGTTGCTTTCTATGATAATGAAAACGCGGTGAATAGAGTCGATGCTATCTTGTTTGATTCACAACACTCCAATCCTGCACAATATTATTTAGGGGGTGACTTTAGTGAACATTGCATGGCTAATTTTAATCATTGGCTGGCAGAAAACTATAATAATGAAGAGTTAGCAACTCTCGGTATTACTAATATATCAACATTTCATTATGGTGAATTTTTAAAAGCATCTGGATATAACGCAATTCAATATGAGGCTGAAACAACC
>JALJPB010000195.1 GCA_022969175.1 Colwellia sp. | reverse complement strand
CAAGTTTAAGTAATTCACTGCCATTTATAACGCTATAATCTTGCCAGCCACCAAAAGCGACCACCCAATCACCTTTTGCATAGTCGTCATGGTTTGACTCTTCCACTCTACAAACACTGCCTCCTACCATTACAGCATTTAAAGCAACGGGGTCAGCATAAGATTTAGCATCATTCATTCGCCCGCGCATATAAGGGTCGAGCGAAAGAAACACGGTACGCAGTAATACTTCATCAGCTTTAGGCATTGGTTTTTCACTATTCACCAGATCAAAGTTTTCAGCTGTCGGTGCGCCAAAAGGTCTTGATGCCAAAACCATTTGGCGATTTATATCAGTAGTTTGAGTCATGTTCATTCCTTTTACTTACAATGCTTGAGTTAATATTTCACGGCTTATGTCTAAGGTGATATCGCTATGTTCACCCAATGTAGTCATACCGTGTTGTGCTAATCGTTCAATCAGTAAGTCGATATCTTTACTACCAAGATCTACATCAGATAAACGTGTGGGTACTTGCATTGTTTCGAAAAACTCTTCAGTTAAACGAATAGCTTGGTCAATACGTGTATTTTCATCACCTTCGGTTATCTGCCAAACGCGTGTCGCATATTGTAGTAATTTCTCGCGCTTTTGCTCTTTACGTACTTTCATTACTGCAGGTAATACAATAGATAAAGTACGTGCGTGATCAATACCAAAAGCACCGGTAAGTTCATGGCCTATCATATGGGTTGACCAATCTTGCGGTACGCCAGCACCGATAAGACCATTTAATGCCATGGTTGCCGACCACATAATATTAGCTCTAACTTCTAAGTTTTCTTTAGTAGCTGGGGCTAATGCTTTAGGTCCTTCTTCAATCAACGTTTGTAATAAACCTTCACTGAATCTGTCTTGCACTTTGCCATTTACGCTGTAAGTTAAATACTGTTCGATGGTATGAATAAAGGCATCAACTACACCATTGCTAATTTGACGATCCGATAATGACAAAGTAACCGTTGGATCTAACACTGCAAATAATGGACGAACTAAAGGGCTAGAAAAAGGTAGTTTATTACCATCGCGTGTTACCACAGAGTTACCATTACTTTCAGAGCCTGTCGCTGGTAACGTTAATACCGCGCCAATAGGCAATGCTTTGGTTACTGCTTGCTGTTTAGCAAGAATATCCCACGGGTCATTACCTTCACTATTACCTTCGTAAAGTGCAGCTGCTGCAATAAATTTAGCGCCATCAACAACAGAACCACCACCAACGGCAAGTAAATAATCAATGTTTTCTGCTTTGATAATCTCTTGGGCTTTCATCAATGTGTCGTAAGTTGGATTTGGCTCGATACCTGAAAATTCAAAAAAAGTATGTTCACTAAGGGCATCAATCACTTGTTGATAAACGCCATTACCTTTAATTGAACCACCGCCATAAACCAATAATACTCTTGCGTCTAAAGGGATTTCTTTTGAAATAACGCTAATTTGTCCCTCGCCAAAATTAATCTTGGTCGGGTTTTGAAAGTTAAAATTTAACATATGAGTCCTGTATTTATCTGAAGCAGTTTAGCCAAGGAGATTAGCTAAACTAACTATTCAAACAAGTTATCTAAGTTGATTTTCTAAACTGAGTGCCTAGACTGAGAGTCTAAATTGAGAGCTTAAGCTGAGAGCCTAAACAGAAAGATGAGCCAGTAATTTTTCAGCGGCTAATGCTGAACTTGCAGGATTTTGACCGGTAATAATAAGACCGTCTTGAACTGCAAAGGCATGCCAATCTTCTGCTTTTTGATATTCGCCGCCACGTTTAATAAGTTCGTCTTCAAGTAAAAAAGGTACAACTTCGGTTAATTGAACCGCTTCTTCTTCGCTGTTAGTAAAACCAGTGACCGCTTTGCCTTTAATCGCAAAATCACCTGAAGCTTGTTTTACATTTAATAAAGCTGCGCTGGCATGACAAACTGTCGCAACGGCCTTACCTGCTTTAAGAAAGCTTTCGATTAAAGTGATTGAATCAGTATTATCGGTAAGATCCCATAATGGACCATGACCACCAGGATAAAATACGCCATCAAAATCACTTTCGCTTTTACTTTCAAGAAGTGAAGCTAACTGTACTGTGGTAGCAATTTTTTCTTGTGCTACATCATCGCCATCATAACGTTCTGTAGCCGATGTTTGGAAGTCTTCAAGTGTGCTTGTAGGGTCAATAGGTGCTTGACCGCCTTTCGGAGTAGCCAATGTTACTTCAACACCTGCATCGATGAATGCATAATAAGGGGCTGCAAATTCTTCAACCCAAAAACCGGTTTTTTGGCCTGTATTGCCAAGTTCATCATGTGAAGTAAGTACCATCAATATTTTTTTAGTCATTATCATTCATCCAGTTATCTGTTTATTTGTATAAGTACGTAAGTGAATACAAGCACGTTTTAGTGTGTGTTCATTTTCGCTAATATTTTCAATAAAGCTAGTATATGCCTAAGAACTCACATGAACAATGCAGATAAAA
>JALJPB010000194.1 GCA_022969175.1 Colwellia sp. | reverse complement strand
CTCGCTTGAGTTCGGCCAATTGGTCACGCACTATTCGGCGGTTTAGCTCTAGCGTAGTTTCACCAGCGCCTTTACCCATTTGACGTTCTTTATCACCACATGATGTCTCACGAAGTCGTGGCGCCACATAATTTAGGCGAGCAATTTCAACTTGTAATTTCGCTGTTTTAGTACGGGCATGACGACTAAATATTTCAATAATAATGCCGGTACGGTCAAATACCTCTACGCCTAATTGGTTTTCGACATTGCGTAGCTGGGAAGGACTCAAATCGCAATCAAATACCACTACATCAGCACAGGCAAACGGAAGATTGTCTGAAGGTATATCAGTAAATTCAGTTTCATCCAATAAGACTTCGGCATATTCTGCACCGTCTGAGTCTTCAACTTCACCCTTATTACCCGTAAGATGCGCTATTTCAGCGAGCTTACCTAAGCCAAGTACATTAACTTTTTTAGTTGAACTCTGTTTTTGCGATTGCGTGCCGACCACTTTAAAACCTAGGGTAGTCACTAAACGCGCAAGTTCAGCAAGCGATTCTGTCGCCTCTTCACCTTTAAAATCTGGTGTGCAAATCGAAATAAGTAAAGCGTGATTAAGTGATGGTTTTGCGGTTAATTGCATATTTTTTTATATTCGTGCGCCTAATACCCATTGGCATAAGTGCAAACCTAATATTTATCTAAAGTGGCTTGATCATACGCTGCTATAGCTTAGCTTTATAGAGCATTAGAGGATTAAATAACGGTTTTATTTTAATTTGAGATTATTTATATGCATAGTGCATTGATGTGGGGAGTTCGTGAGAACTATTTTGATGTTTAAACAGAAGCGACATTGCAAACCCTAAGGCTAAATTTGAAACGAATTTACCTCTGCTGCTAAGTATTTTACTACAATAATGTTTTATATTTATTGTAGACATCTTGTGGCTCTGCGCGTTCAGTGTAGTCCTCTTCTAAAAATGCGTAGCAAATTTCATTATTTTTATTTACGATATAAGTAGCTGGAATTGGAAGTATAAAATCATCAATACATGTTCTTATAGCCAGATCAATTCCCCACTTAAGTAAAACTTCTTTCATTTGTGCGTCTACTTCATATGTTAGGCCAAATTTTCGTGCTAAATGGTAAAATTTATCCTCCAAAAATGGAAAATCAAGTTGGTTATCTGCTTTTGCTACTTCCAATAAATCAGCTCTTTCGGCAGACACAGCAACAATGTTAATTTCATTATCAATTGATTTAATAAATTTATTCCATTCTTGTAACTCCAACATACAATAAGGGCACCAGGCCCCTCTAGCAAAAGTGATGATGAGTGGTGCTTGTGATAATAAGTCATTTAGTTCGAAAATTTTTCCATTACTGCCATAAAGCTTACCGCTTTGCACAACATCACCGACAGTTAAGCTATTTTCTCGCACTTGTTGCTTTTTTATTAATGAAATACTTCGACTTAAAGTTTCAAGTATTTCAGCTGATACTGATTTGTTAAATGAGAATTTAAATTCCCGAAGTTTCTCAGTAAGTTTCGACATAATAAAACGTTCAATGATTAAGACATATATTAAGTGTAGACACTGATAGTTATTAGACAATGCTATATATATGCTAAATCCATTTCTTACATAATCCCCATAAAGCTGATAGTTAGCTTTTCTTTAACCGCTTAACAGAAAACTATATAACACATAGTGTAATATCGATAAATAAATCAAACATTTAAATTATTGTCCATTTATTAGATCATGCATAGTCAACTTTGAACTTTGAATAGCCGGTTTGCCTTTATTGCATTGCTTACCTTTGATTATTTAAATATTTGTTCACCTGTGGGATTACGCCGCTGGTTTTACTACAGATGAGATTACGTTTTATTTTTCCCCCTTAATAAACCTATTTTCACTTTATTTATTGGGCAATATACAAGTATCGTACTTACCAAATAAATAATATCGATTAAGGGCAATACGATCATAAAGCCAGTTCCTTATGCCCTTTGGAATAATTTTTCCTAGGTATAATAAACGCCATGGAAACCCAAGTTTATTCACGACATTTAAAAAAGCGTCACTCTTATCAAAGCTTTGGTTGCCTTCCACAAGTAGCATCGTCTCAAAATGGTCAGTTGGCATTTCAAAATGGTCAGTTGGCATTTCAAAATGGTTTAATATTTTTTGCCCTTCTGGTGATTGAACGCTGCATAATTTAAAGCGCTGTTGTGTATCAACCTTAATGATAAATTGACACCAGGTATTACAGAGTTTGCAGACACCATCAAATAGGATCACACAATCACTTACGCCAACGTTAGGAGGGTATTTTACCACGGTCATACAATCGCCCTCTTAATCTCATTTTTTGACTCATTTTTCAATTCGAGTAGTAATATAAAGCTAAAACCGATTAAGGCAATATTAGTGGTAACGGGATTAAATGCTTCAATAAGTAAATGTGGCTGCATTAAAGCAACAAAACCTAATAGGCCAGTAAGCCCGATAATGTTTAAGAAAACAATGACTTTATTGCGGTAAAAAACAAAGAATAGCACCCCAAAAATCACCTCTCCAACCCCTGCTGATTTTGTCACAAAGTAAGAAAGCTCGTTTGATAAACCTAAACTAGCAGTCATCACTTTTTCTAAAGGTGCTATATGGATAAGTTTTGGAAAAATCCCGTGATATAACCAACTAAAGGAAATTATGAATCGTGCAATTTGTATTGATGACAAGGTAGACCTCATTACATTCTAGGTTTTGGTTGAATTACTATTAACTTTACTGACACATTCATATGTAGCACCAGATTAAGAGTATTTAGGAGGTATGCATTCCAGTTCAGGTCTATAAGGCAGATCTTGAGGTAATACCAACTCC
>JALJPB010000193.1 GCA_022969175.1 Colwellia sp. | reverse complement strand
CCATAGGTGATAATACTTTTAATGTCGGCACGACTGCCGCATTGGCTGAAGGTGACTTAACTCTTAATGCTGATGGCAGTTATACCTTTATACCAACAGACAACTATAACGATGCAGTACCTGTAGTTACTTATACGGTATTAGATGGTGCTGGCGATACCGTAACATCAACGTTAAGTATTTCGATAACGCCCGTGGCTGATATTGTCGATGGTAATGAAGAAGAAACTACGTTAGAAGACACTACGTTAACTGGCAATGTATTAGATAATGCCTCAAGCCCTGATAATCCTCTTTCGGTAACCAGTTTTACTATAGACGGCAATACTTTTGCCGTGGGTTCAACAGCGGAATTACCAGAAGGTAAATTAACGCTTAATGCAGACGGTAGTTACATCTTTGTACCAACGGATAACTATAACGACGCAGTACCTGTTGTTACTTATACGGTCATAGATGGCGAAGGTGATACTGTTACTTCAACATTAACTATTTCAATAACGCCGGTGGCTGATATTGTCGATGGTGATGAAGAAGAAACTACGTTAGAAGATACTACATTAACGGGTAATGTATTAGATAACGCCTCAAGTCCTGACAATCCTATTACGGTAACAAGTTTTACCATAGGTGACAGTACTTTTACCGTGGGTTCAACAGCGGAATTACCTGAAGGTAGGTTCACCCTCAATGCTGATGGTAGTTATATCTTTGTACCAACAGATAACTATAACGACGCAGTACCTGTTGTTACTTATACGGTAATAGATGGTGAAGGTGATACGGATACCTCAACATTAAGCATTGATATTATACCTGTATCAGATCTAACCGATGGTAATGAAGCCGTAAGTGTCCAACAAACGTCCACAGTAACAGGTAATGTTTTAGACAACGCCTCAAGCCCTGATGCCCCTTTATCAGTGATAAATTTTACCATAGGCAATGATACGTATGCAGCTGGCGATACCGCAGTATTGACAGAAGGTACGTTAACGCTTAATGCTGATGGTAGTTATAACTTTGATCCAACTAATAGTTTTAGTGGCTCAGTGCCTGATGTAAATTATACCGTTACTGATGGAGAAGGTGATATTGATAATTCAACCTTATCAATAACAGTTACTGCTCCACCTCCTCCACCTCCTCCACCGCCACCTGTAGATACTGTCCCTGATGCAAATAACGATATTAATACCGTTGTGCTTGAAAGTGGTTCAGGTAACGAAGTAGCAAGTGTCACTGTCACTGGCAATATTATTAATGCAAGTAGTCCCGGTGATGTAACCGATACCTCTGCCGATGGTACGATAATACTAACTCAAGTTTCCGGTGAGGTTTTTGTTAATAGTAGTACGCCAATTGTAATAGTGACTGAATTTGGCACCTTAACGATATTCAAATCGGGGGCGTATAGTTACACAAGCAAAGATGGTATGGCGCTGCCTGACGATACGGTAAATGACGTATTCACCTATACCATTCAAGATGGTGATGCTGTTGACCCAGATTCCGACACCGCCACATTAACGATTAATATAAGACCTCCTGGCAATATCCCCCCTGTAGCAGCTGATGATACGTTTAGTGTTAATGAAGACGGTGCGGTCAGTGGTAATGTGATTACGCATGATGATGGAGATGGAGTCATTGATATTGATGGAGATGATGGTACAGTTTTGTCTGTCACTCACGTTAACGGTACACCGGTAGAGACTACTGGTTTTACTGAGATACCTGTTGAGGGTGGCACACTAAGCATTAATGCTCTAGGACAATTCACATATACGAAGACCGGAGGCTTTGATTTAGAGGTAGATACTAACCCTACTTTTACTTATACGTTGAGCGATGGTGCAACTGAAAACTCTACTGATACAGGGACTGTTACTATTAATGTAATTGATTCAGCGCCAGTTGCTGTTGATGACACAAATAGTATTAGCCAACGCACAATTAGGGGTAATGTAATCAAAACATTTGATGATGCTGGCGAGGTTGTGCGTAGTTCATCAGACCGTCCAGATGATTTGAATGGCGGGCATTTGGTCAAATTTACATATGATGGGGTAGATTATAACTTAGTAGACGGGTTATCTATTACTATACTAACCGCTCACGGAACACTAACCGTTTACGGAAAAGATACCCCTGAAAGCGAAGGGAGTTATACATTTTCAAGGGAAGGAGCCACGATATTTACAGCGAGTACTATAGAATTTAAATATACAATTCAAGATGGTGATACAAACAAGCCAGAGTTTGATATCGGAACGCTAACAATATCGGTTGGCGCGACAGAAGCTCCTACGCCGGAACCTGCACCGTTTACAAGTACTGACGATAGTGGTGAAATTAGTTTTAGTAAAGTAAGTACAATAGATACGTCAATGGTTCAAGAAGATACAAGTGACAATATTGTGAATGTGCACTCTTTTGGCAATGAAGAACCACTTGATTTAAGTGATTTATTAAGTGAAGAGCGTACTGACAGTCTTGATAAATATCTAGCTTTAAACGAAGATCACCAAGAAGCAGCTGCGTTATCTGAATTATCAGAAGTTGAAAATGCTGCACTTATCGAGCAAGACATCGTTTTAGGTGGAGATAAACAAGCTGAAGATCATCAAAATATCACTAATGGTTTGTTAGCTGATGGTGCGATTATTGTCAGTGATACCGCTGCTCCAACCGCTGCTCCGCTTGTAGAAATGGACTCGAGTGAACTGGTATAACTAAGCGTATTACGTTAGCGTAGCAATACGCAGTACATTAGATTAGTAACATAGTAGAATTTCATATACTGTGTTACTAATGATGCGTTTTTAAGGAATTAAAACTCAGTGCAATCCTCTGCTCAACCTTCATCGCAATGGACAATAAATGCTTCTCAAAGGATAAATACTGATCCTTTATTGGATAGCTTAGTATTGCTCACTGAGCATTTTGGTAATCCATGTTCAGCTGAGGCTCTTATTGCAGGACTACCTGTAACGACTAGTAAAATGACTCCTGAGCTTTTATCACAAGCTGCATCAAGAGCGGGTCTCAGTGCTAAATTAGTACGTAAAGGCTTAAACGAATTACCTGCGATGTTATTACCTTGCATTTTAATGCTCAAAGATAAAAATGCCTGTGTATTACAAGAGCTTAACTTAGAAGAAAACAAGGCTATTGTTACTTTACCTGAAACAGGAGGTGAAGAACGTCTTACCATAGAAGAATTA
>JALJPB010000192.1 GCA_022969175.1 Colwellia sp. | reverse complement strand
TGAAGGCTCTGACATGATGATTCTTGATGCGCTTATTCTTTTGAAAGAAGAAGATGCAACCTTATCATTCCGTCGTTCATGTCGTGAGGGTGTATGTGGCTCTGACGGTTTAAACATGAATGGTAAAAATGGTTTGGCTTGTATCACGCCATTATCAGATTTAAAAGCGAAAACTATTGTCTTACGGCCATTACCGGGTTTACCGGTAGTGCGTGACTTGATTATTGATATGACACAATTTTATCAGCAGTATGAAAAAATTAAACCATACTTGATCAACGATGCTCAACCCGCTGCGCGTGAAAACATACAATCTATTGAAGAACGTGAAAAATTAGACGGTCTTTATGAATGTATTTTATGCGCGTGTTGTTCAACATCTTGTCCGTCTTTCTGGTGGAATCCTGATAAATTTATCGGGCCTGCTGGCTTATTACATGCGTATCGTTTTTTAATTGATACTCGTGATACGGCCACTGAAGAACGTTTAGATGATTTACAAGATGCTTACAGTGTATTTCGCTGTCATGGCATCATGAACTGTGTTGATGTTTGTCCAAAAGGGCTAAACCCAACAAAAGCCATTGGCCATATTAAGTCAATGTTACTGTCTCGCGCGGTTTAATTATCTGCGAGTGGTAAAACTTACCAACGACAGAATGAAATAAAATCATTCAGCAGTTGATTAAGCTACGAATTATAGTGTAGTTTATGTGTTAATTTTTAGAGGGTAACTGTTTAACTTAAGGTCATTTAGTTAAATAGTTACATTTCTTTTTTTGCTTTACCCAGCAAAGGAACAGGGCAATGCCAGAAGGTGTAATGAAGGCTTGGCTAGAGTCTTCTCATTTAAACGGTGCAAACATCGTTTATATTGAAGAATTGTACGAATCATATCTAGATAATGCGCAATCTGTGTCAGCAGAGTGGCGTGAATTATTTCAACAACTCCCTAAAATTGAAGGTACTTCAGTTGAGTATCATCACAGTGCTATTCGTGATGAATTCAAAGAACTTGCTAAACAACCGTATCGACATGTGGTAACTATTGGCGGCGGTGATGCTAAGCAAGTTAAAGTATTGCAATTGATTAATGCTTTTCGATTTAGAGGTCATCAAAACGCTAATTTAGATCCGCTTGGGATATGGCAACGCGATAAAATTCGTGATTTGCAATTATCTCATCATGATCTATCAGAAAACGATTTTGATAAAGAATATAACGTAGGTTCATTTGCTGTCGGTCAAGACACTATGAACTTAGGTGGTATATATAAAGCCCTTAAAACGACTTATTGTGGTTCTATCGGCGCTGAATATATGCACATTACTGATACTGAAGAAAAGCGTTGGTTACAACAGCGCCTTGAGTCAGTGCAGTCAAAAGCCAAGTTATCTAGTGATGAAAAAATTGAATTATTAAACGGTTTAATTGCTGCAGACGGTTTAGAAAAATATCTAGGAGCAAAATTCCCAGGTGCTAAACGTTTCTCTTTAGAAGGCGGCGATGCGCTTGTCCCTATGCTTAAAGAGTTGATTATCCAAGCGGGTATTCATGGTAGTAAAGAAGTTGTTATCGGTATGGCTCATCGCGGCCGTTTAAATGTACTTGTTAATGTTATGGGTAAAAACCCATCAAAATTATTTGATGAATTTGCCGGTAAACATGATGAGATTTTAAGCTCTGGTGATGTTAAATACCATCAAGGTTACTCATCTGATTTTGTTACCCCAGGTGGTAATGTACATTTGGCACTTGCGTTTAACCCGTCACATTTAGAGATTGTTAACCCCGTTGTTATCGGCTCTGTACGTGCCCGATTAGATCGACGTGACGATACCAATGGTGATCTTGTCTTACCTATCACCATTCATGGTGATGCAGCGATTGCTGGTCAAGGTGTTGTTCAAGAAACTTTTAACATGTCGCAAGTTACGGCATTTAAAGTGGGTGGAACCATTCGTGTGGTAATTAACAACCAAGTTGGTTTTACTACCTCTAAACAAGAAGATACTCGCAGTGGTGAATATTGTACTGATATCGCCAAAATGGTTCAGGCACCAATTTTACATGTTAACGGTGACGATCCTGAAGCGGTGATTTTAGTGACTCAAATTGCTATTGATTATCGTAATAAATTTAAGCGTGATGTGGTTATTGACCTTGTTTGTTATCGTCGTCATGGCCATAACGAAGCTGATGAGCCCAATGCAACTCAGCCAATGATGTATCAAAAAATTAAGCAGCATCCAACGCCACGTCAATTATATGCCGAGCAGTTAATAAGTGAAGGCTCGTTAACCCAAACTAAATCGGATGAGCTTATCGCTTATTATCGTAAGTTATTGGATGAAGGACAGTGTACGGTTAATCAATGGCGTCCAATGACAGAGCATTCTGTTGATTGGTCTCCTTATATTGGTCATAACTGGGATGATGATTACGACAAAGAAATTTCCGTTGAAAAACTGAAAGAACTTGCTGTTAAAATATCAACTTACCCTGAAGATAAGCCTGTTCAAGGGCGTGTTAAAAAGATCTATGATGACCGCGTTAAAATGGCTTCAGGTGAAAAACTACTTGATTGGGGTATGGCTGAAAACTTAGCTTATGCTTCTATTGTTGATTTAGGTAAACGTGTTCGTTTAACCGGTCAAGACTCTGGTCGTGGTACTTTCTTCCATCGTCATGCTGTTTTACATAATCAAAACGATGGTAGTACCTATTTACCGTTGCAAAATATCAGAGAAGGACAAGGTCCATTTGATGTGCATGATTCAGTATTGTCAGAAGTTTCAGTATTAGCTTTTGAATATGGCTACACCACAGCAGAGCCTTCAGGTTTAACTATCTGGGAAGCTCAATTTGGTGACTTTGCTAACTGTGCTCAAGTTGTTTTTGATCAATTCATTAGTTCAGGTGAGCAAAAGTGGGGCCGCTTATGTGGTTTAACTATGTTGCTTCCTCATGGTTATGAAGGTCAAGGGCCAGAACATTCATCTGCTAGACTAGAGCGATTTTTGCAACTTTGTGCTGATCATAATATGCAAGTATGTGTACCTACTACTCCTGCTCAAGTATTTAATATGCTGCGCAGACAAGTAGTTCGCCCAATGCGTCGTCCACTGGTTGTTATGTCACCTAAATCATTATTACGTCATCCTATGGCTGTATCTTCATTAGAAGAGCTAGCGACGGGGGAATTTAAAAATGTTATTGGTGAAATTGACGAGTTAGATGCAAAATCGGTAGACCGCGTAGTATTTTGTAGTGGTAAAGTTTATTACGAGCTATTAGATCAACGCCGTAAGAA
>JALJPB010000191.1 GCA_022969175.1 Colwellia sp. | reverse complement strand
CCATTACCTGTCAATGGAGTACATTGAAGGGGTTGATTTAAAAGAAAAATTGCACAGCATCTCTTTATTTCACCTCATAAAAGTTATCAAGGAAGTAGCACTAGCATTAGATTACGCTGGCAGAAAAGGGTATGTACACCGAGATATAAAGCCTGAAAATGTTATGGTCAATAATGAAGATGGTCGTGCTGTATTAATGGATTTTGGTATCGCAAAAGCTTTCGATAGCATTAGTGAAATGACCCAAACAGGCACCGCAATCGGAACGCCTTACTACATGAGTCCTGAGCAAGCTAAAGGAAAAGAAGTCGACTGGCGCTCAGACATCTACAGCTTAGGCATTGTGTTTTTTCAAGTATTAACGGGTCAACTTCCCTACCAAGGTGACTCAGCTGTTGCCGTAGGTATCATGCATTTAACCGACCCTATTCCTAAACTTCCGGAATACTTACAAGCGGTATTCCAGCCTATTATTGATAAATTAATGGCAAAATCGCCTGATGAAAGGTATCAAAATGGCGAAGATATAATAAGAAAACTCAATGAGATTTCAGATGACGAATTAACAGTAATCAATACCGAATTTACAAAGGAAGGACATCGAGATAGCGGCGAAAACATAAACTATAGTGTATCAACGCCCATATCCAATTCAGGGTTAACAGAAGTTCAACGTAGTAAACTCAGTAACGATGACCAAGATGATGCAACACAAATAATTAACCTTGCTCCTGCTGATCCGTCAGGAAAAGGAAATAACAATAGCTCACGCACCTTACTCTTTATATTGATGGCTCTTTTTGCATTAGCTATAGGCGACTATGTGGTTAGAGGCGATGACTCTATAACAGCTCAATTGTTACCAATGTCATCATCTGAAAAGAAAGAAAATGATGACAAGTTAAATGCTTTATTAAAGTCTACCCAGTTAATAGAGCAGCAATTACTTAACAATAAAAAACTGGAAACTGAAAAATCTCTCGCCAAAGAGCAAGAAGCAATACTGATTCAATCAAAACTAGTAACTTTATTAGGCAAGGCCAATGTACAAGAACAACAATTAATAACTAACAATGATGTAATTGATGAGTTGTACCAAACATACCAATTAATTTCTTTACTCGAAAATGACCACCCTAGAGTTGTACGAGGTCTGGAGACTATTAAAGCGGCCTATATTGGGATGATAGAAGAGCAAATACTTAATCAACAATTAGCATTGGCAACTAAAACGTTACAGAAAAAACTCCGTTCATTTCCAGAGCTTAACAACGCAGAGCATATCCTTTCAATAAAAACGCGCATCACCACGCTCAACCAAGTCACTGATTTGCTCTCTCAGGCTGATAACCATCTGAGCAACAACAACCTATCAGGCAATGATGACAATAATGCCCACGCCTTGTATAAAAAAATACTGTCTATTGCACCTAACAATATAAAAGCTCAACAAGGTATTGTTACCATCAGTGAAAAACATCATGAAACTGCTAGCAAATTTGCCAAAAACAAACAATTTCAGGACGCATTAAAGCATATAGAACTCGGCGAAAATGCTCATCCTGAGTCAGCAACTAACTTTGTTGCCTTACGTGAAACCATTAATCAACAACTTAAAGAAGCCGAGCGTAATAAGGCACGGCAAGCAGAAGTACAACAATTGTTAGCTAATGCTTTATTACAAGAACAAGCAGGTAATATTGTACCGCCAACAGCGAATAACGCTTTATCACAATATCAAAACGTAATAATACATGAACCAACTAATAAAATGGCGCTCAGTGCGATAGCAAACATTGAAAAACAGCTATTATCAGACATACCAGCGCAAATATCCGCGAAAAGATACACTAAGGCACAAAAAACAATTAGTACCGCTCTTAATTACTTCCCAAACAGTAAGCTCGCTAAATCACAGCAAGTAAAGTTGAATACGGCAATAAAAACATATAAAGCATCACAAAAACCAAGGATATCGAACCTTCTTATAAAAGGGCAAGATTTCACCAAGATGACTAAGCAAAACAGCAACAGGTTAAAAGCGGAACGCACCATATATATTGGTTTAGAATTTACAAACTTTGGTAAACAAACAACTGTTTTACAAGCAATACTATATGCAGGTTCAAGAAGTGACAAATTGAGTACAACCCCCGTAATAATCACACAGAACAGGGGGGTGAAGTATTTTAAAATATCTCGACCTGTAGCTGGTTTTTCTGAGGGTGGTTATTACCTAGACTTCATACTCAAGAACGAAAGAATATCTAGCAATAAATTTTCTATTGAAAATTAATCGAACAAAAATACAACCAACAGTAAAGTACAAATAACACACGGAGAAGAATATGCGTTCAATTATCAGTGTAATAGCCTGCACATCACTATTAATAGGCTGTGGTTCTACCAATAACAAAAGTGATTTAAGAGATGTAGCAACAAACCTAGAAGGGCAGCTTGCCATTGCCAAAGAAAGAAACAACGTACTACAAGATGAAAACCGCGTACTGAAACTTAAAGTGAATAAACTCAGCGGTGTTGTTTCTGTGCTTGATACCGAAAAAACATCTCGAGTTAAAGAGTCGTCTGCACTTAGAAATAAAGTACGTAAATTTGTACAGCGTGAAATTACCGGCCTAAAAAGCTTTTTGATTGAAGGCGGCTTGTTAGACTATATTGGCGGGGAGTTAGTGCAACGAAGTAACGTTGAAGACACTCCTATGACCATTGTTGATTTACATAATCGCATCAACAGTTCAGGCATATTAACCAGTATTGGCGCTTATGTTATTAAACCCTCTACGGTAAAAGTGAAAGTACTTCGTTATATAGAAAGCAAACTCGTTGTAATATGGGAAAGTAAATCAATAAGAATGAATTTGGTTGGTCCCAACAGACATCAATTTGTTGACTCTGTCAGTGTAGAAAAAGGCGATGTTATTGCTTATGAATTTAGCAAAAACGTGGGCGTTGGTTTCAGTGAAGGTACGGCAGACAGTCGTTATTCTAAAAAACTAGTAATGCTAGGCGACAGCATTCATGTTAGTTCATTATTAGGTGCTAAGAAAAAACGCGCCTATTCTATTGGTGTTTACGGATTGTTGAACCAATAAGCAATACTTATAGCCGTTATCATTCAAAGTGGGTGATTTCGGTGAAGAATTAAAGGGATAAGAGTTTTTAGAATCTAACCCTTTTTACTTTTAATTGCTTTGCTTTTTGTTAAAAAATAAATTTATAACAATAGCGGTTTAAAGCCGTTTTTAGTTAATAAATGAGTTAGGAGAAAACAATGCCAGCAGATTATATCATGAGAACGTCAGACATGATTAAGGTGACCATTTCGCCACCTGCGGTCGTACCTCCACTTATACCCCCTATACCTTTGAT
>JALJPB010000190.1 GCA_022969175.1 Colwellia sp. | reverse complement strand
TGCTTGTGGTAAACTCAAACCGATAATTTGTTTCGCTTGCTCAAAGCTAGGAGGTTCGACATTAATAACCCTAGCACTTGCTTGCATTGATGAAACAATACGACCAACTGAGTCCATCAAAGTCCCGTCCCAATCAAAAATAATAAGTTTATAATTATGCACTTTTAGTCAACTTTTTAAGTAATTTTTCTAATGATGGCTCTAATGGCGCTTCAATTTTAAGGCGTTCTTCAGTTAAAGGGTGGGTAAACTCAATGCTTGCCGCATGTAAAAACAAACGTTTAAGCCCTTGCTTTTTCATCTCTTCATCAAACTCTTCAAAACCATATTTAGAGTCACAGGCAATGGCATGTCCTTTAACTTGACAATGCACTCTAATTTGATGAGTACGACCTGTCACTGGAAATGCTCTTACTAAGGTAGCATTTTCGTAATTTTGCATTACTTTAAAGCGAGTTTCAGATTCTTTGCCATTAATATTATCAACCACCACCACCCGCTCACCTGATTTTAAATCATTTTTCTTTAATGACTCAGTAACCTTGGTTAATTTTGCTGGCCACCGCCCTTTTACTAACGCATGGTAATATTTTTGCACCTTTTTATTACGCAGTTGTTCATGAAGGTTACGCAGTGCTGAACGTTTTTTAGCAATAACTAAACAACCTGAAGTATCACGGTCAAGACGATGTACTAACTCTAACATTCTCGCTTCTGGTCTTAATGCTCTTAACGCTTCAATCAAACCAAAACTTAAACCACTACCACCATGAACAGCCATACCAGAGGGTTTATTAATTACAATTAATCGCTCATCTTCAAATAATATTTGTTTTTCTAAATTAGCAACAATATTGAGTCCTGTTGAAACTTCATTATTTTTTTCAGAAATGCGAATTGGCGCAACCCTAACAATATCTTCATTAAGTAATTTATACATTGGCTTTATTCTTTTTTTATTAACTCGAATTTCACCTTTACGCATCAAACGATATAAATGACTTTTTGGAACACCTTTCAGGGTTCTTAACAAGAAGTTATCAATACGCTGCCCTGAGTCTTCATTATCAATAGTAAAATAACGAACTTTTGGTCTTTCATCTTGTTTTTGTTGTGGTTTGTTTTCCGAAGAAAATTCTATTGAGCCGGCAGTTTTTACATTTCTTTTCGGCTTAGCAACGAACTTTTCTTGTGGCGCTTTTTTAAACTTTAACTGCGATTTTTTCTGAGGGTTATTTTTCGACATTTTATTAGGCCTAGCATGGGCTTTATTATTACTTTCTTTCATGGTGCGCAGTTTACCATACTTTAAATTAGGGATTAATCTCTTTTAATCACCGTTTTAATCCTCTTTGGGTTGAGAAAACTGGATTTTCATTGGCTTATCTCTGATTTTAATGGGATAATGCCGCTGCTATTGCTTAGTTTTTCGCAGTAGCAACAATACTAGTCACTTATTTTATTAAAAATTTTGTCAGAAAAGTATTAGAAAAGAGGAAGCTTTAAAGAGAGACGTAAGAGACGAACTGCGGCCACTTTAATATGCACCAAGCAATTTATATCTATTTAAATATCAAGGTATAACTGCTACGACATATTTTTGATATGGCCTATTGCAAAAGTTGATGTATGTAACATATCAATGTAGCGCATAAACAGTTTGCCCGGCACCATAAAGCAATTTTGTAATTACACTTGTAATAAGCATTACTCACTAAATAACAACGAACGAAACATAACTTAAGACATAAAAAGGTGTCAGTTTCTAGTCAAGGTTATTTAAATGCTAATTTTCAAGTATTGCACAGCACATTCGCTGAGCACATAAAGAAACAAATTCACTATAACGCACTAAAATAAAAGCATTATAGTTTAAAAGTACAATCAGAATTTATAACAGCTTAGCGCATATTACTGGTGCGCTAAGATTGACAACCGTGAGGCTGACAAACTGCTGTTACCAACGCTTAAGATTGCTTTGTGTACTAAGCAAAGTGTGTTGTGACTAAAATATGAGTCACACAAACTATGAAACGTATGTTAATAAACGCTACCCAATCAGAAGAATTGCGCGTAGCACTAGTTGATGGTCAAAAACTTTACGATTTAGATATCGAAAGCCCTGGTCACGAACAAAAAAAATCAAATATCTACAAAGCTAAAATCACCCGTATAGAACCGTCTTTAGAAGCGGCTTTTGTTGATTACGGTGCTGACCGCCACGGTTTCTTGCCAATGAAAGAAATCGCTCGCGAATATTTCCCTAAAGGTTATACCTTCCAAGGTCGTCCAAATATTAAAGAAGTATTGAAGGAAGGCCAAGAGGTCATCGTTCAAATCGATAAAGAAGAACGCGGTCAAAAAGGCGCAGCTCTTACTACTTTTATCAGTTTAGCCGGAAGTTACTTAGTTCTAATGCCTAACAACCCTCGTGCTGGCGGTATTTCTCGTCGTATTGAAGGTGATGAACGTTCTGATCTTAAAGCATCATTAAACAAACTAGATCTTCCTAAAGGTATGGGTTTAATTGTCCGCACTGCTGGTGTTGGTAAAGATTATGACGAGTTAGAGTGGGATTTAAACGTTTTACTTCATCATTGGCAAGCTATCTCTGATGCTGCTGCCAGTACCGACGCTCCTGTATTAATTCATCAAGAAACTAATTTAATATTACGTGCAATTCGTGATTATTTAAGACGTGATATTGGCGAAGTTTTAATTGATCGCCCTAAAACATTTGAAAGTGTTAAAAAACATATCGAAATTGTTCGTCCAGATTTTTTAAACAAAATTAAACTTTATGATAATGATGTACCTATGTTTACCCATTATCAAATTGAAAGCCAAATAGAATCAGCATTCCAACGTGAAGTTCGACTTCCTTCTGGTGGCTCAATTGTCATTGACCCAACTGAAGCCATGACCTCTATCGATGTTAACTCAGCTCGCGCCACTAAGGGGAGTGATATTGAAGAAACAGCTTTTAATACCAACCTTGAAGCTGCTGAAGAAGTAGCTCGTCAATTACGCTTACGTGATTTAGGTGGTTTAGTGGTTATCGACTTTATTGATATGACGCCTGTACGTCATCAACGTGAAGTTGAGAATCGCATGCGTGATTCAGTACACCAAGATAGAGCTAGAATTCAACTAGGTCGTATTTCTCGTTTTGGTTTATTAGAAATGTCTCGTCAACGCCTTCGTCCTTCTATTGGAGAAACCAGTCAAGGTGTGTGCCCTCGTTGTAGTGGCACTGGCCAAGTACGCGGTGTTGAATCACTTGCATTGTCAATTCTTCGTTTAATGGAAGAAGAAGCGATAAAAGAAAATACTCAACAAGTTCAAGCACAAGTACCTGTACCTGTTGCTACTTACTTGTTGAATGAAAAACGTCGTTCTGTTTTCCATATTGAAAAACATCATGGTGTAAAAGTA
>JALJPB010000019.1:13786-63363 GCA_022969175.1 Colwellia sp. | reverse complement strand
TTTAATTTAAAAAGCATAAGAGCCGAGCTCTTATGCTTTTTTTTGTTTGAAATTTCAAAATTATATTACTGTATTTATACTTTAGTTTCACTATGCGGATAACGGATAACGGTTAACGGTTAACGAGTAAACTCTCTACCTTCTATTAAATCATTTTTGTTGGCGAGATACTCGGTCATAAACCGGACGAAGCTTTGTATTTTGTTATTTTTTCTCATGTCTGGATGACTTAAAATCCATAAGTCGTATTTTGCTTCGCTGATGTAGGGGGGGATCCTAACTAACTCATCATCAAGATCAGCTTTAAAGCAAGGTAAAATGGCGATTCCCATACCTTCCTTGCAGGCTATTGATTGCAACTGAGCATTGGCGATTTTGTGTTTTGATGAAAATCTAGGGTATTCTTTAGCAATTAGGCCAATAGGTTTTCTTAATTTGTCTGTCCAGCCGATCCAGTTTTGCTGCTCCAGCCATCCGGGCTCACTAAGTTTGTGAGCTAGTTTTTTACTCAAGTAACAAGCTCGGTGAAGTACTGCTATTTTACGACCCACTAGGTAATCCGGTGGCTGTTTCACTATTCTAAAGGCGACATCAGCTTCGCGATTGGCTAAATTTAATTCTTTAACTGATTCAATAATCTCAATATCGATTTCAGGATATAAGTGACAAAATTTAGCAAAACCAGGCATCAGTAATTCAGTGGCTAATATTTCGGGTAAGGTTACTCTAATGTCGCCACTAAGTTCATCATCCCTACCGATTATTTTTCTCTCAACGGTGTTAAGTCTTTCTTCTAAATATGAAGCTTCGTTATAGATTTCATCCGCTAATTTAGTTTTAACATAACCTTGGCTGGTACGTTCAAATAATCGCTGCCCTAAAGCGAGTTCGAAACTATTTATTCGTCTTGATACCGTAGTGTGGTTTACTTTCAGCGTTATGGCTGCACTGCGAACTGAGCCTGCGCGGCAAACGGCAAGAAAAAACTTTAAGTCATCCCAGTTCAACATACTTATCCTTTCTCCAGCTCTTGTGAGATTTTTTATTGATAGTAACAAAAATAGGAGTGAATTGCGTGGTGCATAAATGCAACACTTCGATGCAGGTTGTCATATTCCTTCGTTTTGATTTTTATACTTTAATAGTGATGAATTTATTGTATTACTACTTAGTGTACTGCCAACAAGGAATAAAGATGACTAATATTTCATTACCTACAGATTACTGCCAAAACAAAAGTATAACTATTAATGCACCACTAGATGAGGTTTGGTCAATTATTGCCGACTTTAATCATGTCTATACTTGGGCTCCTTCGGTGACGCATTCACATAGCTTGAATGAAAAAGACCAACAAATAGGCGCAGCAAGGCATTGCGATATTGAAGGTTTTGGCTCAATTGATGAAGTTATTACTCAATGGCAAGAAAAATCAGGTTTTACTTATACAGTGACAGATTTAGGGCCATTAACGGCAGCACAGGGGCGATGGAAAATTGAGGCCGTTAATCATCATGAAACAAACATAGTTATTGAGTTTGGCTATAACTTAAAGTTCGGTGTTATTGGTAAAGTGCTGCACAGTTTAATGATGAAAAATAAATTGTCGCAGGGTTTAACCCAAACATTATCAGCACTTAAAAAACGTGTTGAAAGTGGCAATTTGGTCAGGCCTGTTAAAATTGACAAATTAGCTTATCCTGCCACTTAATAAAGGATATTACTGTATGAAAGCGATAGCATTACTCAAAGGAGAGTCGGCGCATATTAATGCGCCTAAGGCTGAACTAGCTAATGGTAAGCAATGTGTGCCACAGCATTATTTAGCTTACCAACATACCGTTAATAGTGTTGAAGAATTGATATTAAATATAGAATACAGTGTAAGTTATCCGGTGTTTGTTTGTGAAGATAAAGCAGGAATTTATCTTCAAGTGGGTGTTGTCGGTATTGATAATTATTTAAAGACAGCGAAAAACAAAAAAATTGTTTATGGTAGAAAATGGCGAGTAGAGCCAAACTTGCCCAGCTCTGAAATTATACAAACCGTATTTTTAGCGATTAAAAAGGCAAGAGAGCATGAAGTACGTGAATTATTTCGCTTAACGGCAAGTAATAAAGTAACTACACCATTTAATTGCCATCATGATCTGCCATTGTTAGTGAGCTGTGAGGTAATTCTTAATTGCGATGAACCTGTGATTTCTTGGGCAGACTTACAAGATGAAATTGATAATATTCGATATGATCAGGCAAGCTTTTATATTCAAAATATCGAAAAAAGGCCAGCAGGTTATTACCTGCTTGAATTAGAGATACTGACAAAATCAAGTACTCAATTGCCAGAACTATTTGATCAGAAAGTGATCGTGCTAGCGATTGAAAAACTAACGATAAATAATGTGCTTCATCAATTGATGATTCAATTGGTTAATTTAAGTGATGATCACGTTAATGAACATTTTACCTATAAATCGGATGCTCGATTTAGTAAAACAAAGTCGATAAAGTCTATTGCCATGCTTTCAGCTAAAACAAGAACTTTACACCAAGCACCTGAGCAAAGTGAATTTGTAAAGCATTGGCAACAAAGCAATATTGAAACTGACTTAACCCGAGTACCCCAGCTTAAACCAAGCGCATTGGTTAATAAGTTAAAAATAAACTTAGCCAGTTTTGCACCTCTCATTGGTGTACATTCTGAATTTTAGTTGTAATAAATTTTTAAAGTGAAAAAAGGGGAGATTATTTAAGTCTTCCCCTGTTACCTCTTTGTTGATTCTTTAACATCTTTTGTTCAATAACTTTTTCAATATCTATTTTTTGCCAGTGGGCAATATCTAATACTCTTAAAATGATGTCGGCTAATTCCTCAGGAAATTCATCACTGGGTTTTTCATGACGGCATTCATTAATCGCCTCACCTACTTCAGAGGCGACAAGAGCTAAAGCTTCTAGCACAGTTTTGTTATGCCAACCCATTTCTTCAACCCATAAGTAATTTTTTTCAGCAATGGTATTTAGTTTCATTTGGTTTGTTTTTATCAATATTTAAATAGTAACTATACTAGGGTGTGTGGTTCTGTCGAGATTAAAGTTTAATAACTGAGGTCAGCAAGATTAATTGAAAAGTTTACAAAATAACCTTAATGGAGTTAATCGCTTAGAATAGTTTTTTTATCATCCCTTATTAAAACATCCACCTTGAATTATAGGCACTACAGCCCATTTTCAAACAAGTGTTTAAAAATTACTATTCATACCGGCTTAATTTTGCTAACTTAAGCCGTTCGAATAGTGTAGTCATAAAAAATATATTAAAACGTGAGGAAAGAACTGTGGAAAAAATTTGGTTAGAGAAAAGCTATCCCCCTGGTGTTCCTTACGAGATTGACGCTGACAAATACGCTTCGATTGTTGATATGTTTAATAAATATACCGGTGTTTACAGCGATAAAGTTGCTTTTATCAATATGGGCGCCGAAATTACTTATGCAGAGTTAGCTGTACAATCTAAAGCCTTTGCTGCTTATTGTCAGCAAGAATTAGGTCTGGTTAAAGGTGATAAGTTTGCCATTATGGTACCTAATACCTTGCAATACCCTATTGCATTATTTGGAGCTCTACTCGCAGGGCTTACGGTGGTAAATGTTAATCCACTTTACACCGCACGTGAATTAGAGCACCAACTTAAAGACTCTGGCACTAAAGCGATTTTAATTATTGAAAATTTTGCTCATACTCTAGAAACCATTATTGATAAAACACCTGTAGAACATATCATCATGACTTCATTGGGTGATCGTTTAGGCTTTGTTAAGGGCGCTATTGTCAATACGGTTGTTAAGTATGTTAAGAAAATGGTGCCAAGTTTTAACTTACCCGATACGGTAAGATTTAACGCTGTGTTAGCTAAGGGACAAAACTTAACGTTCTCCCCTGTAGCTATACAAGGTGATGATCTCGCTTTCTTACAATACACTGGCGGTACGACCGGAGTCTCAAAAGGCGCAATGCTTTCTCACCGTAATATGGTGGCAAATTTAGAGCAAGCAAAAGCGGCGATTAAACCTATGTTAGAAGAAGGTAATGAGCTCGTGGTGACGGCATTACCGCTTTATCATATCTTTGCCTTAACGGCGAATTGCTTAACGTTTATTACCCTTGGTGGTACTAATTTACTGATCACCAATCCTCGTGACATGCCTGCGTTTGTTAAAGAATTAGGTAAATATCCTTTTACCGCCATCACTGGGGTAAATACTTTATTTAACGGTTTATTAAATACTCCAGGATTTAAAGATTTAGATTTTAGCACGCTTAAAATGGCGCTGGGCGGCGGCATGGCTGTACAGCGACCTGTGGCAGAGCGTTGGCAGGAAGTAACAACGACAAGACTACTTGAAGGCTATGGTTTAACTGAGTGTTCTCCCATGGTTTCGTTAAGTCCTTATAATCAAGCAAGCTATAATGGCACTATCGGTCTTCCTGCTCCATCTACCGATATTCGTATTGTTAAAGATGATGGCACTGAAGCACAAATAGGTGAAGCTGGCGAAATGTGGGTTAAAGGTCCGCAAGTAATGGTCGGTTATTATAATCGTCAAGAAGCTAGCGATGAAATTTTAAAAGATGGCTGGTTAGCAACCGGTGATATCGCTACAGTTGATGATCAAGGTTTCTTTAAGATAGTTGATCGTAAAAAAGATATGATTATTGTCTCAGGCTTCAATGTTTTTCCTAATGAAATTGAAGAAGTGCTTATGATGCATGAAGGTGTACTTGAAGCAGCAGCCGTTGGTGTACCCAATGAAGTATGTGGTGAAATGGTGAAGATATTTGTTGTTCGTAAAGATGAAAACTTAGACGAAAAATCGCTTATTGATCACTGCCGAAAAAACTTAACCAATTACAAAATTCCTAAGTTAGTTGAGTTTAGGGACGAACTGCCTAAAACCAATGTCGGTAAAATCCTTCGCAGAGAATTAAGATAAGAATTGAGATAAGAATTAAGATAACGATATAGTTGTGTTATCACTATAGTATTCTATATAAAAGGCTGTAAAGTTAATCACTTTACAGCCTTTTTCTTATCTTTATGTCTCGTCCTGAAATGTGTTCAGTCAGAGTTAATTAGAAAGTAATGGTGGTATCAATGAATGTTTTACCGCCGTAACTTAGTTTATGGACGAGGCTATCATTAAAAGTACATGGTTCTTAAACCTGAACACTAAGACCTAATTTATCCTTAATTTTGAAGAGAGTAATAATGAAAAGAATTGTTAAATTGAGCTTATGGCTACTATTAATTATCACTAATGCAGCGATTGCCGACGACCAAATTATCAAGGAATTAGATGCTACCTGGGCAGAGTTAGCTCGAACAGTGGCCGAGGGCGATTTTGAAGGTTATAAAAAGGGCTATCATCAAGATGCCATTTTAGTGAGTGGTTTTAGTAAAGACAGTTACCCTATTGCTAAAGCCTTAGCGAGTTGGAAATCAGGTTTTGATGATACTAAAGCCAAAAAAATGACCGCTGGTGTTGATTTTTACTTCACTCAACGTTTGCACGATCAAACAACCGCTCATGAAACAGGCATGTTTCGTTATTACACAACGGATAAACAGGGTAAACAAACTGAATTTATTGCCCATATGAATGCCCTGTTAATTAAAAAAGAAGGCAAGTGGTTAATTATGATGGAATATCAAAAATCCCAAATGACTAGAGCCCAATGGGATGCATTGAAATAAGCAGGATGTTGGGTATGATCAGTTCACATAAAAGTAGAACTAGACATCTAGAGTCACGATATTTTCGACTAAGAAATCTAAGAAAACTCGTGTCTTTGGTGACACCATCTCTCGTTTTAGGTATATGGCGTAAGTGGCACTTAGTTCTTCATATGGACTAAAAGTATACTCCGGCATAACTTGCCTCAGAGATCCATCAGCTAACTCATTTTTAACCGCCCATAAAGGCATTAAGGTAAGTCCTGTATTATTCAATACTAGTTGCTTTTGGCCATTGACTGAATTCACTGAAATAGTATTGTTAATGATTAATTTTATTCTTGTTTCGGCCATTAAAAACCAATCCTTCCAGCGAGCATAGCTGTACCTAATGCATTGATGTTCGGCTAAATCTTTAGGGTTTTGAGGTGTGCCGTTGTTAGCTAAATATTGAGGGCTTGCACATAATAAAAAGTTATTGAATGCCAAGCGTTTAGCAATCATTGTCGAATCAGATAAGCGTCCGCTTCTTATGGCAACATCGATATTTTCTTCTACAAGATCGACCACTCGCTCTGTTAACTCAAGTTTTATATCAATATCTGGATATAACAACATAAACTTTGGGATCAGGGGCAATACAACACTTTCGCCAAAACCTACGGTCATACTTATTTTTAGCTTACCTTTTGGCTTTTCTTGTAAGTCATTTACCGCTCTTTTGGCTTGATCAAACTCCGATACAATGCGCTGAGAAAACTCATAGTACTTGCGCCCAGCTTCTGTTAAACCAATATTTCTGGTGGTTTTATTTAATAGACGTACACCTAGTTCTTGTTCAAGAACGGCTAATTGCCTTGAAATAGAAGAAGGCTGTACATCAAATACTCGACTGGCTTGTGAGATACTGCCTGTTTCAACTACACAATTAAAATACAGTAACCGATTTAATGAACTCATGACTGCTCCTACCTATATAAAACTGCTTATTATTTTAATCCCGTATTGCTTAAAAGACAAAGGTAATTTGCTAATTAGGTAATGGTTTGCTCTGTTAGCAACGAATAGAATGACCGCACTTAAACGAACAAACAAATGAAGAGCACATAATATGAAAGCAATGATCATTAAAGAAATCGGTAGTACTGAAGTTTTCCAACTAGTAGAAAAAGTAAAACCCGTGGCTAAAACAGGACACATGGTAGTGGAAGTTAAAGCAACAAGTGTAAACCCACTTGATACCATGCTACGTTCAATTGAATTGCCATGGTCAGTTAATTTGCCCGAAGTACTACACGGTGATGTAGCGGGTATTGTGAGTGAGGTAGGCGAAGGTGTTACTGGTTTTATCATTGGTGACGAAGTTTATGGTATGGCAGGCGGTATTAACGGTGTAGATGGTGCTTTAGCTGAATTTATGTTGGTTGATGCGCGTCTAATGGCTAAAAAGCCTAAAACGCTAACCATGAAACAAGCAGCAGCACTTCCGTTAGTATCAATTACTGCTTATGAAGCACTTGTTCAAAAAATGAATGTAAAAGCAGGTGATAATGTTCTTATTCATGGTGCTACTGGTGGTGTTGGCCATATCGCTGTTCAATTAGCAAAAGTGCTAGGCGCTAATGTTACTTCTACTTATTCGCCAGCTAACGAAGCGCTTGCTAAAACTGTAGGTGCGGATAATTTGGTTGATTATACAACAGAAGAAGTAGCCGATTATGTGGCTAAATATACTGACGGTGTTGGATTTGACAAAATATTTGATACTGTTTCTGGAGACAATATTCAAAAGTCATTTGAAGCGGCTAAATTTAATGGCCATGTATCAACAATTCTACCGATTGAAGATCCACTACAAATTGCCTTGAAAAGCCTGTCATTCCATAGTGTACTGGTGCTTATTCCACTTTGTCATGGCATCAACCATGAATCACACGGTCGAATTTTGACTGAAATTACTGAACTGGTTGATGCAGGAAAGATAAGCCCAATCATTGATGAAAGTGACTACTCAATTTGGCAAGTTGCTAAAGCTCACGACCACCTTGAGTCTGGAAAATCTGTTGGTAAAATAACCCTGACAGTTTAAGTATCGATTTAACTTACCAACAAAAGTGTTAATGAGTTATTAGCACTTTTATTATTTTAAAAATATCAGGTAGTTAAATAAGTCTAACCATGTTGTAAACCAGCTGTGAATATATTTTTGTTAATGAATGGGTAAAGCGGTGAACTTATATTTATTCGACCTTTATTTGTTCGATATTTAAGTTAATGGATTCATTAATTATTATACGCTTTAACTGCGTCACACTATCTATATCGATAGCATTACATTGCAGGCCTGCTTCTTCTTGGTCTTCATGGACAACAGCAATGTCCATAGCAACTTCAGATTTTCCATCGTTTAATAAAAAATTTAGGGTACCTAGTTTTCCTTTCAATGATTTGTTACAACTTGCTGAAGTAATAAGTGCACCGTTAAGTGAAATATCTTGTATAGAAACTGGATAAGTTTGATCCTCAATTTCTAGCGTTGCTTGAGTTGAAAGCAATATACGAGTGAATTGACGTCTATTTTCCATGTTAACTAGGCCATTTTTGAAGCTGGTTCTTTTAGAATAGCCTTAGTTTAAAAGAAAGCACACTAAAGTTCACTAAAGTGCTGAATAAAAACCTATTTATAAATATTCTTTCACCCAAATAATTTTTATTGAAATACGGCTTTTCAGTGATAATACCGGAGATAAAATTAGCAACTTATATGTTCATTTGGTAATTCTTGACCTAATCAAATATACGATTAGGTCAAAGTTAATATCACATGTATTAGGGTGAATTTCAGTTATCACAACTAATGCTTTTCTCTTTTTGAATGTTTGCTGTGTGATGGTTTATTGTGACTCTTCCTTTCTTTTTGTTGGTGGCTCTTTGTCGATTTATGATTTGAAACGTATTGTTTATTCGATTTTGTTTGTGCTTTTGTTCTTGTTTTTACTTTTGTGCTGGGCTGCTTTTTATAACTTTGTTTATCAGCATAATGCCGCTTTTTATCGTTAGCTGAGTGCTGAGCTGAATTTTTATATTTACTTTTCTGTTTACTGTTATTGGCATATTGCTTTTTATTTGAGTATTTATTCGAAGTCGTGCCTTTCACTTTGTTGCTAGAATGCGCTGCAGTAAACTTTTTATTATATTTATCATGTTTTAATTGAGCCAAATGTTTAGTTGTTCTTTGGTGTTTAGAATTTTGTCTGTTTTTATTAGTTAAATACCTTTTTTTGTTTGAGCTTTGAGCGCTCAGTTGTTGGTGAGAACTACGGTACTTTTTACTTTGCGCGGTGCTCACACGGTTACTGTGAAAACGTTTTTTGACTTGGTTATTACTGTAAGCTACCCCTTTGCGATGATGAGGTTGGTGATTCCAACGCTTAGCGCCATGACTACTAACAATGCGATGTCTTTTTACATAATGGCGTGAGTTATGGTGATTAACCACGACTAGGTGTCTGCTATGCCAGTGAAAAGCACTGAAAAAGTAGTTGAATGAAATGTGCACACCTGTGTGCCAGTAATAAGGTCTATGACTGATGTAATGTCGGGGGTGTGCCCAATATACCGGCGGGTAGATGTTCCAATACCAATTACCATATATTGTTCGACTGTCGTAATAAGGCACATAGACAATTTCACGCTGCAATGGCTGAATAACTATATTGCCGTTATCGTAGTTAACCTCCATATTATCCATTTTTGTTAAATTACCTGCGTTGTCCGCCTGCTGTCTCAGCAGCTGAATACTTGACAGTACTTGAGCTTCGTTCGCTAAAAAAGCGTCACCAATTTGGTTGGTCCAAGTTAAGTCATCATGTAAGCGTTTTAAAATAGTAGGGAAGGGCATTAGCGCTTTAACACTGGGATCCCAATCTTTGTTTGAAGAGCGATTGAGCATCTGTTCAGTTGATAATTGCTCATTACTGCTCACCCAGCGGTAAGCCTCAATAACTTCAATAGGATAAGTTGAGGCAATCAAAATATGGGTCAGTAACGTATCAGGATATAAGGCAATAGGCGCTAACAGCTGTGCTAATTCGCCATCACTAATTTGCACGGTAGTGCTGTCAGTTGCATGAACTGGTGGGGATAATGAAATTGATAAAGTGAAAATGACAATAAAGAATATATTTTTCATCGTTTTTCCAAACACTAAAAGTGAATAGTTACAGGATGAAATCATTATAAGCTTAGCTAACTGAACATCAGCTGAATAGCACTAAGGGTTAATTAACCTTTAGCAGTGTAGAGTCTATATCAAATAGTCACGGTAAATTCGGCACCGCCTAACTCAGTCGAATTACTAATATTTAACTGTCCTTGATAACTTTCAACTAAATCCCTAACAATCGCTAAGCCAATACCATGCCCTTGCTGGTAGGTATCAATTCGAGTACCACGTTTTAATATACTCTTTTGTAAAGCCTTATCGATGCCAATACCATCATCAGCAATAACCAAGGTGAGTTTTTGTTTTGATTGACTGACACTAATGTTTATTTGTTGTTTTGCCGCTTTACTGGCGTTGTCGACTAAGTTGCCGAGTATTTCTAATAAATCTGCTTCATCACCTTTAAAAGTAAGATTTTTATTTACCGCACAGTTAAAAATAAGGTTTTTCTGGTGGTGAATTTTTTTCATGGTATTAATAAGCTTATCAAGGGTTTCTTTGACATTCACACCGATATGCCAAGAAGACTCACCGGCACTTTGTGCTCGTTTTAATTGATGTTCTATAATTTGATTAATTATTGCTAATTGTTCATTTGAATCTTGGGTTAACTCATCTTGACTTTGTATCACCGCAAGTGGAGTTTTTAAGCTATGAGCAAGATCAGACAACGCATTCCGGTAACGTTTTCTTTGTTGTCTTTCAGTACGTAATAACATGTTAAGTTGTTGGGTGACTTGAGTTAACTCTAATGGATAACTTTGTTTTAGTTCATCAAGCTGCCCTTGCTCAATTTGTATCATCTCAGCGCTTAACTTGGTAAGTGGCCGTAATGTCCAAATTAACCATAGGCCTTGTACTAAAAATAGCAGTACCATTAATATTAATAGCCATGTCGATAACTGCTTTTGAAACTCTAAAACAAGTGTCTCAAAATCATCGGTATTTTTAATAACATGTACCGTTAATTCAAAGTCACCCTTATTGCTGGTAAAGCTTACAGACAAACTGAAAATAAAGTGTTTCTGTTGCTCGAAATTGAATGTTGAAAAGCTGTTTTGTCCGACTTTCGGTGAAGAAGGAATGAGTGGTGTATTAACACTGAGTAATGAATTTGAATGCCAAAGAATTGTATTGTTACTGCTATCGTTAATTTTGGTAATAACGCCGTATAAACCGGATTGAATAACATTAAATTGATTTTCTAATAGCTGTTCTGGCATGAACAAGGTTTGTTGATCAATTTCGGCTACCGCTAATAATGAATAGCTGTAGGCAGTAAGCTCTTTTTTTATAGAATTGATGATTTGTTTTTCAAAAGCGTTACTTAACGTCAGCCCTATAATGGGAAGAATAATAAAGGTCATCGCCATGGCACTAACAACTAGTCTAAATTTAAGCGAATTGATCTGTGGTAGCTTAAGTAAAGAATGAAATTTATCTTTTATCATTAGGTCTTTGTTGCAAAGATCTTGAGTTGATAACCTAAACCACGATGAGTAACAATAAAATCGTATTGATTGTTAGGGTCTAATTTTTTTCGCAAACGTCTTATGAATACCTCAATAACATTTGAGTCTAAATCGAAATCTTGATCGTAAATATGTTCAGTAAGAACTGCTTTAGATTTGACCTCTCCTTTGTGAAGCATTAAATAGGCAAGTAATTTATATTCTGAACTGCTCAGCTTGATAATGATTTCATTAACTGATACTTGATAGCTTGTAGTATCAATAGACAGCGGCCCATTAGTTAACACAGGGTTTGCTTGTCCAACTGAACGTCTAATTAGGGCGTTTAACCGCGCAAGTAGCTCTTCAGTTTGAAAAGGTTTGGTTAGGTAGTCATCTGCACCTGCATCAAGGCCAGCGACTTTGTCTTGCCAGCTATCTCTAGCGGTAAGTACTAATATGGGGTAGTCGATATTTTGTCCGCGAAGTGATTTTATCAAGCTAATGCCATCAATAATAGGCAGGCCAACATCAATAATAGCGGCGTCATAATTGTATTCTTCACCTTGATAAAGACCATCTTGGCCATCACTGGCAACATCGACACTATAGTTAGCTTTAACTAAACTTTTTTTGAGATTGTTTTGTAGGGATAAATCATCTTCAACAAGCAATAATCGCATCAATTACCCTCCTATAATTCGGCCGCTTTGGGCATCAACAAGGACAGAAACCACATGACCACTTTTTTTAAGGAGTTTTACTTTATAGCCGTTATGACCATTTACTTTTTGTTTGCTTACTTTTAATACTTTGCCGCCAAAACGGTTTTTCACTAGTTGGGCAGCATGTTGTGAGCTATGTACCTTCAACTTAACGGTTTGGTTGGCTGGTGAGCGAACAAAACCTTGTGCATTGGCAATAGTGGTAGCTGCAAATGTTAATGTTAAGCCAATAAAAATGCATGAAAAAATTTTCACTTATGTATACCTGTAATAAGGAACAAATAAATTTAAACCAGTTGAAATGATTAACTTATTATTTTAATTGGTACCAGTGTAAACCCAAGCCAGCGTTAAATAAATAGTAATACCTTAGCTTTTTAGTAATTACTTCATTAAAAGTCTACATCAACAAAACTGAACATTAGCTGAACTTGTTATCTGAGCTAGAACATTGGTTGACTGACTTAATTGATGTTCAGGCGTTGTTCAGTTTCATTAGGTTTTAATAGCGATAACATATAGAAATTAATTAGGGGCAATTTATGTCAATAACCAATCAAACTGTAAGATTTATCAAGCACTCTTTCTCTTATTCAGTTATCGGGATAAGTTTGTTACTGCCTTTATTTGCAATAAGCGCGGTAAGTGCTGAGTTAAATAACAATGATAAAGATAATGATAATGGCAGTGAAAGTTTAGTAACCGTTTCCGTTGGGATGAAGAAAGAGTTATCCGCTTCGCAAGCGACAACAAATTATCGGCAACAAAATATTTTATTAACAAAAAACAAATCCATCGCTTCGGTAAGTTCTAAAGTGGTTACCCGAGAGTCTAAAAAGAAGGCGGCTCAAAACACAGCCATTAAATATAAAGCTAAATCGCTTTTAAAAACAAGTAACTTTCACCATAGTTTTAGTATTTATAATGCTGAGAGTTACTTATTAGATGATTATGACGGTGACGGTTATTACCAAACCTTTAGTGTGGTATTTGATGCTGACTTACATAGTGCTTATGCTGACGATATTGCAGAAGTTTATGCTGATATGTATCTAAGTAAAAACGGTGGCCCATGGATTTATTATTACACCACCGACAGTTTTATTATCGAGGGTGATAGCGATCTAGATGAATATGAAGTCATCACCACTTTGCATCAAGGTTATGCCAGTGATACTTATGATGTATTAATTGACTTGTATGAAGTGGGCTTTGAACAGTTAGTAGCGAGCTATAGTTCAGATGATAACAATGCATTGTACGCTCTGCCACTTGAGAGTTCTGAGATTGATATTGAGTATATTGTTGAGGTCTACGATGACTATGCAGGCAGTATGTCTGCACTTTTCTTATTTTTAGTATTGATGGTTTTAGGTTTACGTCTTCGCCTTAAAAAATGTAGCGAGTTATCTACTAGCTACTAGCTACTAGCTACTCGCTAACCAGAGCGCTACTAATATCATTAAGGTACCTGATATTTGATTGAGTCTTTTAACGTTCTCACCTTGGGCTAATAATCTACCCAAGGTTTTTCCACCCGTGGCATAAAGTAACATGCAGGTAAATTCAGAAAGTAAAATTACCGCCACTAATACCGACAGTTGCGCCGTTAAAGGAAGGTCAGGATTGATAAAAGGCGGCAATAAGGAAACCATAAATGCCCAGCCTTTAGGGTTGGCTATCGCAGTAACTAAGCCTTGATTAAATAGCTGTTTTTTATTGATTTCAATGTTTTTTACGGTATTGCTGACAGCAAGTTTCCCTTTTGAACGCCACATATTAATACCGATATAAAACAGGTAAGCCGCGCCAATCAGTTTTAAAATACTAAAGATACTCGGAAATTGTAACATTATCGACGATACACCAATAACGGCTAAAATTGCGACAATAGCAACACCTAGTAATTCTCCCCACATCATCCAAAAGGTATTACGCACACCAATAGACATGCCTAAAGTCATTGCTAGTGTCATGCACATGCCAGGCGTGATGCTGACCAAAAAAAAGGTTGGAATAAAAATTGCGAGGAGAGTGATGTCCATCAAAAAACATTCTTATCATTTTAAACGAGATTCATCTTAGCTACTCTTGGTTAAGGTGCAAAGGCTTATTTTAAAACACCTTAAAATAACTCTTCACCATCACAATATTATTTGCAGATAACCTAACAGTGAGCTTTGGTAATCCAGTTACTGTTAGGTTAAGAGCTATGTTATAAAATTTTACGGTTTTTACTTTTTCTTCTTTGTTGGCGTGATACTGCCTTTGGGTATCTCACTGTTTAACGAAATAATTTGTGTTTTACTTATCCTATGACGATAAATCTCACGTAAATAGTGAATCGATTTTTTAACACTGTCTATCGTTAAACGAATATCATTAATTGAGATGAATTTTTTATTATCACGTACTAATTCTCGATACTTTTTCTCATACATTGGTTTGATTGCGTACCAGTTGGTATCTAAAATTTTTGCTGGATTCTCATGAGTTACTAGCATTTCTTCGAGTTTACTTTCATCGAACTCAGGTGCCCGAATAAACTCGATAATAGCTTTATCTAAACTATCATCAAAACGATAAGGTTCTTTAGCAAAACAGCGTTTTATGTAGGCTACAATGAGAGTTAAAAAATCATCACTTAAACATGGACTCTTGGCTATTAATGTTGTCAAAGATAGGTTTGCAGATGTACCTATCACTAATGCATAGCGCTTTAAGGTGGTATTAGGGAATAATTGATTAAGGTGGGTTTTTAATTTATTTAGATCAATATATGAGAGTTGGTATCCTTTGGGTAATGAAATTATCGAGACAATAGAGGAGCAATTCTTAAAAAAATGTAAATCTTTTAGATGTTTTACATCATAGTCCGAGCTCTGGTATTTTTTTAGGGCTTCACGATACCGAGTTGATTCAATCGGTAATAAACTTACTCCTTCAATAGCTTTAGTATCTTTATTAAAGTGAGGTAAATCAATTGAACGGAAAAATAAATCATCAATATCCAAGTGCTTACTTTCAGCATTAAAGCTATTTGATTTAGACCCCGAAGTATTTAAAGTATCAACAACAACTGATTCGGCATAAGCAATGGCAACGGGCCCTGCCAAACTCATAAATAAGTCATTGGCATCTAAGCGAATGGTTTCTCCAATATCGATCCCAGCTCGATGGAAATAATTATCATCATAATCTGTGGTGACGGCTTGTGCAGTGAGAATATTAAATATTTGCTGGCTAATATATTGGTTTGCATGTTTTTCCATGGTGTTGACATCGATAAACTTTATTTCGTCATCACTTTCGCTTTGCTCAGCGTAACGCATAATATCGTTTGATATTAACATCATCGCATTCCACGGGCGTATTCTGTATCGTGCTATTTCACATTGGTCATCATTGTTTTCAGCGTTGTAAGAAAAGTCCCATTCCTCCGCTAAATATTTACATAACAGTCTGCCAGCATTGATATGAAGCGCTTCAGAAGCTTCAACACTAGGGTCGGTAATATTAGGTAAAATACAAATGCCACTGGTAAATATAGGCTCAAAGACAAACGATTGATTTTGGCTGTTTTGTTCTTTTTCTGGACGAATATCAAAGGTTTTGCTCATATATGAATATTGTTGCGCTAAACCAAATTCAGATGCCATTCCTGAACCAGTCCCCCCTCCAGCACTAAATATATAAAAATAAAGTCTTGATTGGTTAGCTTTTATGCCGCAAGAGTCGATTAAATAGGAGTGAATAAACTTCCAGTCAGCGTTACTAAAATCCTCAGTCGACTTATTTAAAATCATTTTAGCTAAATATTGACCAAGAATAGGGGCATTACCTGCACCACCCGCATGAATTTCAGATAAATCCATTATTTTTAATTTACTGTACTCAGTTAAAAAATCTTTATCATAACTTTGTGAAGAGAAGCGAATTCGGCCTTCAATGTCTTTATCTAAATCACCTAACATCACTAAAGGTTCAATAAGAAATACTGGTTTGTCTGATTTTTTTGTTTCTAAATTAAAGCTACGTTTTATCCATTTTATCGAGCTTGCTTCCAACTCTTTTGTTCTTTTTATATCGTTGTTGAATTCGTTTAAATAGTATTTTCTCGCACTATGGACAAGTGATGCAACATCTAAGGCGATGTTCGAACCACATCGTCCTAAGCCAATTAAACAAACAGAAGGAAAACTAGGTGATTTCTTTTCGGATTGTTCATCTAAATGTGGTGATGGGTAAACTTCATTGCGTAAGGTGTCAAGGTTATTGAGTATTCTAGAAAGGTCTTTTTCAGTGAAGTATAAATAGGGATCTTCAATTTTTTTACTTGGTTCGGTATTTTCTATATTACTCTTTACACCTTTAACAATAATATCAAAGTCGTCACTGGCTTCGGTAACCATACTTTTGGAAGGAATTTGCCTTGATTTATGACTTTGGTTTATGTTTGATTTACTTTGATTTTGTTGAGGCTTCTTTGGTTGCATCCTTTACTCCACAGTATAACTTTTAGCGTAACAGATTAAATATAGGACATATTTCAGAAAATGCTTTAATGATACTGAGCTCTGAGATGTGAAGTTACAATGTCAGGTGTTTAAGGAAAGCTGTTGTTAAATTAAAAAGCCTCAAAATTTACCTTTGAGGTTTACTAGTATGCAGTTAATGAATCAGTGAGCGGTTATAGACCAAAGTTCACTGTTGTACTAACAACAGGGTGATAAGTCCTCTGGTGAAAATGTACAACCGTGACTGGCATAGTTTATCTGTTAATAAGGTTTCAGCTACATTGCTGCTATGGACAATTTGCTATTATCTACTAATCGAATGCCATTAGGCTTTAAAACATAGCCCTCTTGGCCAACAGGGTTGGTCATGCTTTTACGTAAATCAAACTCTAAAGTAAAGTTAATTACCCCGCCAATAGCTGCGGTAAAACCATCTAGTTGTAATATATTTGATGGTACTGACACTTTTATCTTTTCGCCAGTTTTACTATCAATTCCATATGAGCCTTCACTCATTGCTACCTGTAAATTTGTATATTCACCTACATCGATTACTGTGCCAGTGATCAAGTTAATTGAATCACTTTTAATAAAATCAATTAAATTAATACCTGCAGTATTGGCAATCACGTTGTTGTTATCATCTAAACATAAATCATTTGTTGCAATAAGACCATTTTCACCACCAACGTTGAAAGTTAAATCTGCACCGTCGGCTTTGTTACGTTTAAGTTGCACTTGATTAAAGCAAATAATAATGGCTGATAAGTTATTAACGGAGGTATTATTTAATTCTAAAGATCTGGGGTAAGTGGTTGCATCAGCAATGAGGCTATTTTCCTCATTGCCTTTACTGCAAGCCGTGAGCAAGGCTACTACAATGAGTAGGGCTAACATTCCTTTTGAATAAGAGGTTTTCTTTAACATGTGCAATTCCTAGTTGTAGGTCGAAACCTAGCAATAATAATTTAGGAAAAGTCTAATACTAAGAGCAGCCCAATTAGTAAAAAATAAAGTAACTAGCGAGAATTTATTTGCGTGAGTAGCATCAAAATTCACTGCTATCACTGGATTGTTGATAGACTTTTTCATAAGAAAAAATGATATAAATTTTATATCACGATTGCCGAGGGCAATTTATCAGTTCGAGCAAGTATAATAAGGCAATGCAGCACTAAATTCTATTGTTTTAACCGATTTGTTCGTTGTTTAATATGTGGGTTGTTACGGGTTCTCTGGCAATGCAAGACAAGCATCAATTAACCCTTGTTTTGTAAAATGAAATTTAGACATTAGCGTGAACATATCTTCTTTACCCAGCAGTTGTTTTCGAATTTCTTTAACAGGTAGGCCACTTTTTGCAAGAGACTTTACTGTTGAAGAGAGTTCAAGAATAAAATCTCGTTTGTTAGTGATGTCCTTTTTGCCATTTTTCATGATGCCCCTGTGTGGACAAAAGGCGGTATCAAAGTCTAATGTTAGTACTTTATTCAGGCTCTGTATTTGCTTTTCTAAATCCTCATCCTTGTGATAATACCGAACTTTTGAAGCAATATATAAATCGCCAGTGAATAAAAAACCGTTCTCCTTATCATGAAAACAACTCATATCTTCGGTATGGCCTGGGGTGAGTATAATATCTAAGTTTAACCCTTGGTCTGATATAAAGTTGGCAGGTAATAGTTGGGCCGATACAGCTTTAGCAGTACCCCAGATAAGTTTTTGAATAAAAGGAATGCTGTACGTTTGTTTGAGTAGTTGCTGACATAAATTATTAGTTAATACTGACAGTTTTTTTTGCTTTAAAAGGTGGTAGGCATTGCCACTGTGATCTTCGTGATGGTGAGTAATCAAGACATGATTGAGATCTTTTTCATCAACAAACTTATTGATATATTGCCATTGATTTATTGGCCCAGTATCAATAAGTACATCTTGGTACTGATAAACCACAAAGGTGGTATTTATGCCTTTATTAAACCGTCCTACTCGAATGCCCGATACCGGTCCATGATTTATTCGTTCAATTACTGCCATAATTATTTATCACTAATGCACTGTGGTATGACCACTTTAACTTGCCTGTTAGCATTTTGTAAATATAAACGTTGTACTTAGTTACATTTTAACTCAGTCACTTATGGTAAATAGTTGTCATTGTTAGGTTAATTTTGTGTAAAATCATTTGCTATTGAACAGGGAAGATAAACAAGGAAAACAAGAATGATTAGAGTATTTTTTTTAGTGTTAGCTTTATTAACGCTATCGCTATCACAAACGGCAATGGCAAAAGATAGCTTACAAACCATAGAAACTAGTTATGCCCGAATTCATTTTCAACAAGACTACCAAGCGTTCGCTGAGCAAGTTGCTGATAAGTTCGATGCAATATATTTAGATGTCAGTCAAAGGGTGGGATTTGAGCAAAATGAAAAGATCGACTTTTTAATCGCCGATGATTTTCATCAAGCCAATGGCTATGCCATTCCTTTAGCGTCAGGGAAGATCGTTAAAATATTTACCAGTGCCCCTAGATCAGAGCAAACGTTAGGCTCGTATGAAGATTGGTTAGATTTAGTGATCAGCCATGAACTTACCCATAAAATTCAAATGTCTGAACCCAGTAGAAGTTGGCGTTCAATGTTTGATAAAGTACTTTTTAATGCTGATGTTGTTAACTTTAGCCGTTATCCTCGATGGGTAAGTGAGGGCTATGCTACGCTAATAGAAACCGAATATACTCATCAAGGTCGGGTTAACAGTGATTATGTAAAGGCCTTGTTGCAACAGTGGGCTATAGAAGGGCAATTACCTAGTTACGAAGCCATTAACGGTAATGGTAGCTATACCGGAAATCGAATGGCTTATTATCAAGGCAGTGCCTTTTTGTTTTGGTTACAACAACAATATGGAGCAGACAAGTTATCTCAACTTTGGCATCGCACCACAGCAGCAAAATATCGTGATTTTAATGATGCTTTTAAAGGGCTCTTTTTGCAATCGCCGAAAAGACTTTATAAACAATTTGTTGCAGAGCAAACATATCATGCGAAAAAATCTCAGCAAAGTTTAATTGCCAGTGGCAAGCTTTGGCAGAATAATGCTTACCAAGTACTTAGTAGCGAGCCATCAGCCAAACAAGATAAATTATTACAGTTAGAAAAAGATGCCGATGGTTTTATTAGCCTGAATGTTTTTGCGCTTACTGAAAATGTTAAAGCTAAAGAAAAATTCATTAAAGAAAATAAAGAGCTGCTGGAAAACGATCCTAAAGATATTCCGGATACGCTGCCACTTATTTTTAATCACCAAGCAGAATTATCCGTAAAGCCAAATAGCCAGCATCAATGGCGACAAGCCCGATGGTTAGGTGATGGGCACGCCTTAGTTTTACAATATTTAGTACAAGATAATCATGAACTGGGCTTTGAGCTAGCAAAAGTAACGCTAGCCACAGGCAAAGTGGAAAAAATAACCGACTCACTTCGAGTGCATGATTACGCAGTCATGCCTGATCTGCAATCAGTTGTTGCGGTAACTCACTATGCTGGCTTCAATCAACTGGTTAGAATTTCACTCAATGATGGTAGTTGGCAAGCACTTACCGATAAAAAACTAAATGTGCAAATGGATAATTTAACTCTTTCGCCCGATGGAAAAAAATTGGCGCTAATAGCTAATCACAACAAGCATTGGCAAATTCATTTATTTAACCTTAAAGATAAACAATGGCAGGTAGCTACATTGTTTGAATCGCAAGGCAAAAAGGCGAATAAAAGTTCAAACAATAAAAGACTTAGCGGCAATTATGTTTCGTATTTACGCTGGCAAACCGATGGCTTGTATTTTAGCCGCAGCCAACAAGGAAAAAATAGTCAAGCCGTTAATATTTTTAAATTAAATTTTATTGATAAAACTTGGCAGCAATTAACACAAGGTTTTAAATTAACGACTCAGGCATTTACCTTAAAGCAATCAACTGAAGATGAATTAACTGAAGATGAATTAAGCTCAGAGCAGTTATTTTATCTAGTAACTACCAGCCAGGGACAAGATACTTATAGTCAAAGTCTTGCTACAGACGTTATTGATAAAGGCCGCTTTGAGCTACAAAATATTACTGAAAAACAAAGCAGCCCATTAATGGCAGCGGCACAATCGAGTCAAAACTATGGGTTTGGTCCACAAACATTCACCTTAGGGTTGGGCGGTTATGTCAGTGATGATGAAAATGGTTTAGAGCTTATTGTCAAAGGCGGAGACCCTCTCGGGCGGTTAAGATGGCAAGCAGCTTACAGTGATGGCGATTTTCAAAAGAATATCGCCGCTAATATTAAAAGCAATTGGCTAGATCTTAAATGGTATGGTGAAATCGTTGATTCTGATCTTCAAGAGACTTCGATTGAGCTGCAATCAAGCGTTGTGAATGTAGAGTTAGGATATGCTACCGACTTGTCATTTTATAGTTCAGTCGACTTCTCTATTGGTTTAGGTAGTGAAAAAGTCGATACCTCATTACTTGATGACCAAATTAGTCATTATCGACTGCAAGGGCAATATCATTTTGCTGATGCCATGGGTAAATTAAATTATGGCTACGATATTAACGGTTTATTGATTGATTACAGTGGTGATTACCAAAACTGGCAACGAGTAGATTATGGTTTTAGTGCATTTTTAGGTTATGCAGATACCCAGCTTGGTTACCAGTATGCGTCAAATGCATTAGACGATAATGCACCAAGTTATCAATTATTAATGTTAGGTGGGCAAGTAACCTCTGCTACTAGCCAAGTAGCCAATCACCAAATTCTTGATTCTAGATTACCACTAGCTTGGCAGGCAGGTTTTGAGTTTGAGCAACATAGCATGAGTTTAATGACCTCTGGGATTAACTTGTTTTATTTAAATCATAAGACTGATGATCTCGATGCCTTGTCGGCATACGGACTGGAAATATCTTCAAAGGCCGATAATATGTCGCCATTATTCGATGGTATTACGGTTAAAGCCGGTTTTACCTGGTTTGAAACTCGAGAAAAAGACAGTAATAATCAATACCATTTATCGGTAACTTATCAATTTAAATAGTGATTTAATTTTATCTAACCCTATAATTTGACTTTATTTGCTAGACAGATAAAGTCAAATCGCTTTATTATAGGTTTTCCGCAAAAATCCCCCCCAACTTTTGCGATCTTTATTAACAGTTTTTGGACGATTTTTAATGTATCTATTAATATCTGTTTGTTTGATCGCTTTATTTCTTTTTGGCGTGTTTTTCGACTACATCTCGACTCTACGTGAGCGTAATCATAATGATAAAAACCGTAAAATTATAAAGCTACAGAATATTTTAGCGAAAAGTCAGCGCTTGCTTATTGGTCGTACAATTTTGCCATTAACCATAAGAAGTTCAATTGTCTGTTTAGAACGATCACAGTTAGCCATAACAGGATTGATAGAGCTAGAGTCAACGCCAAAGCGTTTAGAGCTATTGAAAGATTCCAATAAAAAATTACAAAACTTTAAAAGTCTTGAGCAAACCCTACCTTTCTTTTATGCCACACAGCCTTTGCCTGATAAAGTCGAAGAGCAGGCTCGAATGTTAAAACAATCGATGATGTTAGTTATTTTACTCAAAGTTGAACACACCAAGGGCAGGTTAAGTGTTGAAGAACTGCACGAAGAAGTGAGTCAGTTGGAAATGCTTATTGCCCGTTTAAAATCATCTTTATACAGCAATCAAGCAATGCAGCAGCTTGAACAAAAAGAATACCCCAAAGCTCAAGCACTAAGTGATAAAGCAATGGAATTATTACAGGGAATTACCTGTGATAATGCAGAAGTTATGCAACTTGTTGGCGATGCGATAACTCAATTAACTCTTGTTAACGATGGCATAGTAGGGGTTATTGATGAAAAAAGTCATAGCTTCTACGATAAGTTTAAAGGTCAAAATAGCGCTAAAGAACCGCCAAAAAAGAAAAGTACCCTGTTTAGTCATCAAGAAGATGGCCTAGATGGCATCTTTGGTAAAAAACGTAAATACTAGTTTATTTACTATTTTTAGAACAGATAAACATAACTTGTCTACGCCGTAGGCAGTGTATAGCCAATAAAATATTATTAACTAGCTGCAGCTAATAAAACCTTACTGGTCGATTTTCTGTTATTAGAGACCATATTGTTGTTACTGAGCCGTTAACGGCAAACAATTGTATTTTTTTGCTGACCGTTTAGCGGATTTCTTTAATATCGATATTGATCCAACGGCCGATAAAGTCGCAGATAATTAATTATTGCTCGCATACTTAGCTTTTAACAGTTTAGTTTCATCAGTTGATAAAAATTGAGCATCAATAATCTCTATCTGAACTCCTTTATCGTAACGACCTAACAAAACACTTTGGTTAGGCAGTACAACCACATTGAAAATATCGTCTTTTAGACTGAAGTTTTTTAAACCCGTGTACTGAACTGAAGTGGGGAGTTCGGTGTAATCGGATAGTTTTAGCATAAGAGAGGCTTTCATACTAACAGTGCCTCTTATTAACCGTTTATTATCAGTATTGGCAATATAATAGTATTTGCCAATAGTGCCGATATAGGGGTTGTTTTTTTTCATACTATCGAAACGCCGATCGTCTTGTTTCCATATTTTATCTTCTTGAAAATACTTTTGGGTATATTTAAAAATCAAGTTGCTTCGAAATAATTCTAATCGCTTTTTAGCCATCATTTCAGGCGATGAATCCGTTATTTTTACAATGCTTACCTTAATAAGTTTGACGATATCATCTAACTTTGCGGTAAATATATAGTCATCAATGACATCAATGTCACTCATTCTCGATAGGCTGCTCTGTTTGCTGGTAAAAAAGCCACCATCTATATACAAACCTAAATCTACGGCATATATTTTGGCCGCTTTATCGATACTCAACTTTACCTTTAGGCTGTCGATATCGTTTTTTTTATCTTTATAAACAATCGTCGCTTCTGCAGTTTTTCCCGCGGCAACAGTTAAACCCTGTGAATATTCTGGCTCGTTATTTGTTATTATTTCATCAAAATCAAGTTCACTTAACTCGTCTTCAGATGCGTATTTAAGGGCATATATTTTAACGTCAACACTTACTTGTATTGTGGTATCCGTATTTGTTAGCTCTTTGTTGTTTGCCCAGCTTATTTCAGTAAATAATACTGTTGTTAATACTATGAATAATGATGTTAACTTCACTGTTTTTCTTCCTTTTTAATTATCAAAATTTAGAGTTGTTTTTGCTGAAAGAGCTAATTTATTACTGATTGTTTTTTTTATGCCAGCTTTAGCCCTTTACTTATTCCTACAGTTTTTATTGATTCTTTTCGTGTTTAGCTTTTAATTGTTCGGTTTCTTCTGCTGAGAGAAAGTCAGCTGCTACTACCTCAATTTGCAATGATTTCCACCATCTACCCAGTAAAACACTTTGTTGAGGCAGAACAATAAACTCCAAAAGATTGTCACTCAAACTGTAGTTGTATAAGCCGGTAAATTGTACTGAGGTCGGGGGTTCGATATTGTTTGCTCTTTGTATTTTAACCGCGCCTTTTATTAAACGTGTATTGTCATTATTCGTTAAATAATAGAAGTTGGAATTGTTACCCATAATACGGCCATTATTGTTTTTCAAATCATTGATACGTCGTTTGCTGGTATCCCAAACTTTATCTTCTTGAAAATACTGTTGGGCTTCACTAATGATGAAAGTACTACGGGTGAGTTGTAATCGGCTTTTAGCAAGGGTTTCAGCCAAAGAGCCTTCGATTGCTATTGTTTTTACTTTAATTATTTTAGCAATATCATTTATTTTTGCGGTAAAGATTAAGTCACTACCGACATCAATGTCAGTCACGCTTGAAATACTGTTCGATTGGTCTTGATACAATTCAACATCTATCGCATATTTATTAGCGGTTTTATTAAGGTGAAACTTAATTTTTAGCTCATCTATATCGTTATTTTTATCTGAATTATTTATTGATATTTCTGCCGTTTTACCTTCTTCAACCACTAACCCTGGTGAATATTCTGCTTCGCTATTTGCTATGATTTGTGTGAGTTCATCAACACTTAATTTACCTTTACTCGCCTCTTTTAGTGGATATATTTTCACTGAAACGCCTACTTGGGCTAAGGTTTCAGTAGAGGCTTGTTGTTTATTGTTTGCTGAAACTGTTTGCGTAAATAACATCGCTGTTAGTAATATTAATTTTAACTTCATTGTTAAACTTCCCTTTTTTATATCAAAATTTCAAATTAGTATTGTTGAATCATTTGGTTGACGCTAACTGTTATATTTAGCGTCGATATTAGATTTATTGATTACTGTTTTGGTTCGCTTTTAGCTGTTCGACTTCTTCAACTGATAGAAAGTCTGCTTCAACTAACTCTATTTTTAATGATCTGCCCCATCGACCTAATAAAACACTTTGGCTAGGTAAGATAACAAAATGTAATAAATTGTCTTTTAAACTAAAAAAATGTATGCCGGTATTAAATATTTCAGTTTTGACATCATTTCCTTTGTTCCCACCGATTAGTTCAACCGTACCTTTTATTAACCTTTTGCTATCGTTATTGGTTAGATAAAAAAAATGGTCCTTGGAACTCGTTTGACTTCTGTCGCCGTTATTTGCCAAGTTTTTTAAACGGCGTTGGTCTTGCTGCCATATTTTATCTTCTTGAAAGTACTGTTGTGTACCTTCAAAAGTGGTGAGATGTTGTGAGACGACTAACTGATTTTTAGCCATCATTTCTGATAATGAGCCTTCAACTTGTAATGTTTTTACTTTTACCAGCTTAGTGGTATCGTTTAATTTAGCGGTAAATAATAAGTCATCACCGACTTCAATATCTGTCATTCCAGAGATGCTGTTAGCTTCGCCTTGATGTAATTCAAAATCTATATCATATTTAGTCGCTGTTTTATCAATGCTCAGCTTAATTTTCAGCTTTTCAAGTTCATGCTGATTTTTTGAGTTACTGATGGCTATTTCGGCCGTTTTTCCTGCTTCAACAATTAACCCCGGTGAATACTCAGGGGTATCGTTTTCTATTATTTTGGTGAAATCATTATCGCTGTCGTTGTCTGAAAGTGCGTAAATTTTAACGATCACACCTACTTTTTCTAATGCCTCAGGCGTTTCGGTATTGGTATTTCCATGCTCGGCTTTTAACTGTTCGACTTCTTCAGCTGATAGGAAATCAGCCTCAATTATTTTCATCGGCAGCCATTTAGCCCACCGACCTAATAAAACACTTTGGTTAGGTAGGATAACAAAGTGTAATAGATTATCCTTTAAACTAAAGTGATGTAAACCGGTATGATAGATTGCGCTGGGATTTCCTCTTGATGTATATCTGCCTAATTCAATACTACCTTTTATTAACCTTTTACTATCGTTATTGGTTAAATAGAAAAAAGGGTGATTTACATAACCACCTTCCTTATTTCCGTTATTTGCCAAATTTTTTATACGGAGTAGGTCTTGCTTCCATATTTTATCCTCTTGAAAGTACTGTTGTGTACCTTCAATTGTAGAAATCTGCTTCGATATGACTAATTGATTTTTAGCCATCATTTCAGAAAATGAATCTTTATTAGATTTAGCAATGTCGTCTGCATGTGAAGCGTTAGAAAAAAATAGCGTTATAAGTGTCAATAATACTGAAATTAACTTCATGATGATTTTTTCTTCAATGTTTTAGATAGATGAACTTTATTTTGTAGAATTATGGCTAACTATTTTGTCAGTAACAATGTAACTTAGTGATATTCATAAATATTCATAATATGCCAAATATTCATTAGAATGAATGTTGATTAGCTATTTCAATACTTTTTAAAACAAGGATAATAATGCTCAGAACAACTAAGGGAATAGTATGGATTTAGCTGGGAAATTGCTGCAATTGAGAAAATTACGGGGTTGGACTCAAGCTCATGCCGCTAAAAATATAGATATTCAACAGTCGTATTTGTCAAAAATTGAAAATGGTCACTTTACTCCTTCACCAGAGGTAATGGAGAAGTTTTGTCATGCTTACAATACGAGTAAAGAAGAATTATTGTCAGCACCTGACGTTACCAATAAGGTTGGAGATAAGGGCAACTTAACTCTCAGTTTATTCATCGGGCTGTTTTTTACTTTAGCTATTTCGCTATTATTAATCGCCCAATTAGCCCTTATTTACCCTCAAACTTATTATAATTATAAAACCATTCCACTGTCATCATCCCATGATAAAAAATACTTACTCAACTTCCATTTAACTGATAAGTATCTAGGTGAGCAGTACATTCAAAAAATTGATAATGTTAATTATCAATTTAAACTAGTCGCTCAAAGAGAAGTCTCTCGAAAGGAAAATCGTTGGTTAACAGCAATTGGCATTTTTTTTATGGTATTAGCTTTGGGTTTTACCCTCTTCTTTGTTAGAAAAAACAATGAGTAATTGAATGTAAACATTGTTTTTATTTGCAATCATTAAAGAGTAAGTGCATCTAATTTACTGTCATCAAAAATTTGGAGTTATCGCGTTGAGTTTTATCAAAATCATTATTATTTCATTGTTAATGTTATCATTTAACAGCTTGGCCGCCAGTCAAGATGAAATTGACCATTTACTTAACTTTGTCGCCTCAACAGAATGTCTTTATGAGCGAAATGGCACTATGCATTCAGGAGATGAGGCGGTAGGGCATATTAAAAAGAAATATGCTTATTATCACGATGATATTCGAACGGCAGAAGAGTTTATTAGCTACTCGGCAACTAAAAGTAAAATGTCAGGTAAGTATTATCAAATTCATTGTGGTAGTAATCCCCCGATCAAAAGTCGAGATTGGCTAATGGCTGAACTTAAAGCTTATCGTTTAGTTCTACAATAGATTTTTACCTCTCTAACCTCTCTAACCTCTCAATCTTCTCTAAATGCTTCAGCCGTTAAATGATGACGGTTCAAAAGTTTATAAAACTCAGTGCGATTACGTTGAGCTATTCTCGCCGCTTGAGAGACATTACCTGCGGTAATTTTCAATAATTTGGCTAAATAATCACGCTCAAATTCATCTTTAGCCTGTTGAAATGATGGCAGAGGGCAGCTTTCACCACGTAAGGCATTTTTAATTAAATTCTCAACAATAATGCTTTCGGTTGATAAGGCGACACTTTGCTCAACTACATTTTGTAATTGTCTAATGTTACCTGGCCAAGGTGCAGCAATAAGCACTTCCATCGCTTCTTGAGAGAAGCCATTAATATCTTGGCTCGTTTGTTGATGACAATGTTTGAGAAAATGTTGGGCAAGCAATGGAATGTCTTCACGACGTTCTGAAAGAGGAGGCAGTTCAAGTTCAACTACATTTAACCGGTAGTAGAGATCTTCCCTAAAAGTTTTGTCTTTTATCGCCTGTTGTAGATTTTTATGAGTAGCAGATATTATTCTAACATCGACTTTTATCGCCCGTGTACTGCCTACTGGTCGCACTTCTTTTTCTTGTAACGTTCTTAATAATTTGACCTGAAAACTCATTGGCATATCACCAATCTCATCGAGAAATAAAGTGCCACCATCGCTGGCTTGAAATAGCCCTTGATGATTTTTTTCAGCGCCAGTAAATGCACCTTTCATATGACCAAATAATTCTGACTCTAGAAGCTGTTCTGGAATTGCTGCACAGTTAATTGCGGTAAATGGTTTTTTTGCTCGATGACTCGCTTGATGAATCGCCTTAGCTAATAATTCTTTACCCGTGCCACTTTCACTATAAATCAGTAAACTAAAATCACTTTGAGCCACTTGTTTAGTTTGTTGTAACAGTGATTCCATAATAGTGCTGCGGCTTATTATTTGACTACGCCATAAATCTTGAGCGGCTTCGTTATTTTTATTGGTTGGTTGTAACCGAATTGCTTGTTCAACCGTTTCTAGTAGTTGTTGGCTTTCAAATGGTTTGGTTAAAAAACTAAAGACCCCTTGTTTAGTAGCATTAATGGCATCGGGAATTGTGCCATGAGCGGTCATAATTATTACCGGCAAGGTCGGCGATTGCTGACGTATATGTTCAAACAACGCCATACCGTCCATTCCTTCCATTCTTAAATCGCTGATGACAAGCTGCGGATGGAAACTTTTTAGCATGCCCAGAGCAATTTTGGCATTAGCCGCAGATTCAACCAAATAACCTGCAGCCGATAATCGAATACCTAACAAGCGCAATAGGCTAGGATCATCGTCAACAATGAGTATTTTTTCTTGGTGGTCACCATGAGAAACTTGCTCTGATTTTTTCATCTATATTACTGTCCATGTTCGCTAATAGTTTGTTCAATATTTTTCAGTTGGCTAATTTGTTTGGTTAATTGGCTAACGCTGAATTCGAGCTCTGCGATTCTATTGAGCTGTTTCTTATGTACAACTCTTTGTTCCGCTAGTTGAGTGTTTTGCTCTAATTCTTGTTCAAGTGTTTGATCACTTGCTTGCTTAAATATAAATAGTTGCTGATTGAGTTGGTCTTTAAGCAAGCTGATAAAAGCTTTGTCGGCTGGGCTAAACTGGTAATTTTCATTCCGCTTTAATTGCTCGTTTAACTGTGATTTTGCCGTGTAAACATTATGAACTGGCGAGTTGGGTAGACTATGAAGTAGTATCAAGTTAATTTCAGCTTCGATACTGCCTTGTGATTTTTTTAACTGTTGTTGCGCTATTTCTGTATTGATCTCACTTAAGGGCAAGCTTTTCAGTGCCAAATAATACTGGCCATAATTGACAGTATTACTGACCACAACATTATCGTTAGGGTAATGTTTATTGACTTGGCATGCTGATAAAAAGACGCTGACCAAGAAGGGCAGTATCACTAGTCTAGTTTTGTTTAATGAAAAGCCAGTAGATGGCCTAAATTTATTTATTACTAACTTCATTGGCTTTCTCCAATGCTTACATTATTTAAAGTCACTTTAATTTCGGTACCACTTGGAGAATGAATTTGACTATGTAGACTAATATCTCCATTTAATCGCATTAACAGCTCTTTCACGATAGTTAACCCTAGGCCGCTACTCTTAATATTATAATCTTCGGGTGGTTTACCTTGAAAAAATGCATCAAAAATCTTGCTGTGAAACTCAGGTTTAATACCACACCCTTGGTCAATAACAGACAAGGTTAATTGCTGATCATTCAGCGTTGCACTAATACTAATATTGCCTGCCATTGGTGAATACTTGATGGCGTTAGATAAGAGGTTATCAACAATTACGCTAAGTTGCTTTGCATTGCTTTCAATATTAATGCCTTGGTAATCTTTATTTATCTGCAAGTGCTTTCGTTTAATATCCAGTGTTCTGTCGATTAAAACTTGCTCAATAAGCACAGATAAATTAATGGCTTCTTTATCTTGTAAGCTTGTTGAGTCTAGTACTATGTTAAAATTGAGTAATTCCTCAATTAATCGCTGTAATCGAGTGGTGCTATTTCTGATGATTTTAGTGATTTCTTGCTGATCATTATTCAGCGATCCTACGCTATTGTCATAGAGCAATTCAGTACCTTCTCTTATCGCTGCTAGTGGGGTTTTTAATTCGTGAGAAATATGGCGAATAAAACTAGATTTCTGTAGCTCTAGTGCGTGAAGTCTATTGCGCATGGTATTTAACGCTTCATTTATTTCTCTGATTTCAACAAACCCTGCCACAGGCTTTTCATGCAAAGTTAAGTCTTGCTGAAGGTTACCTTGCTGTAGTTGTTGAATCTTTAAAATAAGCTGTTTCAGAGGCTGAGTTATCAAGATAATAAATATGCCGGCAATGATCAAAGAAATGGGGATAATGAACAAACTTTTCAATAAGGTATGGCTAATTTGCTCTGTAGCACTTTTTATTTTTTCGGCTTGAGCGTTGATTAATTCACGACTGCGTGTATTTAGCCGTTCATTGGTCGTGATTAATTGTTTAAATTGTTTTTGTAGCGCTTCTAAGGATATTGTCTCTACCTGTTGGTCGAAAGGTAATGATGCATTATCAGGTACTAAGAGCTTTTGATGGATGCTCGTGATTGCTTGAGAAAATGCCCTAGTGAGTTGTTGTAATTGTTCATCGTTATGTTGCGATAACTCATCAAAGGTAGTCAATAATAACTGTTGCTCAATAATGTAACTGTCCATTAACTCGTTGTCTTGTAAAACGATATATTGGCTAGCATAACGTTCCATTTTTTTTAACGTACTTGCTATTTTTTGATTGGTATTAATCAACTCTGCAACAGCAAAAATTGAACTAGCACCTTGCTTAGATAGTTGACTTACTTGGTTAGCACTATACAAAAGTGCCAATACTAAGGGTAATGCAACTAGGGTGAAGCCCAAAAAAGTTAATTTTTTAATCGATAACGACTTTACTGGGTTTAACATACTGTTTATCACTACCATTTATTTGATCCAATCAAAACATTGCTTATTAATATAATATCCATCGCCTTTTTAGGGTATTTTACTGGGAAATACAATGGTGTCTCTATTTGGCGACAATTAAAGTTATCTTAGATTTTTTTATTAGCTGTTGATATACAAAGAGTTAATTTAAAATTTAAGTTCTGCATTGCCTTAAAGTTTATCGAATAAATTTACCTGTTGCTAGATGGCGACAGTCACAATAAGTGGATTCTTGTTAATTCGTTATAAAACAATTAGTTATAAAGTTGGTATGAGCTGTGCAGTATCACACATGATTACGTATTACTTTCACAACCCATCGGGTTTAGCTCGATAACAATAATAAAGGATCTTAAATGAAAAACATGAGTTTACTTAAAATCACCGCTATGGTGGTTACTGTAGCATTCGCTTCTAATTTCGTTAATGCCGATGACAAATTAGATAAAGCCTTAGAAAAGGCACAGTCTGATATCGAAAAAGTAACAGCGAGTGTGGTTGAAGCTGCTAAGCAATTAGATTTTTCAGCTCTGATAGAAAAACTAGACAGTGATGAAAATGGCATGTTAAGTGAAGCTGAAGTATCAGCTAATCAAAGCCAATTACTACACCAAGAATTTAATAAAATGGATGTTAATCAAGACAAACAAATTGATGAAGCTGAATACAACAGTTACATCGCACAAGTAAGTGATAAAGCAACCGACATTATAAAAAACGCAATCTAGTAAGTATAAAAAAATCGACACAGTTTACCCCCTTTTGCCGACTGTCTCCCAACTATGCAGTCGGTTTTTTTATGTTATTCAATACCACTTACTCACGGCTAGCAAAATAATACTCATAAGATTGTTTAGTGATTGCTTTTTGATACGTGGCGTTAATTAAGTTGAATGTCTTTTCAGGTAACTTAGGGCTTATACCAATGTAGACGGGTGTAGCGAAACCGTGAAAATATGAACAAGCTAATTCTTTATACGCAGGGTTTTTACGGTGATAGACCTTAATTGGACTGGGGTGATAAAAAGCATCGAGCCATCCTCTTTGTGTCATCTCTAACCCTCTGTTAGTTGCATTTTCGCCTTTTATTTGTAGTAAATTTGCTTTTGAAGCGGTTAGCCCTGCAACGATTTTTGAGCTAGCAGGCACGCCTATTGTTAAGTTATCAAGCCGATGTATAGCACTTAAAATGGGAATGAAATTTTCTTTTTTAAAACATAAACCCGGAACAGAATGAAAAATAGGTAAAGAGAGCGTTTTCATGGTTTCATTTTCTAATGGGATAGGCATTAATACATCAACTCTGCCTTTGAACAGTTCAATAGAGGCTCTTTCTCTTGGCAACTTGACATATTTTAGGGTGAAGCCTAAAGGCAATAAGGTAGTGTTTATATATTGATACAATGGGCTTTTTGACAAGTCTTCATCAAAATTAATATGAGGTGGATAATCAATTAAACCTACTCTAATAACTTGTGCATTTGTCTCAAATGAATAAACCGAATAAGCGAAACAACAAACGAATAAAAATACGCTTTTTATTACACTATTATGACTGAGCATAAAACTTTGCAAATTTTTATTCCTTATTTAATTTACTGTAAAACAGATTTTTCTATTGAAATACTGACACCGCCGCCAAAGTCATCAATGGTCCAGTTTTCCATTTCAAAGCCGGTAATATCAATAGTTGTCCATTGAGACTTGTCTTTACCCACATTAAGTGGATTTTGTCCAGGCACACCATGACAACCTAAACATAGTGGTGCCATAGGTAATGGCGTAAATTGTCGTATTGCCGCTTTACCATTAAGCAGGGCGTTTTCATCATAGTAAATATCAGGAGTCGTTTTCATTTTTTCCATCACCGCGCTCTCCCATGCATCAGGTTTATTTAATATATTTCTGATGCCTTTTTCAGTTCGAGTAAACTTTATCGTTAAACCTATGCCTTTTGTTGCTAATTTTGCCGATAATTGAGAGGCGTAAGTGGCAGGTATCACCCCTTTAAAACCAATTTCATTATCATGTATAAGCTCTTTATTATCATCCATAACTTCGACCATTACTTGCAGCAACATTTTTTTGGCAAGGTGATCTGCTTTGGGAAAGTCTTCATTGTATTTAACTGAATAAGTTTGTTTGATATTTTCTATAAAAGCATCACCAAAAAGTGAACTTTTATCAACATTTTTTTGGTTGATTATCGACTGACTTTTGAAAATATAGGTCATGGAAGACATGTATATTTTGGTAATATCGTTAATGTTTTTTTTCATTTGAATATTATCAGCAGATAGCTGAAAGCTGACAAGACTAAAAAAAATAGCAATAAAAACTATTTTCCTTTGTATGCTTTGTTTTATCTTTAATAATTTCATCTTCATAAAACCTACGATTACATTTTTACTGCGGTTAACTCAATGTATACAATAACGACTAGCAGCTGCTATTACCATTATTATTAAAAATGCCTAATAACTAAAGTTGTATTGATAACACTCTAAAAGAAGAGTGCTGAATTTTATGGTTATTATATTACAACAACTCATTATTGTTAGACGGCACGCCGAACTATCGTAGTTCAAAGTGGGTACTAGAATATTTTAATGATGAAACATTGGTCATTAATAAAACGTTCACTGACCGATAGAATTGTTTTAGCATTTAGCCAACATTTAGGTACAATTAACGCTGGATTGATGTTCAGCTTACTATTTTCTAATCGTTTTACTTTAGCGAATAAACATAGACGTTTATTCTCAGCAGGAAGTTAAACTCGTCGAGTGAAAATTTTAAAACAGGACAAAAATCTCCGATATTTCTCGTGGCGTTTTTTTGTGTGAGTTCTTGTAAGGTTAAGTGAAAACTAGGTATGCACCAACCTATAAAGAAAAAATATTAAACATTTTCTTTAGTATTTTTTATGGGGAAATGTATAAAAATTTTCATACCTTGTTTGTATTCTTCATCCCATGAAATAGAACCATTTAGTTTATGAATTATTTGATTGTAAATAATAGGCATTCCTAAGCCAGTACAACCACTACCTCGCTTAGTGGTATAGAAGGGTTCAAAGATTTTTTCATAGTTATTGTCTGTAATGCCTATCCCGTTATCACTATAGATAATGCATATTTCTTGATTGTTTTTAAGTATTTCAATGACAACCTTAGGGTGCTCTATATTGGTAAATGCATGAATATACGAATTCTCAATTAAATGTTTTAAAACCTCAACAATGGGCGATTTATAACTATGAATTTTTGTTTCCTCTTTTGCTATTATTTCTATATTTATTTCCGCAAACCGTTCTATACCTTCCATGTAAATTGCTCCAATAACTTGTTTTACATGTTTTTCGATATAAAAGTCTTGGCTACTTTCTAATGTATTGTGCAGTGATAATGATTTGAAATTTTTAACCAAACGTATCGATTTGTCTAAATTTTTATTTAATAATAAAATTGCTTGATGGTAATTTTTTTCGATTGAACTTAAATGTTGTCGGCTAAGTTTTTGGTCTTTTATTTGGCTGAAAAGTGTATATATCTCTGTCTCTAATAAACTTATCGATGTTTTAGCAATACCTAGTGGGGTGTTGAGTGCATGGGCGACACCGTTGACTAAGCCAATTAAAGAAGCCATTTTTTTTGACTCAATTAACTGAGATTGTGTACTTTTCAAGGTTTCAAGGGTATCTGATAGCTCTCTAGTTCTATCTTTTACGCGTTTTTCTAATTCATCATTTAACTGTTGCAGTTGTAGTTTAGCTTCAATAAGTTGATTAATATCTTCGACGGTGCCAACAATTCGTAATGCCTTTCCTGAGCTACTTCTTAACGCAGCGCTTGCTCTTGCTCTATACCAACGCCAGTCACCCTCTTTGTTTTTTAATCGATAATTGACTTCTAAATGTTTAGTTTTATCATTTATATGCTCAGTATAGGTATTTTTAACATGAGTATAATCGTCGGGGTGTATCAACTTTTGTAAATCAGACAAAATAAAGGGGACAGATTTATTTTGTCGACCAGAGTTTTGATGTTTACCTGTGGATCGGATAATGACTTTATTTACTACATCCCAATCCCATAACATGCTTTGACTGCCCCACAATGCAAATAATAACCGTTCTTCGCTTTTTTCAAGATCAACAAATCGTCTATTTCTTTGACGAATAAAAGCATAAGCAATAACAAAGATCACAACCATATAACCTAAGATAGCCCACCAAGTCAGCCAAGGCGGGGGCAGTATAATAACGGATAATGCTGTGACATTATCTTGCCAAGTCCCCTGATTTAAACGCGCCCTAACAAGAAGAGTATATTTCCCAGCAGGTAAATTGGTATAAGTTGCTAACCTAGAATTATTGTTTGTTGGTAACCAATCGTTATCAAAACCATCAAGTTTATATTGGTATATAACTTCATTCGAGTAGCTAAAATTTAGGGTCGAGAATTCAAAAGAAACAAGGGATTCTTTATGGGTCAACTCAAGGCTATCGCTCATGTAAAGTGCTTTGTCCAGCTGGTACTCGTATTGTTTATTATGATTAATTGAATTGGGCTTTTTAATATTTACGGGCTTATTAAAAACCCTTAAACTAGTAATCGTGACATTCAGGCTGGTGTCATTCTGGGAAATTTCATTAGGATCAAATACGTTAAAACCATTTATTCCTCCAAAAATAATTTTGCCAGTGCTTGACTTAAGATAAGCACCAGAGTTGTACTCTGTACTTTGTAGTCCAGCAGATAATGGAAAGTTGGTATATTTATTATTATTAGGTTCATATTTTGAGATTCCGCTATTTGAGCTGATCCAAAAATTACCATTATTGTCTTCTAATACCGCATAAGTCGCATCGTCAGCTAAGCCCTCTTGTTCATCATGCCGTTTTATTACACCATTTTCGGGATTAATTACACTTATTCCCCCTCCTTGAGTTGCAACCCAAATATGGCCATTTGATGATACAAAACTGTGCATCGCTTTGTCATTCGACAATGAGTTTTTACTTAATGGCTCTTTCGATAAATATTGATAATGAATAAAGTTTTTGGTGGTAGGATTGTATTTATTTACGCCTTTATCATAGGTTGATATCCATAAGTTATGTTGACTATCTTCGGTAATATCCATAATAAAGTTAGCAGTTAAAGAATTTTTATTGCCTGGTATATGTTTAAAACGAATAAACTGATCTTTTTTACGTACCAATAAATTTAGGCCATTATTTGTTCCTATCCACACTTGGTTTTTATGATCTTTAAACAAAGCGATCACTTTATCACTACTTAATGAAAACTCATTATCGCTATCATTTCGATACCGAGTTACCTTCCCGTTTTTTAAGTTAACTTTATTTAAGCCATTATTAAAAGTTCCAACCCATAATTCGTCAGGAGAATACTGTAATAGCGCCCATATTCGGTTACCGGAAATACTATTGGCGTTTTTGGGATCATGTATAAGTTGGCTAAAGTTTTTTGTTGGTAAGTTCAGTAGATTAACACCACCACCGTCAGTACCAATCCAAATGTTATCTGCATCTTTTTCTGCAAATGCCCAAACACTATTGGCATTTAATGAGTTGTTATTGTTTGGATTATGCTTAAAGTGAGTAAATTTATGGCTATCTATTTCATATTTATTTAAACCTCGAGAAAATAAACCGAGCCATAGCACATTACCTTCACTGATATATAAGTTGGCAATTGAATTGCCCCGAATTGACTTATCATCACTTGGATTATGATAGAAATGATTAAATTTACTTGATGATAGCGGTAGTTGGTTTAATCCGTAGGCGGTTGCTATCCATATGGTATTATTACTGTCTTCAACAAAATCACGAACAATATTACTGCTGATTGAAAATTCATTTTCAGCATCGAAAGTGAAGCTTTCAAACTTTTCCCTACCCTCAGCTAGTCGGTTAGCACCACGATTAGTGCCAACCCAGATGTTTTTATGACTATCCTGATAAATTTTCCAGATATTATCATCGAGTAATTGACGACCATCCCGGTATCTAAAATATTCAATGTGTTGGTAATTCTCACCCGAAAACTTAATCAATCCGCGTGTTAATGTACCTACCCAGATGTTATTGTCAGCATCTTTTAGTAAAGAGGTTACTTTTAAATCATTATCATTATATTTAGTATTAATTTGACTAAATTGCTTAGTTTTTGTCGAAAAGGTATTGATGCCTGCAAAGGTACCGAGCCATAATAGATGATGACTATCTGCTATAATCGCTGTTACCCGATTATCTGATAAGCTATTTTTTTCTGGGTCATGTTGATAAACGTCTATTGTTTGCGATGCAAAGTCAAATCGATTTAAACCGCCACTACGGGTACCAATCCATAACGCCTTTTGTTTAGATTCGTATAAGCTGGTGACATAATCATCAGACAAGCCCTTAATTTTATTACTATCTTCACCAAACACTTGAAACTGATAACCGTCAAAGCGGTTTAACCCCCCTTGTGTGCATACCCATAAAAAGCCAAAACTGTCTTGTAAGATACAATTAACGGTGTTTTGTGATAGGCCTTGTTCGAGTTGATAGCTTTCGAAACGTTGATTCGCACTAGCAATTTGACCGATAAATAGCCAAGTTAGTATCATCAAAATGTAGTGGCGGCCGGTATTTTTAATCATATAAATTGTCAAAAATGATTAACTTAAAAGGATCTAATTTAGTTTAGATTAAATAACCTTAATTGCCCAAACTATTCCATTGACTTGTTTAACTTTTGGTTAATGTGCAAAAAATTATTACTCATAACAGTTATCAAAATAACTTAACGTTATAGCAAAGTTTAAATCTGACAATAAATTTTACAGATGGTCGTGTAACAACAAATTTACACAGGTTGAAAATACATTGCGATACATTTCTTGCCGAAAAATTACATAATGAGTATCATAAAGTTTAATCAATCTCCTATTATTAATATTTGTTAGGGAAACCGCACGTATGCAAGCTGTAAAAGCCAATGAAAGATTAACTCCAGAACGGGAGTTAGCTAAATTTGAGCAAAAAATTGCTGATGAACAAAAAATAGAACCTAGCGATTGGATGCCTGAAGCTTACCGAAAAAACGTTATACGCCAAATGTCGCAACATGCCCATTCAGAAGTTATTGGTATGCAGCCTGAAGGTAATTGGATTACTCGTGCGCCAACACTTCGCCGTAAAGCTATATTGCTTTCTAAAGTTCAAGATGAAGCTGGCCACGGTTTATATCTTTATAGTGCTACTGAATCTTTAGGTATTAGTCGCTCACAAATGATTGAAGCATTGCAGTCAGGTGAAGCTAAATATGCGCAAATATTTAATTATCCAACATTAACTTGGGCTGACATTGGTGCTATTGGTTGGCTAGTTGACGGTGCGGCGATTGTTAATCAAATTACCTTACAACGTACCTCTTATGGCCCGTATGCACGCGCCATGGTGAGAATTTGTAAAGAAGAAAGTTTTCATCAGCGCCAAGGTTACGAAATCATGTACGAAATGGCTCATGGTACACCAGTGCAAAAGCAAATGGCGCAAGATGCGCTTAATCGTGTTTGGTGGCCTTCATTGATGATGTTCGGCCCGCACGATGCTGAGTCCGCCCATTCTAGTCAGTCAATGGCGTGGAAAATAAAACGCATGTCTAACGATGATTTAAGGCAAAAATTTATTGATCAAACTATTCCACAAATTGAAGTCTTAGGATTAGACATGCCTGATCCAGATATAAAGTGGAATGAAAACCGTGGACACTTTGATAGCGGTGAAATTAATTGGCAAGAATTTAAAGAGGTAGTTAATGGCGCTGGGCCTTGTAACTATCAGCGTATTAAACATCATAAAGCAGCTCATCAAGAAGGTGAGTGGGTGCGTGAAGCTGTTAGATCTTATCGTTTGAAACAACAAGCCAATGAGCAAGCTAGTGAACAAATCAAGGGGGCAAAATAATGCAACAAGAAAAATTAGCCGTTTATGAAGTATTTATTCGTTCAAACCGTGGTTTAGATCACAAACATGTCGGCAGCTTACATGCTGAAAGTCCAGAGCATGCACTAATGTATGCCAGAGATTGTTACATCCGTCGCTCTGAAGGTGTCAGTATTTGGGTGGTTGAGTCAACAAACATAATGGCCTCGGATGAAAGTGATGTAGAGAGTTTTGTTGATCCAATGGACGATAAACCTTACCGCCACGCAACACATTATGTTTTGCCTGACACAGTTAGTAACATGTAATGGAGGCTGCAATGCAAACAGTGAATACTTTTACTATTGAACAACAAAGTCCATTATCTCGTTTTGTCCTTGGTTTAGCTGATGATGCCCTAGTATTGAGTCATCGATTATCACAATGGTGCTCAAATGCACCTTATTTAGAAGAAGACATTGCCCTATCAAATGTTGCCCTCGACTACATTGGCCGAGCGAGAATGTTTTATCAATATGCCGCTGAGATTGAAGGTAAAGGCAGAAATGAAGATGATCTGGCTTATTTAAGAAATGAACGTGAATATACCAATCTATTAATTCATGAATTACCCAAAGGAGATTTTGCCTTTAGTATGGTTCGTCAATTTTTTATTGATGTATTCTATAATTTATATTTAGAAAAACTAGTCACATCAACGGATCAACGAGTAGCGGCTATAGCGGCTAAAGCGATTAAAGAAACTCGTTATCACTTAAAACGAAGTGAGCCTTGGATAACCCAATTATTACAAGGTACTGATGAAAGTCGAACGCGCATGTTACGTGCCTTAGATGAGCTTAAAGACTTTACTGGCGAGCTTTTTGAAATGCCTGATTGGGAAACCGAACTCGTCGAAAGTGGAGTCGCCGTTGACCGTTCAAGCCTACAAGCAGAATGGGATGACTATGTTCAGACGTTTTTAGCCCATTCTAATATTGATTACCAAGACAGTAAGCTACAAATTCGTGGTGGCAGAAATGGTATTCATACTGAACATTTAGGCCATATGTTATGCGAAATGCAATTTTTGCAGCGTAGCTACCCTAATATGAATTGGTAGTTTTCCGTCATTCCCGAGGTGTCTAGTCGGGAATCTAGTTTTACAAAGTATGGATTCCGGTCAAGAGCACACCGGAATGACGAGGTAGTAGAGATAATAAATATGACAACTGAAATTATCCCAACACTCCACCCCATTTTTGCCGAGCGAGTAAGTTTTAGAAATAACTCTGTTCATGGTGATCTTTGGACTATTTTAGATGGGGTATGCGATCCTGAATTACCAGGCTTAACACTTTGGGATTTAGGTGTTTTGCAAGATGTTCAACAAAGTAATGGCGTTATTAGCGTTGTGATTACGCCAACTTATAGTGGCTGCCCTGCGGTTGATGCCATGAGTGAAGATGCCATTAAAGCACTCAATGATTCGGGTTTTGATCAGGTTGAAGTCAAAGTAGTGCTAGCACCAGCATGGAGTACCGACATGATCTCTCCGGCAGGAAAACAACAGTTAAAAGCACTGCATATTGCCCCACCAAACGATGACAATAGTATTAGTTGTCCTGTGTGTGATAGTGGCGATACTCAAGTATTGAGCGAGTTTGGCTCTACCGCTTGTAAAGCAATGTATCGCTGTAATCATTGCATGGAAGTTTTTGATTACTTTAAAAAATTATAACTAGATGATTTTTGTTAGTCATTAGTGTTAGTAATTTGTATTCAAAACAAAGTCGTCATTTTTGATGTATAGAATATTGTCATTTTTGAAGTATAGAACATCGTCATTTTTGATGTATAGAATATTGTCATTTTTGATGTCTAGAATATCGTCATTTTTGATGTCTAGAATATCGTCATTTTTGATGTATAGAATATAGTCATTTTTGATGTATAGATTATTGTCATTTTTGATGCATAGAATATCGTCATTCCCGGAGTGTCGAATATCGTCATTCCCGAAGGTTCTAGTCGGGAATCTAGTTTTTATAAAAAAGCACTAAAAGCGAAATAAAAGAGAAAACTATGAGTACAGAATTTTATCCCTTAACCATTTCAGCTATCGAGCGTTTAACTAAAGATGCTGTTGCACTAAGTTTTGATTTACCGAAAGAACTAAAAGAAAAGTTCAACTACCAACAAGGTCAACATCTCACCTTAAAAGCTGATATTGATGGTAAAGATGTACGCCGCTCATATTCTATTTGTAAATCTGTTAGTGAGCAGTCACTACAAGTGGCGGTTAAACGTATCGATGAGGGGGTGTTTTCAAACTTCGCCAACGATGAACTTAAAGTCGGTATGACATTAGATGTTATGCCGCCACAAGGCCATTTTTATACCGAACTAAATGAAAACAATGAAAATCATTATTTATTTCTGGCGGTTGGTAGTGGCATCACCCCTATTTTATCCCATATTCGTTCAATATTAATCATAGAACCAAAAGCAAAAGTCACTTTGATTTTTGGTAATAAATCTACACCATTAATGATGTTTAGAGAAAAAATTGCCTTTATCAAAAATGAATACCTTGAGCGTTTTGAATGGGTAAATTTATTTACCCGTGAAGAAAATGAAGCGCCATTATTCAATGGCCGAATTAGTGCACAAAAACTTATCGATTTAGACCAAGCCCGAGTTATCGAAATAAGTGCATTTAGTGATGTATTTCTTTGTGGGCCTGAAGAAATGATTGTTGAGGTTGTCGAAGCCTTTAAGTTCTGGAAGTTCAGTGAAGATAAGCTTCACTACGAACTGTTTTTCTCTGGCTCAGCTGATACTGAGATGGCGAAGAAAAAAGCTGAACGTGCGGCACACTACGGTAAAGCGATGAGTAAAGTATCGGTGAAAGTGGCAGGCAGAAAAACCTTTATCGATTTAGCAATGGACGGCGATAGTATCTTAGATGCAGCAATGGAGCACGGTGCTGATCTACCGTTTTCATGTAAAGGTGGTGTTTGTGCTACCTGTAAGGCTAAAGTGATTAAAGGCGAAGTTGAAATGGATGTTAATCACTCTTTAACTGAGGAAGAACTTGCTGAGGGTATGATTCTAACGTGCCAAGCACACCCGGTAACGAGTGAAGTTGAAATTGATTGTGATGTTTAGCGTTTAATTGATGACAACTTTAGCTAACTCATCTCTTATCAATGACTTTATTGCCAACAGATGTTCTGCGGGTAATTTTAGTTGTAAGTCATTTATAGTGACAGTCTTTGGTGATGTCTTGTCACAACATGGTGATTGGTTATGGCTAGGATCATTAATTGAATCTCTCAAGCCCTTAGGGTATTCAGAGCGTTTAATTAGAACCTCTGTTTTTCGCCTAGTACAAGATGATTGGTTACAAGTTAAAAAAGTGGGCAGAAAAAGTTTTTATGCTTTTACCGAGTCAGCAAAACTGCATTATGAAAAAGCGGCTCGTCGTATTTATTCAAGCACACATGATGATTGGCATGGTAACTGGTTGTTGGTATTGCCCTCTTTTGTTAGTGAACAAGCCATGCCTGCATTTCGAAGACAACTTCACTGGCTAGGTTTTAGCAGCCTTTCATCGGGGGTTTTTGCTCATCCTTGTATTGAGCAAACGTCATTAAATGAAACCTTAAAAGAATTACAGTTAACCGATGCGGTCGTGGTCTTTAGTTGCAAAACAATTGATGACTGTTCAGCCAAGGTTTTAAAAACCTTAGTACAAAAGCGATGGCATATCAGTGAACTGGCTGAGCAATATCAGCAGCTATTAATCAGTTATCAAGTCTTGATGAGAAAAGTTGAAGGCAAAGATAAAGCTAAAATGTTAACTAATATTAAAGATCCCTTAAATGATATTTCAGAGCAACAAAGCTTTCTATTACGTACTTTGCTGATTCACGAATACCGCCGTATTTTATTAAAAGATCATGAACTACCTAAACAAATGTTACCCGAGCAATGGCAAGGTTTTGCGGCACGTCAATTGGTCAACAATTTATATAGCGAATTGGCTCAGCCTTCACTAAGTTATATTAGACAACAATTACAAAATTCATCAGGCGGCTTGCCTAAAGAGCAAGCCAGCTATTGGCAGCGCTTCAGTTAAAGTCGTCAGTATTAGGCTAAAATAAAGCTAAAAACCTGAAAACTCAAAGAAACTCAAAACCAAAAATTAAAAATTAAAAGAGAATAAAATGACAAACGAAAACCCTAACCCAGTGGTTAATGTTAACTTTAGTACACGGTCAAACGGTGCTATTGCGATTATCTCTATAAATTACCCACCGGTTAACGCGCTATCAGGGCAAGTAAGATCGGGTTTGGTTAACGCAATCGAAAGCTTGGAAAATAATGACAAAGTTAAAGTGATTATTATCCGCTGCCAAGGCAAAACTTTTATTGCTGGTGCAGACATTAAAGAATTTGGTAAACCAGCAACTGAGCCATTTCTTCCTGACGTGGTTAATCGCATTGAAGCTTGTACAAAGCCAGTGATCGCAGCACTCTTTGGTACATCACTTGGCGGTGGTTTTGAAGTGGCTCTGAGTTGTCATTACCGTGTAGCATTAAGTACAGCGAAAGTTGGTTTACCTGAAGTTAACTTGGGGTTAATTCCAGGGGCTGGTGGCACACAAAGATTAATGCGTATTCTGGGTCCTGAAAAATCGTTAGAGATGATCACTTCAGGTCGCCATATAAATGTTAAATCTTTTGCTGATAGTTCATTAATCGATGTCATCGTTGAAGATGGACAAAGCGGTTTAACTGGCTTAGATAAAGTAGGTACAGTAGATAAAATAGATAAATTGGATGAAGCAACCATAGCTTTTGCCAGCCAACTTATCGAAACTAACCATTTAACACCTAAACGTATTGGCGACTTGCCTGTAGATGGTGCAGCTTTTAATTGGCAGCAAGCAAAAGTCGCGATAACAAAAAAAGCTCGTGGTAAATTAGCGCCAGTTGTCGCCTTTGACGTTTTAGAAAAAACTCAAGCAATGAATATCAGCAATGGCATGGCTTATGAGCGAGAGCAATTTTTAATGCTGCGCGCATCACCGCAATCTGCAGCACTTATTCATGCCTTTGGTGCAGAGAAAAAAGCGGCGAAAATTAGCAATACTGCAACGCCTTTAAAAGTGACTAATGTTGGTATTATTGGTGGCGGTAATATGGGCTCAGGTATCGCGACAAGCTTTTTGTCGGCTAATTTCAAAGTTCAGTTAATTGAGCAAACAAATGAAGCTCTTGAGGCTGGTTTGATACGCATTAAAAATAACTTTTCCAATAATGTAAAGCGTGGCCGAATGAGTCAACAAGCCGCTGACAGCTGCATTGCTAATTTATCAGGTAGTATTGATTACCAAGCTTTAGCTGATTGTGATTTAGTGCTTGAAGCAGTTTTTGAGAATATCGATGTTAAAAAAGAGCTGTTTAAAAAGTTGACTGAAATTTGTAAACCAACCACTGTGTTTGCCACTAATACCTCTTATTTAGATATTAACGCTATTGCTCAGTCAATTAGCCGTCCAGAACAATTGGTTGGCATGCATTTTTTTAGCCCCGCTAATATTATGAAGCTTTTAGAAGTAGTACAAGCAGATAAAACCAGCGAACAAGTGATTGCCACCGCAATGCAAGTAGGTAAGCAGCTGAAAAAAGTGTCAGTGCTGGTGGGGGTCTGTTTTGGTTTTGCTGGTAATCGCATGTATACCCGTTATGGTCGCGAAATTCAGCAAATGTTATTGGAAGGCGCAAAAGTTGAACAAATAGATAATGCCATGACCAACTGGGGCATGGCAATGGGCCCGTTAGCGGTGCAAGATTTATCGGGTATTGATATTGGCCACAGTGCCCGTAGCGCTCAGCCTTTTCCAGAGCATGATAAAGGCTATTTTAGAGCTGCAGCAACTATGGTTGAAGCTAACCGTTTAGGTCGTAAAACTAAGGCAGGTTTTTATGATTATGATGAAATCGGCAAAAAACAATTTTCTTCTATCGTGCAATCACTTTTAGAGCAAAAAGCAAAGTCATTAAACATTAAACAAGTAACATTTAGTGATGAACAAATAGTTCAACGGGCATTGTTTGCCCTAATATCAGAAGGTTTGGCTCTGTTAAAAGAAGGCATTGTCCAGCGAGTTTCAGACATTGATGTTATTTGGCTACATGGTTATGGCTTTCCACGATATAAAGGTGGCCCAATGTTTCAAGCTAAACAGTTAGGTAGGGATGTTGTTAAACAGCAATTAACTGAATTAAGGGAAAGCCTGGCCAAAGATAAGGCAAATAAAATTTGGCCTGAAGTCGACATGGAAGTATTTCAAACATTATTTTGAAAGTAATATTTTGAAAAGAGTATTTAAAACTGTATTTGTTTGTATAGTAAATACAGATCATTTCATTGATCGAATTAACATTAATCACCGATAAGGAAATAACATGCTGTTATCAAACACCCCTGAACTACCCGGTTATACTATCATTCAAACTGTCGATTTAGTGACAGGGAATATGGTGCAATCAAAACACATTGGCCGAGATATTATGGCTAGCCTTAAAAGTATTATTGGTGGCGAAGTCGTTGGTTACACTGAAATGTTAGTGGAGGCTAGAGAACAAGCTATGGCTCGAATGATTTCACAAGCAGAAGATAAAGGCGCTAATGCGATTGTTAATATCAGATTCACCACCAGTGCTATTGATACGGGTATGTCTGAGTTATTGGCTTATGGTACGGCAGTTATTGTCGAAAAGATTTAATAGAACGGTTTAAAAGAACTGTTTAATTAGGAATGCATTAAGTAGTTACATCTTCTGATGTAACCACTTGATTTTATTGATCAATAAGGTTGTACTAAGTTATTTATAGTAACTCTTATAAACTTCTCTCGCCCAGGTAAGTAAAACATCATTAAGCTGAGCAGCTAAAGCATCATCACATTTCTTCGAAAAAACTAGCGCATCGTTTGCAACATCGTAAGTTACAAAGCTTAAACCATCGGAATTTTTCCAATCGACTAGCGTTAAATTAAGTCTTAATTTATCTTGTTCTGGTTTAACAATATGAGTGACTTTGAACGAGTCAGGGTTCTTCTTGCAGTGACCGACAATACGCTTACTTTTCGTGGTTAGGCTACTTTCAGCTTCATCAAATACAATTGTTTTGGGAATGTTATTGGTGGTGCTTTTCGGTTTCGGTTTCGCTGCGGGTTTAGCTTTTGGCTTAGCTTTGCTTTCTGTTTTAGTTTCAGCTTTAGTTGAAGGTTTAGCTTTTGGCTCTGCTTTGGTTGCTGCTTTAGTTGCAGGTTTAGCTTTAGTTTCTTTTTTTACCGCCACTTTAGCTTTAGGCTTAGGCTTAGATTTTTCAGGTTCTTTGGTTTCTGACTGAGTCTGTTTAGTTTCGGTTTTAATTTTTTCTGGCGCTTGCTCAACTTTTTCAGGTTCAGGTGCAGGTTTAGACTCAAGTTTAGGCTCAGGCGCTAAGGCTAATTTAATCTCTGCTTTTTCTTCTGCTTTTTCTTCTGCTTTCTCTTCTACTTTTATTTCAACTTCAGCTTCAACTTTAGTTTCAACAGCAAGTTCAATTGGCGAGGGCGGAGTTATTACAGTTTGTTCTTGTTCTTGTTCTTGTTCTTGCTCTTGTTTTTCAACCGAAACTTCTTGCTGCTTATCAGGAGCTTCATCTTGAATGTGTTTGTTTTTTTCTATCTCGTGAATGAGATCGTGAGTAACGGTATTGGCGTTTTCTACTTCGTCAGCCATAGGGTTGATGGGGGTTGACGGTAACGTGCGCTTAATCGCCGCAGGTTTAACCTGTGGTATTTTTCTGTCATGATCACTAGAGAATACACGTTTAAAAAAATTAATGATAAAAGACATATTTAACTGCATTTGATACTCACCTTCAAAATATAAACAAATCGATTGAATATTAGCCAGTGGATACATTAACAGCTTATTGACCTGCTGTAAAAGGGCTACTTTTATGTTTTTTGAATTTTATTTGATTTTGTTGGAGTTGAATAAACAACAGATAAAACATAACCTTAATTTACTCTTTAATTGAGCGTCAATATTGGTTATCGTGTAGTTATTATAATTTTTAGATGTTTGCTTTAATGCCAGAATTAGCACCCGATGTTTGCTTAATTAATATGCCTTACTCTTCAATTACTCGCCCTTCGTTAGCGCTTGGGCTGATTGAAAATTATATTGCAGCTTACGGTTATCAAGTGCAAGGCATTTACGGTAATGTGGAATTTTCAGCTTTGCTGGGTTTAGATCAATACGATGTCATTGATAACTCGTTTCATGAACATTTATTGGGAGAATGGACATTTTCACGAGCTGCTTTTTCCGTTTCTAATAGTGAGGATGACGAGGAAGCGCAGCAAACAAATGATGAAAACTTCTTTGCCTTGTTTTCAGATATCACAGAAGAAGTTAAACAACAATTACTCTCAGCCAGAGAGCAAGCAGAACTGTATATAGAGCAATTGGCAGCTAAAATACTAGCCAATCCACCTAAGATTGTCGGCTGTACATCTACCTTCCAACAAAATTGTGCATCCCTTGCTTTACTACGAAAAGTTAAAGCAGCTAACCCTGACATTATTACCTTAATGGGGGGAGCAAACTGTGAAGGGGTTATGGGTCAAACACTCAGTGAGGAATTTCGATGGGTTGATTATGTCTTCTCTGGTGAATGTGATGATGTTATCGGCGACTTTATTGATAAACTTATGCGTGGTGTTCCCATAACCGCACAAAATTTACCTTTTGGTTTTATCAGCCAAAAAGCCACTTTATTAGTATCTGATAACAAACAAGTCAAACAACCCCCTCGTGGTTATATTGAGGATATGAGTAAAGTAGCTGCACCTATTTTTGATTTTTATTTTTCTACCATAGATGAACTCTCACTATCACCTTATATTAATTCCGGTCTAATAGTTGAAACCTCACGTGGTTGCTGGTGGGGAGCAAAAAAACATTGTACTTTTTGTGGCCTCAATGGTGTGAGTATGGAGCATAGAGTAAAAAGTCCAGCAAGTGTTATTAAAGAATTTGACTCTCTATCAAGTAAATACCACATCACTAAATTCGAAGTGGTTGATAACATTTTACCTATGGATTACATGAAAACAGTGTTGCCTGAACTGAGCAAAAAGCAAGCGTATAATATTTTTTATGAAACCAAATCTAATTTAAAAAAGCAGCATATAGAAAAGCTCGCCAATGCAGGTATTCGTTGGATACAACCAGGTTTTGAAAGCCTTAATGATGATTTTTTAAAATTAGTAGCAAAAGGAGCCACTGCCATTCAAAATATTTCAGCACTCAAGTGGTGTCGAAATTATGGTGTTAGGGTCTCATGGAACTTATTATGTGGTGCGCCAAACGAGAAAGGCCATTGGTATAACGAGATGGCCGATATTATTCCGTTAATAGCTCATATTCAGCCACCTTATAAAAGTTTAATCAAAATTCGTTATGTGCGCTTTAGCCCTTATTTTAATAAAGCCGCTAGCTACGGCTTAACTTTAGAGCCTCTAAAAAGTTATCAATATATTTATCCTTTAGCTGCCGATAAACTTACTAATATCGCTTACTTTTTTGATGAGAAATCGACAAAACAAACTGATGTTTTTAGTTTAGAAAATAGTTTTCAGTACGACATGGCTGAGCATAAACATTTACAAAAAGCAGTCACTTTGTGGAGTAATACTTGGGAGACTGCAATTCCGCTAATGTATATGAGTGACCAAGTCAGTCAAATAGTTATTATTGATACTAGGGCCGTAGCGACGAATTTTACCCATACATTAACCGGCATAAAGGCTGATATTTATCGTTTGTGCGGTGAGCCAATTGCAAAAGGTAGATTAAAAGACAAACTTAGCAATGTTCAGGATAGGCAAATAGATGATAGTCGGCTTGATAAAGCCCTTGAAGAGTTAGTGAATGATAAATTAATCATTGCCCTGAGTAATTGTTTTATGTCGTTAGCATTAGTGGGCAGTACGCCGCCATTACCGGAAACTAAAGACTATCCTGCTGGATATTTAGATTTAGACAATTATTAGGTTGTCATGCCAGATAGTTTTTTTTGATTGTCATACCAGAGAGTTTTTTTGATTGTCATTCCGGTGAGCTCTTGGCCGGAATCCATAGTTTTTAAATACCAGATCCCCGACAAAGCACTCGGGGATGACGGGTATATAAAGAATTACAACAGACACCAAAAACTAAAGGTATTAGCTTGCTCTTTTTCAGCTGTAGGGTAGCTGCTAGTAAAAAATTCATAAGGAATATAACAATAGCCGTTGTCACCAAAATCAACACCGTAAGAGTTGCGAACAATAAAGTGTTGCTGCTCGTCATCAAAACCAACAGCGATCATCGCATGACCACCTAATCTTTTTGTATCCTTGGTAGGCATTTTAAATAAGCCTGTTT